>JBOHMN010000260.1:0-3647 GCA_050730175.1 Acetobacteraceae bacterium | reverse complement strand
TCAACGCCCAGTACTGGTATGGGCGGATGTTGATCGAGGGGCGCGGGGTCGAGGCCGATGCCGCGGCGGGTCGCTCCTGGATCGCGCGTGCGGCCGAGGCCGGCCTCGCCGAGGCCGAGGTTGCGCTGGCCGAGATGTTCGTCACCGGCTGGGGCGGACCACGCGATCACAAGGAGGCGCTGCGGCTTTACCAGAAGGCCGCACGGCGCGGCCATGTCGGTGCCATGTTCGCGGTCGGGGCATTGCTCGGCGGCGGTCACGACATTGCGCCTGACCGAAATCGGGCGGCGCGCTGGTACCGTGCCGCCGCGGAGCGCGGGCACGGGCAGGCGCAGCTCATGCTCGGCCGCTATTTCCTGAACGGCACCGCCGGCGTGCGTGACCCCGCGGAGGCGCGAAGCTGGCTCGAGCGCGCGGCCGGACAGGGTCTCTCCGAGGCGAGCAGCTATCTTGCGGAACTTCCGCCGCCGGTTCCAACGGACCAGGCGTCGCTGCAGGGGACGCGAATCTAATCACCTCTTTGGTCTCATTTCCGGACGGGCTATCTCAGCAACGAGGCTTTCCTCCTGAAGGTCCTTAACGAGTTGTTCAAGCGCGGCTACGTCCTCTTTGACCTCGCTCGGCGTCGGCACCGGCACGGTTTCGGCGGCCGGATTGTCGTGGCTATAGGTGCTTGCGCGCGTCATTCCTTTGTGGAAGCGAATCGCGTGATCGCCGGATAGGGACACGTAACGCAGAAACTGTGTTTGAATAACGTCCGTGCCGCGCTGCACCACACCGTGGAAAATTACTTCCTCAACGACGCGTTCGTACGTGTCGCGTAAGCGACCATAAAGGTTCTTAATCTGGTACTCGTAGTCGCTAGGGCTACTTGCGTGCAGCTTAGCCAGCGGTGCGAAATCATTCTTGATTCGCGCAATTCGCTTCGCGACGTTGAGGCCTTTCCAGGTCATTCCGGCCGTGTCGACCTTACCCGCGGCCTCCTTGTCGCCGAAGAGGGCTATAGTGGCAGGTTCGATGCCCTGCGCTTCGGCTGCGCGACATAGCTCGTTGACGAAGATCATGTCGTGGGTAAACACGATAACCTGTCGATTCCTGGCTTCTTCGGCAAGCCGCGCGGCGACCCTGGCGCTCCTGTCGCGATCGAGCGAAGAGACTGGGTCATCGACGACGATTGGGCCAGAGTCTTCCGTCAGTGCCACCTCGGTCAGGAATGCAGCGAGCGCGAGCGCGTGCTGCTCCCCTTCGCTCAGAATTTCGGAGGTGACCTTGGTCAATTTCGTTTGCAGAGCTACGTCAAACTCCGCCTTGGTCCGCCCGCTCCTGCGCGACAGCCCAAGTTTAAGATGGGCAATGTCGAATCGCGCGCGCTCCGCATCAAACCGGGCCGCCACGGCGGCGGTCAGGTGCTGGTCGACCAACTCATTCGCCCGCTGGGTGATGCCTTTGGTCTGGACCTCCGCAAGAGCCCTTGCAAAAGCGGCGTCCGTTACCATGAGGTCTCGACGCGTGATCAGCTTGGCGCAGTTGGCAGCGAGGATCTTCCGATCCTCAAGTTCGGCACTTTCTGCAGTGAGCTGCTGTCGCTCGTGCGCGTCGCTAGCCCCCGCAAGGGCAACCTCCGCATGCCTAAGCCTGGCTGCCAGTTTCCTCACGTCTTCTTGCACGTTCGCCAAGCTCGGCTGAGGCTTGGCCGCCTGCCCTGCCACCCGGGCCATCGCGTCGGCCCGGCGCGAGGCTGCTGAGATCTGGAATGTGGAGAGCGCGTCTGCGAGCGTGCCGTCGCGCTTGCGGATCTGCCTGAGGCGGTCGGCGAAGTCGCCGGCGCGCAACAATTTCAGCTCTGGGATGCTTGCGGCCGCTTCGCTGACGGCTCGTTCTGCTTCGGTCGCGGCGAGACCAAGTGTGCCGTCCATGTAATCTTGGAAGCGCTGAAACCGGGATGCGCCGTCGGCCAGGAGCGGCTGCGCGCAGAGTACGCAGACGGCGTCGCGCTTATCCGTCGCGGTGACCGGGAAAACATGCCCGCGGTAGGCCTCACTTATTGAGTAATCCCGCGCAGCCATCCACAGCTTGCGCCAGCTCTCGCTGGCAACGCCGGGCAGCGGTTCGTCGGCAAACAGTTTGTCGGCTGACGCCATCGCAGCCTGGCGATCAGCCGCTGCCGCGCTCTTGAGCATAGTGAGTCCGGCGAGGGCTGTATCGCAAAACGCGGTCGCCGCTGCGTCGCATTCGCTGGCAAGGCGTTCTAGCCAAGCCACCAGCGGGGCAAGGTCGGCAGCCGCTTCCGCGCCGGTGGAAAGAGTCGCGGATACGTGCTCCAATCGGACTTGGTCTTCAGGCTCGAAATGGGCGGCTTCACCAATTTCAGCGTTGGAGACTTCCGTGCTCAGAGCCCGCTCGAAGCTCTGCGCCTTGGTGTCTCGCGGGAAGGGGAAGGCAATCGTCGTCAGGTTCACCTTGTTGCCTACCGCCGCTGCGCGCTCGCTTTCGAGCCGTTCCTTGAGCGTGAGGCAGACGGTGTTGAGGCGATGCGGCAGCGCCAAGCCGAACGGGAGGTAGCGAATCTGGTTTCCGCCGTCCACGTAGAGCTGCGCTGATGCGGCATCGAAAACCGAAACCTGCATAAGCTGTGCCGACACGGGGGCGCCTGGTGTCCACGGTATGGGGACGTCCCCGGCGCCGGCGTCGATGATGATCTGGGCCGCCTGCGGTCCTCCTACACCTCGGTACGCATTGGGAAGCACCTTGAGCCTGGCCGGGTGTTCGATACGGGTGCGGCAGGCCGTGCGGAGGATCCGTACGAATCCACTCTTTCCGCTGCCATTTCGGCCGTAAATGATTGTCAGCTCCCTGGGGCAAAAGGTAAGCCCCGCTTTGGGCACCAGGCGATTAACATTCTGGACGTCTGCGATGCCCTTGAGCACGATGGGCCTGTGGCTGCCACCGCCGAAATGGGCCTTGGTGAAGGCGATGGGTGCGGGTGGTTTGGGCTCAACCGTGAATCCGGCCGAGCTTTTTACTAGCGCCAGAAGTTCGTCGAGATCGGTGTCGGTCAGTTCGTTGCTGGCCGCCAACCGACGAAGGCAATCCTGTCGCCAAAGCGACAGCTTCTTCGACCACGCTTCTATGTCGTCGATCGGCTCTCGAGCCATGATTTCCTCGGAATCCCATTATCACCGCGCCGCCGGGTGTCGCAATCCAAACGAGCTGCTACGGGAGCGAGTTGTGTCGGGTGGTTGGGCGCTGGCGTCGCGGCTCGAGCCGAACTAAATTGCTTCGTCGCAATGACATTCTGATGGTTTAGAGAAATGCGCAGCCTCACGAGCAGGCTTCCTTACTCCGCAGTTGCGACCCTGAGCCCGCGGGCCGCGGCCATCAGTTCCTTCATCCGCGCGACTGTCGCGGCGAGGCCATCGAAGATCGCCTGGCCGATCAGGAAGTGGCCGATATTGAGTTCGATCACCTCCGGAATGGCGGCGACCGGCCCGACATTCTCGAATGTCAGCCCGTGCCCCGCGTGGCAGGCAAGACCGAGCGCGACGGATTGGCGGGCCGCGTGTTGCAGGCGCTCGAGTTCGCGCCCTCCCCGCTCGTTGGCATAGCGTCCGGTGTGCAGTTCCACCGCCGCCGCCGCGAGCCGCGCC
>JBOHMN010000259.1:0-5535 GCA_050730175.1 Acetobacteraceae bacterium | reverse complement strand
AAGTTGCTTTGCCGGCGGCGGCGTCCTTTCCCGCTGTCTTGCCCATTTCCGCGGTGCTCGATTCGGCGTCCAGCAGATCATCGGCGATCTGAAATGCGGCGCCGAGCTCGCGGCCGAAGCGTGACAGGGCCTGGCGCTGTGATGGTGCCGCACGGCCGAGAATGGCTCCGGCCTCGGCGCTGAACTCGATCAGCCGTCCCGTCTTCATCGCCTGCAGGCGCGTGACCTCGGGCGGGGTCAGCTCCTTGCCTTCGGCAAGCATGTCGATCATCTGTCCGCCCACCATTCCGCGGGGCCCGACCGCGGCGGCAAATGCCTGCACCAGCTCGGCCCGCGCCTGTGCGTCGGCGTGGGTGTCGGGGTCGGCGAGGATCTCGAACGCGCGCGCCTGCAAGGCATCGCCGGCCAGTATCGCCGTTGCCTCATCGAACGCACGATGCGTGCTGGGCCTGCCGCGGCGCAGGTCGTCATTGTCCATGGACGGCAGATCGTCGTGCACGAGAGAATAGGAATGCAGCATTTCCACCGCCGCGGCGACGCGCGCCGCACACGTCGCGCTGACCGCGAACAGCCCAGCACTTTGCATGACCAGAAAGGCCCGCAATCGCTTGCCGCCGCCGAGTGCGGCGTAGCGCATCGCCGCGTCGAGTCGGGACTCCGGGCCGGCCGATTCGGGCAGCAGCACGTCGAGTGCGGCCTCGACCGTTTTGGCGGCATCTTCGCGCGCCTCTTCAAGACCGCCATCGGCAGTCGCTGCGACGATTGCCATCAGGTGCTTTCCCGCACGCCGAGTGTTCCGTCGGCGCGTTCGACGATGGCGGCAACGCGCGCTTCCGCTTCGGCAAGCTTCGCTTCGCAATGCCGGCGTAGCAGGCTGCCGCGTTCGTAAGCGCCGATTGCCTCTTCGAGCTTGAGTTGCCCACCTTCGAGGCCCCGCACGATCCGTTCAAGCTCGGCCAGCGCCTCTTCGAAGGAAAGTCCGGCAATGTCGGTAGGCTCAATCGCGTCCGGCATCGCATTCTCCTGTTGTGGTCTCCCGCGAGCGGGAATCTTGGGTCGCAGTCAATCGTCTCGCATCAGCGCGCGCACATGGGCCGCCGCGCTCGCCGCGAGCGCTGCAAGGTCATAGCCGCCTTCCAGTACAGAAACGATCCGCCCCCGTGCAGAGAGCCTCGCAAGCCGGATCAGTTCGGCGGTCAGCCAGGTGAAATCGGCCTCTTCGAGCTCGAGTGCCGCAAGGGGATCCGCCTTGTGGGCGTCGAAACCAGCGGAAATCAGCAGCAACTCGGGTGCGAATTGGCGAACTGCCGGCAGGATCACCCTCTGCCAGGCTTGCCGGAAGGCAACACTCGCGGTGCCCGGCGGAAGCGGCACATTGACGACATTGCCGGCGATGCCGTGCTCGGCGGCTGAGCCGGTGCCGGGATAGCACGGGCTTTGGTGGCTCGAGGCGTAGAAGAGGTCAGGGTCACCGAAGCAAACCGTCTGGGTTCCGTTGCCGTGATGGACATCGAAGTCAACGATGGCAACTCTTTGCAGACCCCAGCGGGCGCGGGCATGCAAGGCGGCGAGGGCGACATTGTTGAACAGGCAGAAACCCATCGGGCGTGCCGGCTCGGCGTGATGGCCGGGCGGCCGGACGGCCACGAAGCTGGCGTCGGCCTTGCCCTCCATGACGGTGTCGACGCCGGCGATCGCCCCTCCAGCGGCGCGCAATGCCGCCTCGATGCTGCCGGCGCTCATCACCGTGTCGGGGTCGAGTGTCCGGTAACTGCCGGCTTCCGGCGCGGCGGCCAGGATTTCCTCGACATAGCGGTCCGGATGGATGCTTCGCAGAGCCTCGCGCTCCGCCCGCGGCGCACTTTGCCGCAGCAGCGGGCCGAACTCTTCGGTGGCGAGCGCCGCCAGCACCGCACAGAGACGCGCCGGACATTCGGGGTGGGACGGCCCAGGATCGTGGCCGAGGCATGCTTCGTGCGTAATCAGCGCAACCTTCATTCGCTGTCCCCGGCCTGGCTGCGCGGTTCGTCTGGGGCCGGGGGGTCGGGTCGACGGCGAATCAGGAAGCTCAACACGCCTGCGTCGTCGCTCCAGGCCAGGAGCGCGTGCCCACTCTCCCGGCAAAACGCCTGGAAGTCGGCGATCGCCGCCCGATCGTTCGCCAGCACCCTCAGGTGTGCTCCGGGGGGCATATGGCGGAGCGCGCGATTCGCCCGGAGAACCGGCAACGGGCAGCGCAGGCCCTTGAGATCGAGAAGCGTTTCGGACATGAGTACCATCCTGCGGCGGCTCGGCATGCTTGAGCAAGCGAGGTTTAGCCCGCAGAATGCCCATCATGGGTCCGTATCGTATCGGAGTCGATCTGGGCGGCACCAAAATCGAGATCGCCGTTCTGGACCATGCCGGCGCGATGCCGATCCGCCACCGGATCGCCACCCCAGCAGGTTACGACGCCAAACTCGCCGCGATCGCCGCACTGGTAGCGGAGGCGGAAGCCAAAATTGGCGCTGAGGCAAGCGTCGGAATCGGGATTCCGGGGGTCATCAGCCCGGCGACCGGCCTGGTTAAAAATGCCAACTCGATCACCTTGAACGGGCATGCCTTCGATCGGGACATCAGCACGCTGCTCGGGCGTGAAGTCAGAGTCGCTAACGACGCCAACTGTTTCGCGCTCAGCGAAGCGGTGGACGGCGCGGCGAGAGGTGCCCATGTTGTCTTCGGCGTCATCATCGGGACCGGATGCGGCGGTGGCGTGGTGATCGGCGGCAAGGTGCTGGATGGCCATAACCGTGTGGCCGGCGAATGGGGACATACGCCATTGCCGTGGCCCGGGCCGGACGAAGTTCCCGGGCCGCTTTGCTGGTGTGGCCTGCACGGCTGTCTCGAGACGATGGTTTCCGGCCCGGGTCTGGCAGCCGATTGCGACGGCCCGGGAGCACGCGATGCGACCGGCCTTACGGCTCGCGCAGCGGCCGGTGATACCCGGGCCGCGGCGGCGCTCGCCCGGCATACCGACCGGATGGCGCGCGGCCTTGCCGTCGTCATCAACATCCTCGATCCGGACGTGATCGTGCTGGGCGGCGGCCTTTCCAACATGGCGCACCTGACCCGCGATGTTCCCGAACGCATCCGCCGTTACGTGTTCACCGACGTTTCCGATACGCCGATCGTACGTAACGTGCATGGCGACGCCTCGGGCGTGCGGGGTGCGGCATGGCTCTGGGCGCCATGATCGGAGGCCTCCCGAGCCTTTGCCGGGACTGCCTGGCTGTCTGGCAAGGCGCCGGCGGAACCGCCTGCCCCGCCTGCGGCAGCCTCAGGGTCGTCCAGCACCGGGAGCTCTTCGAGCTCACGATCGCTCACATCGACTGCGATGCCTTCTTCGCCAGCGTTGAGAAACGTGACCGGCCGGAACTCATGGAGCGGCCGGTGATCGTCGGTGGCGGCGCGCGCGGTGTGGTCGCCGCGGCCTGCTATGTCGCACGCCTTTCCGGGGTGCGGAGTGCGATGCCGATGTTCCAGGCGCTGGCGCGCTGCCCTGATGCGGTGGTCATCCGGCCCGATTTTCCCAAGTACGCGGCGACGGCGCGCGCGATCCGCGCTCATATGCGAAGGCTGACGCCACTCGTGCAGCCGCTTTCGATCGACGAGGCTGTGCTCGACCTGGGTAGCGCCGCACGGTCGCATGGCATGCCGGCTGCCGCGCTGCTTGCCGGGCTTGCGCAAAAAGTCGAATCCGAGCTTGGCCTCACGGTTTCCATCGGCCTCGCGCCGAACCGACTGCTGGCCAAGCTCGCGGCGGGGCGCGACAAGCCGCGCGGCTTTGCCGCGATCGGCGACGGTGAAGCGGCGTCCAAGCTCGCTCCGCTCCCGGTCAGAGTGCTGCCCGGAGTTGGGCCGGCGACGGAGCGGCGGCTGGCGGCGCGCGGTGTCCGGCGCCTGGCCGATCTGCAGGGCCTTACGCCGCAAGCCGCGCGGGCGCTGGGCCGGGAAGGGCTTTCGCTGATGCGTCGGGCCG
The DNA here is from genome assembly GCA_050730175.1 of Acetobacteraceae bacterium. GTDB lineage: Bacteria > Pseudomonadota > Alphaproteobacteria > Acetobacterales > Acetobacteraceae > JAKAWQ01. The sequence continues at coordinate 1,517 of JBOHMN010000259.1, read as the reverse complement.
CCGGTGAGGACGATCGCAAAGTGACCGCCGATCAGGCGCTGCGCTCGATCAGCACCGAGCGAACCTTCGCCGAGAATTTGGCCGATCTCGACGTGCTTGCCCGTTCGCTCCGCGCCCTGACGGAGCAACTCGCTGAGCGGCTGCAAGAACGCCACCGGGTGGCAGGCGGCGTGGTGCTCAAGCTTCGCGCGGCGGACTTCGCGACGCGCTTCCGGCATGTGAGTCTGGCAGTGCCGACGGCGGCACCGGAACGCCTGCTCGCCGCAGCAAGTACCCTGCTTGCTCGTGAGGCGGATGGACGGACCGCGTTTCGGCTGATCGGCGTCGGCGCCGAGCCGCTCAAGGAAGCGGCCGCCGCGGAGCTCGCAGAGTTTGCAGCCGAGATAAGAACGTAGGCCGTTAGTAAAACCGCGCGTCCGTCAGACGAAATGCGGCGGGTGATGCTGCTGGATCATGCGTAAGACCGAGACGCCGCAAACCAGGCCAGCCAGGAGCAGCAGCGCAATCAAGGTCACCCAGCTGCGGACTCGCCTTTGCCTCAGTGCCAGCTTCTCAGCCGGAGAAAGTGGTGCAGGGCCGCCGGATACCGCTTCCTGGCTCAACCGAGCAACCTCCCCGCGGCGAGGGCCGCGAACAGCAGGAAGAGATAATAGATCGAAAACCGGAACGCCGCCTTGGCCGCCGCATCGCGTGTCCGGCTGACCCCTGCCGCATCCTGCGGGTCACGCAGCACCTTGACCGCGTAGCAGATGAAGCCAAGGCCGAGCACGACCGCGGACGCGCCATAAATCCAGCCGGCGAGGCCAAGCGCCACGGGGACAAGCGAGAGCGGCACCAATGCCAGCGTGTAAATAAGAATCTGCCATCTTGTCTCGCGCGCTCCCTTGACGACGGGGAGCATGGGAACCCCGGCGCGACGATAGTCCTCGTTCGCAAACAGCGAGAGCGCCCAGAAATGCGGGGGCGTCCAGAGAAAGATAATTGCGAACATCAGCAGTGGCAGCGCCGCAAGCGAACCGGTTACTGCAACCCAGCCGATCACCGGCGGAAAGGCGCCCGCCGCGCCTCCGATCACGATGTTCTGCGGCGTACGGCGCTTCAGCCAGACAGTGTAAATGAGGACGTAAAACAAGATCGACGCAGCGAGCAGGCCGGCGGCCAGCACGTTGGTCGCCACCATCATCAGCAGCACCGAGATGATGCCGAGCACGACGCCATAGCAAAGCCCTGCTTCGGCGCTGATCCTGCCAGTGGGAATCGGGCGGCGCTGCGTGCGCCGCATCAGCGCGTCGATGTCGCGATCGTACCACATGTTGATCGCGCCCGCCGCGCCGGCTCCCATGGCGATGGCGAGCACGGCAACCACGGCAAGAAACGTCTCAAGGTGGCCTGGCGCGACCACGAGTCCGACGATGCCGGTGAACACCACAAGCAGCAGCACGCGCGGCTTGAGAAGCGCGATCCAGTCCTTCAGTTCCGACCAGACGAGCCGTCCGGCCGAGAGCTCCGTCTCGGCC
>JBOHMN010000258.1:0-3155 GCA_050730175.1 Acetobacteraceae bacterium | reverse complement strand
GCTCGGTGCTCGCCAGCAGCACGCGCATGTCGCTGCTGAGGGCGGAGACGCCGAGCAGACCGGATTGCTGATAGAGCAGCGTCTCGACCGCCTTCGCGTCCATGCGGTGCTGTTGTTCGAGATAGGGGAGCACGCCCGGATCGATCGAGCCGCAACGCGTGCCCATCACCAGCCCGTCGAGGGCGGTGAAGCCCATGGTCGTGTCGATGCTGCGACCGCCGTGCATCGCGCAAAGGCTTGCTCCGTTGCCGAGATGCGCGACGATGACGCGGCCTGCCGCGAGGGCGGGTGCGATTTCGCGTAAGCGCCGAGCGATGTATTCGTAGGAGAGGCCGTGGAAGCCGTAGCGGCGCACGCCCTCGGCTTCGTATTTGCGCGGCAGGGCGAGACGGGTCGCGACCGCTGCCATGCCGTGGTGAAAGCCGGTGTCGAAGCAGGCGACCTGCGGCAGGTTCGGCCGGAGCGTGGCGATTGCGCGGATAGGCGAGAGATTGTGCGGCTGGTGAAGCGGGGCCAGAGGTGAGAGGCGTGCGAGCGCCTGGATCAGGCTCGGAGAGACACGTGCTGGGCGGTCGTGGTCGGGGCCGCCGTGCACGACGCGGTGGCCGACTGCGATCAGCGAGTCTTTGTCGAGATGGGATTCCACCCAATCAAGCAGCGTGCCGAGGAGCGCCTCGTAGGGTTCGCGTGCGCCGTCCGGCCAGTGCCGTTCGGCGAGAACCGCGTTCGAGGGGCTCTTGGCGAAGAAATGCGGCGCGACGCCGATGCCTTCGACCTCGCCGCTGGAGGCGCGATCGAGGCGGGCGCGGTCGATTTCGAACAGCGCGAACTTGACGCTGGAGGAGCCGGCATTGAGGGCGAGAATGGCGTTCGTCATGGCTCAGACTGCCTCCGAATGGGTCGGCGCGGGAGCGTTCCGCCCGTGCGCGAGGAGCACGGCGGCGGCGCAGGACGCGATACATGTACGCTCGCTGCCCGCACGACTGGTCAGAACGATCGAGACGCGGGCGCCAAGAACGGCGCCCGCATCGATTCTGCGCGAGTTGGACCTCAGGACGGCGCGTCCGCGGGCTGCCCTTCGCGCCCGCCCTGCACGGCCTTCCGCGGTGAGCGGAGCGCGGCGGGCAGCAGGTCGAGCGGGCTGTAAACCACCATGACGTAGCCGAGCGCGAGCATGTAGATGATCGCCGTGCCGAACATGTGCAGCGGCCCGTGGCCGACGCCGAGATGGTAGGGACCGCCGAACTCCTCGGGCACGCTCCAGATCAGGAAGGCGAGGATGAAGCCGATCGGCGCCAGCGCCCTGAGCGCGCGGTGGCCGGCGAGCAGGCCGAAGGCAGTTACGGCCTCGAAGATCGCCACCAGCCAAGCCATGACAGCGGAGCCTATCAGCAGGCTGATCGCGATCCAGATCTGGTCGTAGGCGGCGCGCCAGCCTGTCACATCGCTCTTCGCGCCGTTCAGGAAGTCCATGTAGTGGGTGAGAAAGTAGGGCTGGAACTTGTAGAGCGCGTCGTAGGCCCAGAGAATGCCGAAGGCGACGCGCGCCAGGCTGAACATCTCGTTCTTCGTGATGTCCACCTCCTTCGCCCGCTCCGCCGCCAGCACGAAGAGGAACGCGACAAGATAGGCCGCGCCGGCGCCGGGATCGGTCCCGTCCGGGCCGAAATCGCCGCCGTGCTGGACGACGATCCAGACCAGCAGGCTGTAGGCGACGCCGACCCATCCCATTACCTTGAGCCCACGCCCGGTCAGCAGCGCGGCGGCGAGCGCGATCTTGACGAAGGTCAGCAGGATGACGGTGACATGCAGGACGCCGGAGGACATCGGCAGGCCCATGAGTTGGCCAACCTCGGCCTTGTCGGCGAGTGACAGCGAAGTCCAGGAATCGTAGAGCAGGATTAGCCCGAAGGCGATCCTGAGCCAGTCGAATGAGGCCGCGCTCACGCGGCGGGCGGCGTTCGGGTCCTCCCCGGTCAGGTTGAACAGGCCGAGCGTCTTTTGCAGGGTCATTCCCGTGTCCCTTCAACCTACCTTGGTGCGGGTGGCTGGAATTGTCCCGAAGTGCGTTCAAAGTCGGCTGGCGGTCATCGCCCAATAACACTCTACGCAGCCACCGCATCTGCCGCATGCACAGCGTCGGCGGCGCTCTGTTTCAGCAGTGCAGCCAGCGCCTTGATCTGGCGCAAATGGACTACCATTCGCACGAACGCCCTTCGTTGGCGGCGCTCGCTCCGCTGACGCTTGCGCGCCATCACGCCGCATGGGGCCAGCGCCAATCGCGCACCTCCGGCATATCGGCGCCATGCGCTGCAATATAGCGCTCGTGGTCGACCAGCTTGTCGCGGATCGCCTGCTTTGCGTGCGCCGCGGCGGCACCGAGCGCCGGCACGACGTCGATCACGGCACCCACGAGATGGAAACGGTCGAGGCGATTGCGCACGACCATGTCGAAGGGCGTGGTCGTCGTGCCTTCCTCCTCGAAGCCGCGCACGTGCAGATTGTCGTGGTTGGCCCGCTTGTAGGTCAGCCGGTGGATCAGGGCGGGATAGCCGTGGAAGGCGAAGATGACCGGCTTATTCCTGGTGAACAGCGTATCGAAATCATTGTCGCTCAGGCCGTGTGGATGCCGCGTCTGCGGTTGCAAGGTCATCAGGTCGACGACGTTGACCACCCGGACTTTCAGGTCGGGGAAGTGGTGGCGAAGGAGATCGACTGCGGCCAGCGTCTCCAGCGTCGGCACGTCGCCTGCGCAGGCCATCACCACGTCCGGCTCGCCGCCGTGGTCGTTGCTAGCCCATTCCCAAATGCCGATCCCTTGCGTGCAGTGTTTGATCGCCGCATCCATATCGAGCCACTGGGGTTGCGGCTGCTTGCCGGCGACAATGACGTTGATCCGGCCCCAGCTCTGCAGGCAATGATCGGTGACGAACAGGAGCGTGTTGACGTCCAGCGGAAAATAGACCCGGACAATATCCGCCTTCTTGTTCACCACATGGTCGCCGAAGCCCGGGTCCTGGTGGCTGAAGCCGTTGTGATCCTGGCGCCAGACATGGGAGGTGAGGAGATAGTTCAAGGACGCGATGGGGCGCCGCCGCCTGGATGGCGCCGATCTTTTCGAACGCCGTATCCAACGCAGCCGCCATCTTCTGGTG
>JBOHMN010000257.1:0-6975 GCA_050730175.1 Acetobacteraceae bacterium | reverse complement strand
GACGGAACCAAAATCCTACAACCGGCCCTGACAAGCTCCGACGCTGCTACCATGTCGGCACCCAGAATCCGCCAATTCACTTGACTTCGTCCAGAACGAGTCCGACATTCACCGACACTGATACTCGCTCGCGTGCCGACATGGTGCCGACATGGCGAATGTGGGACTCGACCTGGCGAATGTCGGACTAGCGAAGGGGAGAGGACAATGGCAGGGCAGCGGATCACCAAACGAACAGTCGATGCGGCGATGCCGAGCGTCGAGACCTTCCTGATTCGTGATGCCGAAGTGAAAGGCTTCTGCCTGGTGGTGACCCCCGCCGGCAGCAAGTCCTACGCCGTCGATTACCGAGCCGGGCACGGGCGGGGTGCAGCTAAGCGCCGGTTTGTTATCGGCAAGCACGGCTCGCCCTGGACCCCGGAAATGGCGCGCAGGGAAGCGTTGCGGCTGCTTGCCGAAGTCGCGAAGGGCGAGGATCCCGCTGAGGCGCGCAAAGCCGCATCGCGCACGATGACGTTCGGGCAACTGGCCGACCTCTATCTGGCCGAGGGCGTTGCGCACAAGAAATCACTGACCTTGCGATCCGACCGGACGCGCATCGAGCGCCACCTGAAGCCATTGCTCGGAGCCAAGCGCATTGACGCGATTGCGCGTCTCGATGTCGAGCGTATGCAACGTGACGTGGTGGCGGGCAAAACGGCGGTGCAGGAGCCCGGAAAGGGCGAGCGGCGCCCGGGAGCCATCGTGCGCGGCGGCAAGGGTGTGGCGGCCCAATGCGTGGCGCTGGTGAGCGCAATCATGACCTTCGCCGTCGAGCGAGGGTTGCTCGAAGCAAACGCGGCGCGCGGAGTGAAGAAAGCGCCGATCCGCAAGATGGAACGCTTCCTGTCGGATGCGGAGATCGCCCGCCTGGCGGAAGCGCTCGATGCAGAAACGACGCGAACCAACGACCCTTACCCGGCCGCCGCGATCAAGCTGCTGCTGTTCACCGGTTGTCGCCGTTCCGAGGTCACGACACTGCGGTGGGAGTGGATCGATTCTGAACGCTCGATGATCTTCCTTCCGGACAGCAAGACCGGGAAGAAGCCCGTCTACCTGAACGCCCCGGCGCTTGCCGTGCTCGCTTCCCTGTCGCGCCAGGAAGGCAATCCGTTCGTGATCTGCGGGCATCGCATCGGTGCGCCTTATGTCGGCTTTGACAAGGTTTGGCTACGCGTGCGCAAGGCGGCCGGGCTCGATGGTGTGCGATTGCACGACCTGCGCCATTCGTATGCGAGCATCGGTGCCGCGAGCGGCGATAGCCTCCTGGTGATCGGCCAGCTGCTCGGGCACCACAACGCCAGCACGACTGCACGCTACGCGCACCTGTCTGCCGATCCGGTGCGCCAGGCGGCCGAGGCGATCGGCGCGCGCATCCAGGCTGCGATGGAGCGCAGGCCGAAGGGCGAGCTGATCGAGCTTCCCCGCGCTGGCTGAGGAACCGCGCCGGCCGGATGCCGGCAAAGCGGGGCGAGCGATGGCAGGAACCATCGGCCCGCCCCTGACCATCAAGGCGAAAGGACCGCGATGATGGCTACCCCAAGCACTACCACACAAGCAGCGCCGGCACCCGAGCCCGGCACACAAGCCGCGCGCCGGATTGCCGAGCGCATTCTGGCCGACCTGGAACGCTCCGGGCGCCGAGCGCAAGCCGATCGGCTGGCCGAAATCCTGCTGCTGTTGGCGGATGGCGCGCCCCTGATCGATCCGCTTCCGGCGCCACCGGCGGCCGAGTAGCATCCCCTCTGGCGCGGCTAGGCTGATCCCCGAACGGATGGTTTTCCGCACCATCCCCGCCGCGCCGTCCTTCCCTGCGGAGCGCCAGCGGAGGCGCCGATGCCTTACATTTCGAACGCTGCAAAGGAACGAGCGCTCGGCGTGTCCCTGCGCGAAGCCGTCGAACACGTACGGTCGACCGACGGGTGTAGCTCGGAGGAAGCTCTGCAGCAGCTTCGCGACGCACTCTCCGATCATCAGATCCCATGGATGTGGGAGGGTAGCCGCGTGCGCGATGCGCTGGGCTGCCCCGTTTGGAACGTGCTCGGATTGCCATCTCCCCTCGATGATCGGAAGGTCAGCGCACAAGGCTACAAGATCTTCGTCGAAGAAACCGAGGATGAGGACGAACTGGCGACCCGAGTAATCAGCCCGGGAGACGACGCTGCCGCCGGTCCATTCGCAGTGCATGAGGTGTTTGCAACTTCGCGCGACCTAAACCCGCCCGGGTGGCACACGCTGCTGCTGCGCCGGGATCGAGTGACGCACCTGTGGCCAGGGCCGCGCAATGGACCCTCCGAGAGGAAGCAGGGCGCGCCCAGCCACGGGAAAGAGATTGAAGAAGCGCTTCGCGGCGTGGACCCGATGCAGTCGAAGAAGGAGCTTCGGATTATAGCGCGGCAGAGACATCCCGACCCGAAGGGTTTCAGCGATCGCTCGATCGATCGTGTCATCGACAGGCTGCGCAGCCGCTCGAGCTGAACGCCGCACACATTCTGGCATTTCTGCCGGGTTTTGCCGGGACTTCTGGCATTTCTGCGGATTAGTTTTGCGGCGACGGTGAGCGCACTTCTCGGTCTGAAACCGACCGGGAGATTTCGATGCCCGACACCACCATCGAGCTGCTCGATCAGCGCCGCGTAGCGACGATTCTGCACGTCACTGGCCGATGCCTTGAGCGTTGGCGCGCGGCAGGCTTCGGGCCGCCATTCCTGAAGCTCGGCAAGCGGACTCTGTACAGCGCCCGCGACATCGAGGCTTGGCTACGATCGCGGACCTTTCATTCCACAAGCGAAGCGGATGCCGCAAAGTGAGCGCTGCCAAGCTGGCCGCCCGCCTCGGTCTGCACCGGGCCGGGCGCGAGTGGCGCGGCGCCTGCCCGTGCTGCGGCTACGTTTTGAGCTTCGCCCTAAGCATCGGCCGTAACGGCCGGCCCATCGCGTGGTGCGCGTCATGTCAGGACCAGCCGGCCGTACTGGCGGCGCTGCGAGCGGCCGAGGGCGGCGCCTGGCAGCCGCCGGCTGAGCGGCAGCCTGACCACGACCGGACCGAGCAGCTTCGTCGCCGCGCGCTGGCGCTCTGGACCGGCGCGGTGCCGGTGCGCGGCACGCCTGCCGAACGCTACCTCGGAAGCCGCTGCATCGGGCACGTCGCCGCGTCGCCCGCTCTGCGATTCCGCTCTGACACGCCGCATCCGGCGGGCGGCCGGCTGCCCGCATTGCTCGCCGCCGTCACCGGGCCGGACGGCGGGGTGGTGGCGCTGCACCGCACGTACCTGAAGCGCGATGGCGGCGGGAAGGCCAGCGTCGAGCCGGCGAAGGCGAGCCTTGGCCCGGTACACGGCGGCGCGGTCCGCCTCGATGAAGCCGCGCCTGAGCTCGCCATCGGCGAGGGCGTCGAAACCGCCGCTGCGGCCGGCAAGCTGCTCGGCTTGCCAGCATGGGCCGCGATTTCGTGCGGCAACTTGGCAGGCGCGGTGCTGCCCGCGCTGGTGCGCAGCGTCGTCATCGCGGTCGATCGCGATGAACCCGGCGAACGTGCCGCACGTGCCGCCGCCTGGCGCTGGCAGCGTGAGGGTCGGCACGTCCGGATGATGCTGCCGGACCGCGCCGGTGCCGACGCAAACGATGTTTTGAGGGAACGCCGCTATGCGTGACGATGCGATGAGCGGCGCCGCGCGCGCCGGTACTGCCGGTGAGGGGTTCAGTTCCCAGGAACCGCCCCCCGAACCGGACGATGCGATAATTGAGCGGTTGGCGAAGCTGAGCACGATCGAATACGAGCGCGCGCGAGAAGCCGAAGCCAAAAGCATGGGCCTCCGCGCGAGCGTTCTCGACAGGCTCGTGAATGCCGCACGACCGCACGATGACGCGACGGTGGGCCGGTTCATGGTGCTGCGGGACCCCGAGCCCTGGCCGGACCCGGTGGTGCTCGCCGAAGTTTTGACTGGGGCTCGCTCTGCAATTCTTCGCCACGTCATCCTGAGCGCCGACGCAGCGACCGTGATTGCGCTCTGGGCCGCGCACACGTGGATTTATGAGAGGTTCGACTTTACGCCGCGCCTGGCCATCACCTCACCGACCAAGCGGTGCGGCAAGAGCACCCTGGTCGAGCTGCTACGGACCGTCTGCCGCCGCCCCTTGAAGGCCGACAACATCTCTGCCGCCGGCACCTTCCGCCTGGTCGAGGCTTTACACCCGCTCACCCTGCTGCTCGACGAGGCCGACTCATTCTTGCGCGAGAATGAGGAACTGCGTGGCGTCCTCAATTCCGGGTACGAGAAGAGCGGCATGGTGGTGCGCGTCGTCGAGATGAAGGAAGAACAGCGGCCTGTGCAGTTCATGACCTTCGCCCCGCTCGCCCTGGCCGGCATCAGGCGGATGCCCGAGACCATCGAGGACCGCTCGATTCCGGTGCGGCTGGCGCGGAAGGCTGCGACAGAGACCGTCCACAAGCTGCGAGAACACGGGATGCGTCAGACGCTCACCGCCCTGGCGCGGAAGCTCTGCCGCTGGGCCGCGGACGACGGCGCCAAGGTCAGCACCGACCCGGCCATCCCGGTGGCGTTGAATGACCGCGAGGGGGACATCAGCGTGCCATTGCTGGCCATCGCGGACGCCGCCGGGCCGCAGTGGGCGAGCCGGGCACGGTCGGCACTGCGGACCGTGTTCGGGGCATCCGCCGCTGAGGGTGAGCACGAGGCCGGCACGCTCTTGTTGGGCGACATCCGCACCCTGTACCTCGGGACCTCGGCCACCAGGATGGCCCCGGCCACCAGGATGACCTCGGCCGACTTGGTGAGGCACCTAGGCGAGATGGAGGAGCGCCCGTGGCCAGAATGGCGCCAAGGCAAGCCGATGACCGCGCCACAACTGGCAGTTGCTCTGCGCCCGTTCGGGATACGGCCGACCAAGCTTCGGGCAGATGGCGGCCGGCCGGTGCAGGGCTACCACAGGGACGCCTTCACCGAGTCTTGGGAACGCTATCTCGTGCCCGATCCGCCGTTTACGCCCCCCGAGGGGGGTTCTGGACTGGAACATCGGAACAATGCAGATAACAGCAGCGAAAAAGCCGAAAAGCGAGCCGGAACAGGCGAAACCGTGTTCCTGGCTGAAAACGTGGAAAAATGCAGTCAGAATAACGAATGTTCCGATGTTCCGGATGGAACCCCCCCGAAGGGGGAAAATGACGAACTGGACGGGTGGGAAGGCACCCTCCAATGACCGGAACCGAGGCCCTGGCACTCGCCGCTGAGCATCGGGTGAGGGTCCGGCTGGACGGCTCGACCATCCGACTCGCCGCTCCCGCGCGACCACCTGAGGTTGTGCTTGATGCACTCAGGGAATCGAAGGCTGAGGTGGTGCGGCTGCTCACTGCCGAGACTGGCCCGGACCTTGCCGCCCTGGTCGAGGACACTGCTACCCGTGCGCACACCGCCACGCACCCCGACCTGACGCCTGAGGAAGCCGCGATCGAGGCGCAGGAGCGGGACGCCATCCAGGGCGAGGCGGAGCTGCCGCCGCAGTCCATCCCGCACGAGGAACTGGTAGCTGGGCTGCTGAAGGCTGCCAGAGCCGAGCCCCGCGAAGTCGGGCGCCTTCCCGATGATCCGGTGGTTCGGGAGCATCTCGCGAGCCTGAGTCCTGGCTGCTTTGCCGCCGTCACGACGAACGAGGCCGGGAGGATCGAGCATTACGGCCGCGCCGAACCTGAAGCCCCATGGCTTGGGCCGCTGCCCGTTCGCGCGCCGAGCTTCCACGCGACCTGGCATGGCTGGTCGGCGGAGCGGCAGGGCTGGTGCACCGGGTGCGGCCAGCCAAGCCGGTGGATCGCTGATGCAACGCCCGGGACCAGCGGGCCGCGGCTGCGGCGCTGGAGATGCTGCCGTTGCTTTCCCCAGGCCCCGCAATAAGTGCCCGCAGCTTCCGTCCGAAATGGTCGCAAGCGTTGCCTATCCGCAGCCTCGGCGGGCACCCTGGCGCTCGAATGAACCCGGACGGAAACGGAGGCCGATATGACTGAAATTGACGCGACGGCACTGGTCGCACGCATTGAACAACTTGAGCGCAGGCTCTGCCGGCTGAGGCGAATGGTTGGGGGCACCATGCTGGCAGTAGTGATTGCCGTGGCCGCGACGCTGAGCTTCGGTGGGCGCGTCCTGGCGGATCCCGAACACGCCGGGATCATCAAAGCGCGCGAATTTGAGGTAATTGGCCCGGGCGGCAAAGTATGGGCGGACCTTTCAGCGTTTGATGGGGTGAACGGTCAAAAATCCGGCGGGGCCGCGCTGAGCTTTTTTGACCAGCATGGCAACATTCCTGCGATGCTCTCGTCGTTCGGTGGTTTTCCAATGCTTCATATGATGTCGCGCAACGGAGTCGCTGATGTCAGGCCAGGACTGGTTTCGGTAGACGACGCGAATCCTGCGTTGTCGATTTCGATTGGCAATGTCACCAACGATGATAGCGACCTCGAGGACGCGTTTCTCCGAAAGATCCCATATGGGATTCAGGTCGATGATCACGTTTCTGGATCGAGTGCGTCTCTCGAAATTCGAAGGGACGGACTCCCTAGCCTTGCGGTTGGCGATGGCCGCAACCCGCATTCCGCTGCATCTCTTGGAATCCAAAAAGGCGGGAACCCTAGTCTCTGGCTTATCCGAGGTGGCGGCGGCGTCGTTTCCCGGGCAAATCTTTCGGAAGTTAATCTTGCGGTCGGGGAGGGGGCGCGCCCCTACCTCATGTTTTCTCTGTCTGGCCAGCCCCGGCTGTGGCTTGGGTCCTCCAAGCTGGGGTCTAAAAGCGTTGGCGGCTCTGTCCGGACGCCAGAATCCTCGATCACTGCGCTAGACAAAAAAGGCAAGGTCGTGGCTGTTTGGCCGACCCCATGACCAAGAACTTGAACGTGCACACTGATTCCTCTGTTGCGGCCATCGCCAAC
>JBOHMN010000256.1:0-11487 GCA_050730175.1 Acetobacteraceae bacterium | reverse complement strand
CGGCCCGGGCGAGCGGGGCGGCGCGGCCGAGGGCCAACCATTCCGCCTCGATCATGCGGGCAACACCTGCCTCGAGGTGGGCGCGCGGGCGCGTTTCTGAGCGGGGAGAGATCGTAAGGTCGGGCATTGGGCGAGCGATCAGCGCAGGCGTGCCGGAAACCGGCAGGCCCAAGACGACGAAGATAAATCAGGCAGGTGGTCCGGCTGGGAGCGGGAGGCAGTTTCGGGAGAATTCGAAGATGAACGCTGCTGCTTGCTTGGCTTTGCCGTCATTCGTCCGATTTCCGCGCCTGATGTTGTGGCACTGGCAGCTTACGCCCGGGCTGCCACCCCGGCACCCGCCGCAGTGCCCGTTCCTCCCGGTTATTATCGACAGCGATTCCGGGATGCAACATGCCGCAAACGATGGCACCGAATGCTTTCGCAGTTGTATACGCGATCGTGTCTGACAGCCTATGGCTTCCTTCCGCGGTTCGGCCAGAGCACGACTTCTTATGAATCGCCGAGCGACCCCCATCACGAGTTGCGATTCGGCACGAGTGGATACTGGCTCAGCGAGTTCAGCTCGTGCAGCGCTCGCGGCGTAACCCTGTTGCCGCCGGCAGAGAACGGCCGGTCGTTCACCATCAGGACCACCGGGCAGATCGCCAATGCCGTTGCAAAAACGAACAGGTTGATCGCACGGCGCACCGCTCTGCTGAGCGTGGGTGGCAGGTTGTCCGCCAGCAGCACCGATCGACGCAGTGCGCTCGCCTCGTTGGCGACGTAGGTGTTGGCGTGATCGACATTCGCCCACACGCGGGAGGCGAGGAGCGCGATGAGGAGACCGGCAACCAGCGACAGTGGCGTGAGCATACTCGGCGAAGTCGGTTTCAGGCGTGCCGCGGCATACTGCCTTTCCACATCGCCACGGTGGCAAAGATGATCGCCGCCGGCGCGTAGCAAAAGCCGAACAGGATCAGCGCAATCACAGCTGTGGGCTGCGACTCGATCCACAGGAACATCCTCCCCTCCTGCAAGCGAGGCGCCCGCTTTGCGCGCAGCGATCAGTCTGTTTTCGTTGACGCCCGGCGATCTTTTTGGCGGCGTGCACCGCCCAGCCGAGCCGCATCCTCAGGCGGAACGGCTCATCCGTCCGGCGGCCTTCCTTCAGCGCTGGCACGAGCGGACGTCCTCCCCGCTTTCCGTTGCCACCGCGAGTATTGCTGCCACGACTGAAGCGGGCCGATCGGTCTGGATGAAGTGGCCGCTCGGCACGACGACCAGCTTTCCTTTCGGCGACAATTCGGCGGCCAGCACCGGCGCTCCGGAATGGCGCCGAGGGGGGCTTTCGCCGATGCCCGGCCGGTCGCACGTCACGGTGGTCAGGCAAGGCGCAAGCCCCTGCACGACCGGTGCCCAGGTCCCCTGCAATTCACCTTGGCCCGACTCGAAGACCACCGCCGGCCCGTGTCCCCTGATCTCCATCGCCGCGATCGCCGCGCCGGGCGGCACGTGCGCAACCGCAACCGCTGCCGCCAGCAGCCAGGCCGCCGCCAGCGCGCTGCCGGTGGCCGCACGAACACGCGCGGCGACGGAGAAGCTCACGGTTTTCTTCCCCGGCTCCCGCCGCATGCAGCGCCCCAGAAATCGGACAGGCTTATTGGTGTGCGGTTTGGACTGGATCGTCACAATCGGCAAACGTCAGTATTTCCGTCAGGATGCCGGGTCGCGGGCTGCCTCGGTGGTGTGATCGGCATGGCACCAGGTGTTAGTCTCTCCGCGTGACCGCGGCGGTGAACGCGATCCTGATCGAGAGATAGCAGCGAGCGGCCTCTGTTGGACGCCAGAGTGGTCAGGTTGACTGAACACGCTTGTCTTATGGCTTTCCCGAGCAATTTCATCACCCTGACCGGCATCTGGCGATTCCAGTCAGGGTGATATTGCTCTAACGCCAGGATGTCGAACGGCGAAACGCGATGAATCGGATGCAGGTACACCGGCGGTCGACGCGGCACAGGGGCGAGCCTCTGGCGCCGTTTTCGGCCGAGGCGCTCAGGCGCATCGAGCGGCGCGGCCTCGCGCGCCATGGCTTCAGCGATTTATTTCACGAGCTCATGACGATGCGGCTCTCGGCCTTGCTTGGTCTGATGGCGGGGACCGTGGTTCTGATCAATCTTGGGTTCGGTGCAATCTATACCGCCATCGGTGGCATCGCCGGCGCCCGGCCGGGTGATTTTGGCGACGGCGTGTTCTTTTCCGTGCAGACGTTTTCGACCACCGGCTATGGCGCGCTCTATCCGAAATCGATGCTCGCGAATTCGGTTGCCAGCATCGAGATCATCTGCGGGTTGCTGGCGACCGCCCTTGCCACCGGCCTGTTGTTCGCTCGGCTGTCGCGGCCGCAGGCACGGGTGATGTTCTCGCGCGTGGCCGTGGTGCACCCCTATCAGGGCGTGCCGACTCTCATGTTCCGCATCGCCAATCGGCGGCGCAACCTGCTTACCGACGCGAGGATCAGCGTTACCTTGATGCGTGACGAGGAGGACGAGGACGGCAACAGCATGCGCCGGATGATCGATCTTCCCCTGGAGCGGGACCATTCACCGGCATTTGCGATTTCCTGGACGGTGATGCACCGGATCACCGAGACGAGCCCGCTGTTCGGAATCGACCAGGCGGCGATGCGGGCGGGCAACATGATCCTGCTCTGCGTATTGACCGGCTTGGACGACACGCTGCTTGCCACCGTGTTCGCGCGACACGTCTACGGCGCCGATGAGTGCCGTTTTGGCATGCGTTTCGCCGATATTTTCGATCGCGCACCGGGCGGCGATTTCACGATCAACTTCGCGCGGTTTCACGACGTCACGGACTGAAGCAAAGCCTCATCAGGTCGATGGTGCGCTCCTCGGATAGCGCTCGCCGTCAGCGAAAGCGCGTCCTCCTCGCCGGCGGAGTCGACTGGAAGAAAGTGGCCCAAGCGCGTCTCGCGGTGGCGCGGCACTGGGCGGAATGCACGGCGGTTTCCCCCTCCCTCCGGCGCCGCCCTTGCTGCCCTTGCTGCCGGTGCATCCTGACTATCCGGGGCCAGTTTTGACCCGGCAGGGCCAACGCTATGCGCAGGATTGGAAATGAATGGGGACATCGCCACCGCGCGCCGCGCGGAAAGGGGCGGGATCGTTTCCCGGTTCCCCGGTGCCCTGTCGGGCGGTATGTTCGGCGGCGTTTCAGGTCTCCCGGAGGAAGCCCGCCATGTTCATCGCCATGAACCGCTTCAACGTGATCACGGGATGCGCGGAAGAATTCGAGCGCGTGTGGAAAGAGCGCGATACCCGACTCGGGGGCGTTGCGGGCTTCATCGCGTTCCACCTGCTGCGTGGACCTGAAAAGGATGGTCGCGTTCTCTATGCTTCGCACACTCTCTGGGAGAGCCGCGCCGCGTTCGAGGGCTGGACACGCTCGGAGGCGTTCCGGCTGGCGCACCAGAACGCCGGCAGCAAAAGATCGCTCTATCTCGGGCACCCTGAGTTCGAAGGGTTCGAGGCGATTCAGACGGTGATGCCTGAACCGGCGGGCTAGAGCCGGTTCAGGTTGACTGAACACGCTCCATGTTGGTTTTCTCGAGCAACTTCATCACCCTGACTGGCATCTGGCGATTCCAGTCAGGGGGATATTGCTCGAGCAGGGCGTGAACGTATCGATCGACGGAATTGCGCGATAGCCAGGGCAGCGGAGCGCCACGTCACGCCGCGCGCCGGACGTGCCGCGAGAGCAGGGTGGATTGCTTGTGCGCCGCGCAAGAGTGCGCGGCGACTGGCAATGACGGGGAACACGCGCTGGGGCTTGCGGCGTTCGGCCACGGAGGCGCGCCGCGGGCTCTTGTGATGACGGCGCGGGGACTGGTCCTTTGGGCGATGGCGGGCCTGCTGCCCTCTCTCTTTTAATAAACGCGACGAAATCCTGCTTGCCGCCGTCGAAACAGCTATGGTACGGTTGCGTAGTTCGTAACTAAACTCGCCCAGGGAGGAGAGGAAATGTCCGAGGGAATGGAACAGGAGTTTGTCCTGCAGCAGGACGCGCGGCGGGGCGGTATCGACAGGCGCACGTTCCTGACGCGAAGCCTCGCGGCCAGTCTGGGGCTAGCCGGCGTCGGCGCGGTTGCAAGCGGTGGCTTCGAGGCGGCCTATGCCAAGGGCCGGCCGCTCACGCCGACGTTCTACTCGTGGATCCCGGATCTGCATCCCGAGGTCAAAGAGGTCAACGCCAAGTTCCCGGGCATCCACTACGAGATTGCCCCGGTGCAGGGCTTTGGCATCGAGCGCTTCGTGGCGGAGGCCAAGTACAAGCAGAGCACGTGGGACGTCTATGTCGGCATGACGCCGTTCGTCGAAATGTCGGCGCTGGTCGCGGCCGGTGTTATCGAGCCGTGGGACAAGTATATCCCGAAGGAAGTGCTGGACGACATCATTCCGTCGATCCGGGAGGAATGCACCATCGATGGCAAGCTCTACAGCTGGCCGTTTCTTTTGGACGTGACCGGCATGGCGTGGCACTCCGGGCTCACGAAGAAGGCGGGCCTGCCGGACGAGGCGCCGGTCACCTGGCACGAATACCTCGAGAGCGCCACCAAGGTCGTGAAATCCGGCGTCGCACCCTATGGTTGCACGTTCGATTCGCACGGCTGGCGGTCGCTTGCGCCGTTCGCGTTCAGCATGAGCACCAACTGCTTCACGAAGGACGGGCTGTTCGACTTCACGAGCGAGCCGGCAATCGCGGCGCTGGAGCTGATGAAGAAAATGATGCCACTCGCGGATCCGGACGTCCTGCTTGAAGGCACGACGGACGCGGGCGTCAACGGCACGCCGGATGAAGTTGCTTTCGCCGCGCAACGCGTGGCCTACTACTGCAAGTACTTCAACGCGCCGCTCCGCATGGCACATTACTGGCCGGATCCGAAACTGCTTCATCTCAGCCGGTTGCCGAAATTCGTCAACGGTGCGGGCTCGACGGTGTTCTGGACGACCGGCTGTGCGCTGTTCACATACGGCCAGAACAAGGAAAAAGCGGCGGAGTACATTCGTGCGCTGACGTATGACATGCACCTCTGGAAGGACTCGGTCGCCGGCACCAAGACTAACCATGCGGGCCAGCTGCCATCCTACAAATCAATCTACGCCAAGTGGGAGGCCGAGAAGCCGGCGTGGCTGCCGTCATTTGTCCCGATGATCCGCGAGCAGCTCAATATCGCGAAGGCGATCGAGAACAACATTTACGGCCTGACGCAATTCGTCATCGGCAAACCGATTTGGGACACATATCTCAAAGGGCAGGAAAAGAACCCGAAGGTCGCGATGGAAAAGGTCGTCGCCGCGGTTCGTGCAGAGATGCAGAAGGGCTACCAGGGTAACCATGGATGACGTGGGGGGCCGGCGCGGATTGCCGCGACCGGCACTCGCGCCTTCGGGCGAGCGTGATAGCCGAGGGGCGGTGCGATCGCCGTGACTCGCCCCGACAGACGTCGGAGGCGGGATAGGTAGCGCCGGCGTCCGGTCGCGTACTTCGGATCCGATGAGATACTTCGGATGCGCTAAGCGGTGAGAGAGCGCATGGCAGAGACGCTTGCGTCCAGCGAATTCAGGTTCCGCCCCAGGCGGTCCGCGAGACCGCCAAGCCTGCATGTGGGGCTGCTGCGACAACGGGCCGGGGCATGGTTATTCCTGGTGCCGGCGTTGATCTTCTTCATCGGCTACGAAGTCTACCCGATCATTCGCGTCCTCTGGATCAGTTTCACCGACTACCAGTTCCTCAGCAACAAGCCGGCACACTGGACCTGGTTCGCCAACTACGCCGAGGCGCTGCGCGACCCGCTGATGTGGAAAAGCCTGTGGCGCGCAGTCCAGTTTACCGTCATGTTTCTTCCCGGCGCGATCGCGCTGCCGCTCTATCTCGCCGTTCTGGTGGATCGCGTGGAGGATGCGCGCCTGGCGACGTTCTACCGGCTCGTGCTGCTGATCCCGGCCGCCATTCCCAGCACGCTCGTCTTCGTGCTCTGGAAGTGGATGTACAATTACCAGACCGGGCCGATCAATCATTTGCTTATCAATACGCTCGGGCTGTTCAACTTTCGCGATGCGCCGCAATGGCTGGGCGGCACGCCGCTCACTCTGCCTTCGATCGCGATCATGGAGGTGTGGTGGGGCCTCGGTTTACACACGATCTTCTTTCTCGCCGGGCTTGCATCGATTCCCAAGGACCTGCCGGAGGCTGCGCGCATCGACGGTGCGAACGAGTGGCAGGTTTTCTGGCATATCATCCGACCGCGTCTGGCGCCGGTCATCATGATCCTGGTCGTGCTGCGCTTTGGCACGGCGATGTCGGTGATCGACGAGTATCTGATCTTCGGCGGCTTCAATCGCCAGTCGCCGACCTACACCTGGACGATTTTCATGTACGACGAGGCGTTCCGGGAGGGCTTGTGGCGCCAGGGCTTTGCCGCTGCGATCGGCCTGATCGGCGCGATTGCGATGATGATCGTCATGGTAATGCTGCTTCGCGTCTTCCGGTCGACGGACTGAGGGGGCGCTGGCATGTCAACGCCGCTTGAGGCTGTTCCTTTCGACCCGCGGCTGGTGCAACTCCGGCGGCGCCGGCTCGGGCGCGACAGGGGAGCGATCACCCGCCACGTGGTCATCAACGTTTTCGTGGTGATCATCCTGCTGCCGCTCGTGTGGGTGCTCATCATGTCGGTCAAGTCCCTGCCGGATGCGATGAGCGGTGATTTCTGGCCGACGCACTTCGATTTCACCCATTATGGCTACGTCCTGCACAATATCGCCACGCTGCCGATCAACCTGTTCAACAGCATCTACGTCACCGTGAGCACGGTCATCATCACGTCGGTCTGCGCGGTGCTCGCCGGCTATGCGCTCGTGCATCTCAGGCCGCGCGGCGGCGGGGTGGTGGTCGCGATTCTGCTGGTGTCCCTCTATTTCCCGGTCCGCGTCGTCTCGCTGATCGCCATCTACCAGATTCAGCATTTCCTCCACCTGATCAACATCACCAGCGGGCTGATCCTGCCTTATGTCACGCTCAACCTGGCGATCAGCGTGCTGATCATGCGCAGCATGTTCCAGCTCGTGCCGCGCGAGCTGATCGAAGCGGCGACGATCGACGGCGCGGGGCCGTGGCGCACGCTCTGGAAGGTCGGCCTGCCGATGGTACGGAACGGGCTGGTCGTTGTCTTCCTCGTCAATTTCATCACCGCATGGGGCGAGTACCTGTTCTGCATGACGCTGACGAACGATCAGGATAAACGCACGATTGCGGTGGTTCTTGCGACCGTCGAGGGCGGCCTCGGCCAGTGGTCCTGGCCGGATCTCGCTGCGGTCTACATCATCGTCGTCGCCCCCGCCATCATCGCGTTCGGCTGCGCGCAGAAGCTGTTCTTCAAGGGACTGAATGAGGGAGCGCTGAAAGGATGAGTGGCACAGGACGCCTGGCCGCTTCTTCCGGAAGGGGCGCGGAAGGGGTTGCTTCAGATGCCCGATGATTCCGGTCCTGCTTCCTCGGCCGATGCTGCTTCGCTGCTCGCCAGCCTCGTCGCCATCCCCAGTATCAACCCCGCCTTTCGCACGGCCGATGCACCAGCCGCCTGGTTCGGGGAGGCGGCGATTGCGGCGCATGTGGCAGCGTGGCTCCGCGGCCATGGCGCCCTGGTGGAATTGGATGAAGCGCTTCCTGACCGGCCCAATGTGATCGCGCGATTGCAGGGACGTGGGGCGCGCAGGCGGCTGGTCTGGGAGGGCCATCTCGATACCGTCCAGGTGAGTGGCATGACGGTCGATCCCTTCCGTCCCGCGTTGCGCGACGGCCGGCTTTACGGGCGCGGCGCGGTGGACGATAAGGGGTGTCTCGCCGCGTTCATGCTGGCGTTCTCGGAGCTGGCCCGTGATCCGGCCCCGCTCGATCTCACGTTCGTGGCGGCCGTGGACGAGGAGTTCCAGTTCCGCGGCATCCTGCATCATCTCAAGCGCGGGGAACCGGCCGAGGGTGGAGTGGCCGGCGAGCCGACATCGCTCCGCGTCGTCTCGGCTTGCAAGGGCTGTGTGCGCTGGGAGATCGAGGTGCGTGGCCGCGCCGCGCATTCCTCGCAGCCGGAGCGAGGAATCGATGCGATTGCCATTGCGACCGAGCTTGCTGTTTATCTGCGCCGCTTGTTCGGCCCACGTCTGGCCGCGCGCGCGCACCCGCTTCTGGGGCGGGCGAGCCTCATCTGCTCGATGATCGAGGGTGGCGAAGGGCTCAACACCGTGCCGGCGTCATGCCGCATGAAGTTCGACCGCCGCACCTTACCGGACGAGACCGGTTGCGATGCGTGGCGGGAGGTTGCGGCGGAAGTGGATCGTTTTGCCGTCGGCCTTGATCAAGCGGCGGCGGTGATCACCCATCCGCCATTCATCGACAGTATTTCGATGGAAGTGGCACTGGATTCGGCGATTGTTGCCGCCGCCCGTGCGAGCTGCCGCGCCGAGGGGTTGCCTGATGCTGCGCTTGGGGTGCCCTTCGGATCGGATGCGAGCAAGATGACACGGGCCGGGATCCCCACGATCATCTTTGGCCCCGGGGACATCGACCAGGCACATACCGCAGACGAGTTCGTCGAGGTTGCGGAAGTCGTCCGCGCGGGCCGGATGCTGGCCGATATGGCGCGCCGTTTTGGCAGCGGTTAGCTGTGAAGTTTCGCTGGTTTGAATCGTATGGATTGACAGGCTTGATCACCGGCGGAGGCCACAGAGTGGAGCGCCACGGTGCGCCGCGAAGGCAAGGTGGATTGCTTCGGCGCCTCGCAATGACAGGGAAAGGCGCGACAGAGCGCGTCGCACTTCGCGAGATGTCGCGGAGTTAGTGCCTTCGGCAGTCGCATGGCGGCCGTCCGAACTGGCGGTTCCGGCTCGCCGGGCAGCTCGATCGCAACTATCTTGTCAAACGGATACTTGAGAAAGGAGGTGACCCGAACTTGCTTCCTCCGAAGCTGGGAGATCCGCCTGATCATGAAGACGATCAAGCTGAATGATTTGCTAACCCGTACGGAGATGCGGAAGCGAGAGCTCGGGCTGATCGAAACGGCCTCCACGACCGAGGCTTTCAGGAACAAAGGCGGCAGCCGCACCCCAGAAAAGCGAGAGTTGTTACGACGCGCTGAACTGCGAGCGCGCCAAGCCAACCGGAAGTCCGTCATTTCTCACTACTAACATCAACGCCGAAGTTGGGCTCGGCTTTACCTCCATATCCTCCGGGTGGCGGCATGCCCCGGTTCCGTCAGAACCCATCTGATCCAAGCTGAGCCCGACAGGCGGGGAGGGTCCTCACGGTTCCATGCGGGCAGAGATCTCCCTCGTCAGCCGTCATGCCCTGTCACCGCGGGTGATCCTTTTGAGCGTTGCGATCTCGCGGAACACGTCGCGCGCTGGCCGCGCAGGGCTGCCGACCACCACCGCGCCGGGCGCGATTTCCGACATGACGCCCGCCTGTGCACCCACCTGTGCGCGAGTACCCACGCGGACATGCTCGGCGAATCCGGCCTGGCCGCCGACCACCACGAAATCGCCGATCTCCGCAGAGCCGGAGATGCCTACCAACGCCGCGATCGCGCAATACCGGCCAATCTGTACATTGTGTGCAATCTGTACCAGGTTATCAAGCCGAGTGCCGGTACCGATCACCGTATCGCGGAGGCAACCACGATCGATCGTCGTGTTCGCCCCGACCTCGACATCGTCTTCCAGGATGACACAACCGAGCTGCGGCATAGTCTGGAAGCCGTGGGAAGCAATGGTGAAGCCGAACCCTTCTTGGCCGATCCGCGCGCCGGGACAGACATAGACCCGGGCACCGAGCAGAGCATGGCTGATGCTGACATGCGGTCCGATACGACAGTCCGGCCCGAGCACGACCCCTTCGCCGATGACGGTGCACGGGCCGATCTTGCAGCGCGGACCGATCTCCGCGCGCGTGTCGATGACCGCCTGGGCGCAGATCTCCGCCGTAGTGTCGATCACAGCATCCGGGGCGATCACCGCCGAACGGTGGATGCCGGGGCTTACGCACGGCATCGGGTGAAACAGTGCCGCAACCTGTGACCATGCGGCTACCGGATCGGGCGTGACCAGTCTGCTGACCCCTGGGGGCACGTGCGCCTGCATCTCGGGGGATACAAGGACAGCGCCGGCTCGCGTAAGTGCGAGTGCGGCCACGTGACGTGGCGTTGCAAGAAAGCTGATCTCGTCCGGGCCGGCGGCGTCGAGCGAGGCAAGGCCCGTCAGCAGGATATCGGATGGTGGAGGCGCGCATCCGACGGCCGCAGCCACCGCCGCGACCGGATGCGGCCCGGTCCGGGCGAAGAAGCGCGGGTTGCCCACGCCGTTGTGCTGGCTCATTCCATTTTCCTTTTCAACCCGAGCCGCTACAGGGCGCGGCCGGGTATTGCCGCCACGGCGAAGTGTTGGGAGAGCATAAGGATTTCAGGGGCGCGTGAGCACGGATTGCTCGGACCACCGCGTCGTCGGAACAGATTACTGCCGGGCTCCTCCGCTGTCCCCACGCACCCCTGAAATCCCCCTGCTCTTCCAGAGCGCGACGTAGAGAGGAACGAACGCACCGCGTAGTGTCGCAAAAATATTCGCCCCCTGCCGAGATCGTTCTTCGGGATGCATCTTTTTAGCCTCCAGGCGCTTATTAATATTCTCGAAATTCGCACCATAAGTGCACGCGTCAGCGTCCGCGCCGGGCGTAAATTAGTGATGTCATCTTGATATTTTCTGCCGTTATCAGTCACGCGCCGATAACGGACGCCAGCCATTTTAGGAAGTTTAGTGATTGCCGGCCGCTTTCGCAAATCACATACCAGCAGCCGCGGAATCGTTGCATGATTGCCGTTGTAGCCTATGCCCACATCCTCTTGGCGATGTCCTTTTCCTCCGCCCCGACGGCATTGGCGTAGATGGCGGTGGTAGTGAGCTGGGCGTGGCCGAGCCATTTCTGCATCGGGTTGAGGGGGATTCTTGTCGTGACCGCCGAGACCCCGAAGGCGTGCCGGAGGCCTTTGGGGGAAGCCTTGGGGCCGGACAGGCCGGCAGCCTCCATCACTCCGTGCACGGCGCGCCAGCCGGTCATCCGGCGCCACGGCCAGAGGCCGGACCCCGTGGCCTTTGCCGCGGCGCTTGTTCAGGCCCGCGAACACCAACACGCCCGCGGCGAGGTCGACCCTGTCGGCGGTGAGCGCCAGCGCCTCGGACAGCCGGCAGCCGGCGTAGGCCAGCGTCATGCAGAGCGTGCGTATCGTCCGGTCGGCCTGCTCGGCCGCCGCCAGGAAGGCGTCGCGCTCGCCGGCGGTGAGTTACTTGCGGACGCCGTAGGCAGTGTGCAGCTGCATCCCGGCTGGCGGGGGAGGGCAGCGGCTACGCTGGATCGTCCCCTTTCGTTTGGCGGGTCCAGGGCGCGCTGATG
>JBOHMN010000255.1:0-1935 GCA_050730175.1 Acetobacteraceae bacterium | reverse complement strand
CGACAGGTTATATCGACGACATGATCGCCCTCATCGAGCGGCTGATCGCCGGTGGAAATGCCTATGTCGCCGCGGGCCATGTGCTGTTTTCGGTCGAGAGCTTTGCTGCCTACGGAATGCTTTCCGGGCGCTCCCGCGAAGACATGATGGCAGGTGCGCGGGTCGAGGTCGCTCCGTACAAGCGTGATCCGGGCGATTTCGTGCTGTGGAAGCCGTCTGACGCCGGCCAGCCCGGCTGGGAGAGCCCGTGGGGCCGCGGCCGCCCCGGCTGGCATATCGAATGCAGCGCGATGTCCTGGCGGCATCTCGGAGCCGATTTCGACATCCATGGCGGGGGCGCCGACCTGATCTTTCCGCACCACGAGAACGAAATCGCGCAAAGTCGCTCAGCCTTTCCGGCAAGCCGCTTCGCGCGTGTCTGGCTGCACAACGGCATGCTGCGCGTAAATGGCGAGAAGATGGCGAAGAGCCTTGGCAACTTCCTGACCGTGCGCGATGCGCTCGCGGTTGCGCCGGGCGAAGCGGTCAGGTTCCTTCTCCTCAAGACGCATTATCGTGCGGAGCTCGATTTTTCCTTAGGCGCGGTGGTCGATGCGCGCCACGAGCTTGACCGTTTCTACCGGGCGCTCGCTCGTCATCCCGGGCACGGGGAGATGCCGGTCCCGGAGACCGTGCTGGCGGCGCTGGCGGACGACCTCAACACGCCGGCTGCGCTTGCGGCTCTCCATCCGCTCGCCGATTTGGCGCTCGGCGGCGATCAGGAGGCCGCCGCGGAGCTCGCGGCGGCTGGCGCGCTGCTTGGTCTGTTGCAGGCCGAGCCCGCCGCATGGTTCCAGTCCGGCGGCGACCGCAGGGCGATCGAGGCAGCCATCGCGGCGCGCAGCAAAGCGCGCGAGGTGCGCGATTTCGCCCGTGCAGACGCGATTCGTGCCGAGCTGGCGGCACAGGGCATCCTGCTCGAGGACGGCCCGCACGGCACCACGTGGCGGCGCGCATCATGACCGGCCGTGACGGCGGTGCTGAGCTGGACGCTGCGCCGGATGCTGTGCTGACCGGGCCGGTGGTCATCCTCGTGCGCCCGCAGCTTGCTGAGAATATCGGTGCTGCCGCCCGCGCCATGGCCAACGGTGGCCTCTTCCGTCTGCGCCTGGTCGCACCGCGCGACGGCTGGCCGCAGCAGAAGGCTTGGCGCACTGCCTCGGGTGCGGATCGAATCCTCGATTCGGCCGGGCTTTATCGTGATGTCGCGGCGGCCACGGCTGATCTCCAGCACGTCTTCGCGACCTGCCCCAGGCGACGCCACGTCATCACGCCGGTTCTCACTGCGCGCGGAGCTGCTTGCGAGCTTCGCGCCATCACCGCGCGCGGGCTTGCGGCCGGCATTCTGTTCGGACCCGAGCGTGCCGGGCTCGATAGCGAGGATCTGGCACGCAGCGATGCGCTCGTGCGCTATCCGGTCAATCCGAGCTTTCCCTCGCTCAATCTCGCCCAGGCAGTGATGGTGATGGCCTATGAGTGGTGGCTCGCCCGGGATGATGAGATTGTCCCGCGCCGTCTGATGACCAACGAAACGCATATCGCGACAAAGGCGGAGATCGAGAACTTTCTCGACCACCTCCTGGCTGAGCTCGATGCGTCAGGCTTCCTGAGCAATGCAGAGAAGCGCCCTGGCATGGTGCGCAATATCCGCCACTTCTTCGCCCGCGGAGAGGTGACTGCGCAGGAGCTTGCGACCTTGCACGGCATTGTCACCGAACTTTCCCGCGGCCGTCGCGAGCACGGCCGTTGCGTCTGACCGATATTCCCCTGCTAAAGTGCCAAATTTAACGCTTGTTATCCGTAATGAACATGCTCAGGCAGGACAATGTTCACTTTGAGTGGCCTGCTTATCCCCTTTCGGTCGCGGCCGAGGGCAGCGAACAACGAGGCGTGTAC
>JBOHMN010000254.1:0-2150 GCA_050730175.1 Acetobacteraceae bacterium | reverse complement strand
AATTTACAATTAGGGAGTTGGAAGGCGCAGGCTGCGCGGTCCCGTTTGTGCAACGTATCCCTTTAAGGATCGGCCCTTCCGCCGCAGCCTTCAAAACCTTCTCACCGACTGTTGGACAGCGCCTTTGAGGAGGCTGCGGAGCAGGTCAAAAAGGTCGTGTCAGTACAGGACATTTGCCATGAACCGCACCCCTCTCGCACGTAGCACTCAGATCATCAACTGCTTGGTCGAGGGCAATTCCATCCGCTCGACCGAGCGCATGACCAACACAAATCGCGACACAATCATGTGGCTCCTGGTCGAGGTCGGGGATGGATGCGCGAAAATCATGGACGAGCGGATGCGGGAACTTTCCTGCCGGCGCATCCAGGTTGACGAAATTTGGGCCTATGTCGGCAAGAAGCAACGTTGGGTGACGCCGCAGGACGATAAGACCCGCGTAGGCGACCAGTTGACCTTCGTGGCGATCGACCCCGATACCAAGCCTGTCCCGTCCTACCGCGTCGGGAAGCGCACCAGTCCGCATGCCGTGGCGTTCATGGCCGATCTATCCGAACGGCTGGCGAACCGGGTGCAGATTTCTAGCGACGCCCTCAGCACCTATGTCGATGCCGTCGAGCGGGCTTTCGGTGACGATGTCGATTACGGCCAGGAGCTCAAATTTTACGAAGCCGAGCCTATCGGAGTCGGGCGCTATTCTCCGCCCAAGGTCGTGGATCGTCAGCGGATTGTGATCGCGGGCAACCCCGACCAGGATCATATCTCGACCAGCTAGGTTGAACGGCAGAACTTGACCATGCGGATGAGCATGCGCCGGTTCACGCGGCTTACCAATGCGTTTTCCAAGAAGGTCGAGAACCTACAGGCCGCTGTGTCGCTCCACTTCTGCCATTACAATTTCGTGCGGATGCATAGTAATACCAACCGCCCGATGATCTGACTCGTATTACCAGAAAGGGCTTGGAGCGACTCGGAGCGGTGTGATTCGCATTGCCGTTGGAAGGATACGGCGATGACAGTTTTGGTGACGCGCGCGGGGCTGACGGCGGCGGCGGTGCGACGGGAAGCGGGGGGCACGCGGGACGCCGCGGTGGCGCGGCGGATGCTGGCGATTGCCTTGGTTCTCGAAGGTCACAGGTGGGGCAATGCCGCCCGCCAGTGCGGCATGGACCGTCAGACGTTGCGTGACTGGGTCCACCGCTACAATGCCGAAGGTCTGACAGGCTTGTCCAACCGGGCGCACGGCGGCGGTGCACCGCCGCGACTGTCCGCCGAGCAGCAGGCGGCGGTGGCCGCGTGGGTGCGCGCCGGGCCGGATCTCGCGGCGGACGGCGTGGTGCGTTGGCGGCTGGTCGATCTGCAGGGCAAGATCGCGGTGGCCTTCGCGGTGCATCTGCACGAGCGCAGTGTCGGCAAGATCGTGCGTCGCCTGGGGTTTCGCCGCCTCTCGGTACGCCCACGCCATCCCCAGGCGGATGCCGCAGCGCAGGACGCGCATAAAAAAACTTCGCCGCGTTGGTCCGCGATGTCGTTCCGCCCGCAGCCCGCGGCAAACCGATCGAGCTCTGGTGGCAGGACGAAGCCCGGATCGGACAGCAGGGCAGCCTGACCTACGTTTGGGCCGAGCGCGGCAGCCGGCCGAGAGCGCCGCGCGACCAACGCTATGACTGGGTCTATCTCTTCGGCGCGGTCTGCCCGGCGCGCGGCATCGGCGCCGGGCTGGTTTTGCCCGAGGTCAATGTCGAGGCCATGAACCTGCATCTCGCCGAGATCGGCCGCAACGTCTCCCCCGACGCGCACGCCGTCGTCGTCTTGGACGGCGCCGGTTGGCATCAGACGGGCGGTCGGCTCTGCGTGCCCGACAACCTCAGCCTCCTCCATCTGCCACCCTACTCGCCTGAACTCAATCCGGCCGAAAACGTGTGGCAGTACCTGCGGCAGAACTTCCTCAGCAACCGCGTGTTCGAAACCTACGAAGCAATGGTCGATGCCTGCTGCGACGCGTGGAATGCACTGATGGCGCGCCCCGCGAAAATCCACTCCATCGCTACGCGCGAATGGGCAAAAACGGTCAGTGCATAAGGCGGTTGGTATAAGACCATCCGCATGACGCCGGCGATGGCCACGGGGGTCGAGAACCGGCTGTGGTC
>JBOHMN010000253.1:0-3934 GCA_050730175.1 Acetobacteraceae bacterium | reverse complement strand
TCCTGGGCATCGGTCAATCTTTAGGCTGGCTGGTATGAGACTTATAGAACGCGCGTGCGATGGTGTCGGCCGACATCGCATGGGCGCAACTACGTTATTCGCTTTGGTTGAGACGTTGCCGGGTGTGATTTGCCTCTCGCGGGCGTGGTGCAGCCGGTGCGAGCATGAGCAGCTGAGTTCAGCGCAATCGAGGAGAAGGCAGCAGCTTCAGTATCCGTTGCGACAACTCGACGGCCGGCTGCTCGGCGGGCGCGTCGAATACTTCGCATGACGGCGTGCTGACTCTGGTCGCTTGCCGGCTGCGCATAACAAAATTTGATGATGACCTATGCTATTGCTCCGTGCTATTGTCCCGAGTACCCTTATCCGCGTGCACCTCTACCCCAGGCAGTTTGTCCGCTTTCTGGACGGTCGTATGGGCGCGATAACCACGATCGCCTTCCTCCCCGGCGATCTGGGGGCGTGGATTCACTGCTTAGCTAGCGACGTGCAGATTGCTCGCGGCTACGCGCAGAAGATAATCGACAAGCACGGGTTGAAATACAGTGACTTTTTTATCATCCAAGCTGCCATAGACCGAGGTTACTGCATCCGTTCGAAGACGAACTTTCTTGAGTTCATTTACCTTGACGATCGAGTTCCAAGCCGTTGGTTTGCTCTCATACTCAAAAGCGCAAAGGGTGGATCAGAGTGTTGGTTCGTCAGTCTCTACCGCTCGAAACCCCTTCAGGTGCGATCGAAGCTCCGCCGTGCAACGCTCGCTGGTGCCTTGATTCGTGAGCACCGAGAAAAGTACGAGATGACAGACTGACCGAGCTAGGGGCGGGCGAATTGCGCGCCCGCCCCTGAATGACTGCGGAGGGACTCCACCGGCTCCCCTCTGATCCACGAGCGGCTCGCAGAGCGTGCAACTCGGGCACGGCATGGAGGTTCACCGTGTCGCGACAACCTTTATGGTGCCCGGGACATACGGGGTCAAGCTATCCTTTTGATTCGGCATGACTTTTCTGTGGAAAACCGTCGTAACAGGCTCGTACGACTCAGTTTTTGGCTTCTCGGGTGCCCTGTTCCCGGATCGCACCCGCCGCCCTGGACTAGTTTCGGAGGCCCCGGCATCCCATGCCCCGTGCCCGAGGTGTCCTTCGCGGTCGGCTTGTTGACGCCCGACAGAGCGCCGACCCCAAGCGAACCCGGGGCGGTTTCGGCTTCTGCATGCAAGAACCTGATTTGAAATGGAGCCAATGGGAATCGAACCCACGACCTCCTGAATGCCATTCAGGCGCTCTCCCAACTGAGCTATGGCCCCGTGGCGGAGTAACGCTATAGCCCGATGCCGTCAGGGCGATCAAGGCGGCCCGCTTGCGAACGCCCCGGCGGGGAGGGAAATAGCGGCAAAGGTTTCCGAGGGGTCCGGACCGTGATGCATGAAATCCTGTGGCGCCCATCGGCCGAACGCGCCGTGGCCAGCAATGCGTTCGCCTTTCTGCACTGGCTTGGGACGGTGCGCGGGCAGAAGCTCGCGGGCTGGCCGGAACTCTGGCGCTGGTCGGTCGACGAGAGCGAAGCCTTCTGGGATGCGATGTGGGACTTCGCGCAATTCTCGGGTGCGAAGGGCGGGCGGGTGCTGGATGCGCATGGCGGGATGGCCGACGCGCGGTTCTTCCCGGATGGGGCGATCTCCTATGCGGAGAACGTGCTGCGCTACGAGGGCGAACGTGAAGCCATCGTGGTGCAGACCGAAGACGGGAGCCGCCGGGCATGGTCACGCGATCGGCTCAGGGCAGAAGTCGCGACGTTTGCGGCGGCGCTCCGCGCGGCGGGTATCGAGGCGGGGGATCGGGTTGCGGGATGGCTGCCCGATATTCCGGAGGGCATCGCCGGGCTGCTCGGCACCAACGCGGTCGGTGCCGTATGGGCGTCGTGCTCGCCGGATTTCGGCGCCGCGGGCGTTTTGGATCGGTTCGGGCAGATTGCGCCCAAGCTGTTGCTGGCCGCAGACGGCTATCACTACGGCGGCAAGGTGTTTCGCAATGCCGAGCGCATCGCTGAGGCGATCAAGGGGTTGCCTGGATGTCGCCTCGTGATCGTGCCGGTACTTGGGGATGAGGCGGCTGCGAAGATCGCGCGGGCAGAAACGCTGGACGCGTTTCTTGCGCCGCATCGCGGCGCGCCGCTCAAGTTCGAGCGGCGGGACTTCAACGCGCCCCTCTATGTTCTGTTCAGTTCCGGGACGACCGGCAAGCCGAAATGCATCGTTCACGGCCAGGGAGGAGTGCTGCTGAAGCACGCCTCCGAACTTCATCTGCATACCGACGTGAAGCCGGATGACCGGCTGTTCTACTTCACGACGCTGGGCTGGATGATGTGGAACTGGCAGGTGAGCGGGCTGATGACGGGGGCGACCCTGCTACTATTCGACGGCAATCCTTTTTATCCGCATCCGGGAGTTCTGTTCGATCTCGCCGACGAAGAAGGGATGACGATCCTGGGCACCTCCGCCAAGTGGATCGATGCCGTGCACAAGGCTGGGCTCGAGCCGGTCAAGACGCACAAGCTTTCGCGCCTGAAGACGATCCTTTCCACCGGCTCGCCGCTTACACCGGAATCGTTCGAGTACGTGTATCAGAAGGTCAAACCGGACGTGATGCTGGCCTCGATCTCGGGCGGGACGGACATCGTCGGTTGCTTCGCGCTCGGCAATCCGCTTGGTCCTGTGCGGAGCGGGGAGCTCGCAAGCCGCGGGTTAGGGCTCGATGTCGAGGTATTCGACGATGCGGGCCGACCGCTCCGGGGAGCGAAGGGCGAGCTTGTGTGCCGTAAGCCCTTCCCGTCACAGCCGATTGCATTCTGGAACGACCCGGACCGCGCGCGCTATCATGCGGCCTATTTCAATCGGTATCCTGGCGTCTGGCAGCATGGGGATTTCTGCGAAATCGTCGACCACGAAGACGGGACCGCGGGGGTTGTGATCAGTGGGCGCTCGGATACGGTCCTCAATCCCGGCGGGGTCAGGATCGGCACGGCGGAAATCTACCGCCAGGTGGAAAGACTTCCCGAGGTTGTCGAAGCGGTAGCGATCGGCCAGGAATGGAACGGCGATGTACGGGTTGTCCTGTTCGTGCGGCTGGCGGAAGGTTGCGCCCTCGACAAGGCGCTCACGGACCGCATCAAGCAGACGATCCGGCAGAATGCCTCGCCGCGGCATGTGCCAGCGCGGATCATCGCAGTTACGGATATTCCGCGCACCCGTTCGGGCAAGATCAGCGAGACCGCGGTCAGAGACGTGGTGCACGGGAAAGTAGTGAAGAATGTCGAGGCGCTGGCCAACCCGGAGGCGCTTGAGCTCTATCGGAATCTACCTGAACTCGGGGCGTAGTACCGGGGATCAGACTCGGACCATACCCGGGGCGGCCATTCGTGAGGTACTGGGGAGCTTGGGCGGTCCTCGACTATGGCGGAATGCCCGCCTCGGCCCCGGGGCCCCATCGCGCTCGCGCGACGGGAACCCGGCAGCGGGCTGCACGCGGCAACCGGCGCGGGCGGCTCAGGCAGCCAGGGCGAGGGCGGCGAGGAGCAGCAGCGCCACGATGTTGGTGATCTTGATCATTGGGTTGACGGCCGGGCCGGCAGTGTCCTTGTAAGGATCGCCCACGGTATCGCCGGTGATGGAAGCCTTATGCGGCTCCGAGCCTTTGCCGCCGTAGTTTCCCTCCTCGATGTATTTCTTGGCGTTGTCCCACGCCCCGCCGCCCGCCGTCATTGAAATCGCGACGAACAGCCCGCTGACGATCGTTCCGAGCAGCATCGCGCCGAGCGCAGTGAACGCGGCGACGCGGCCGCCGATTCCCCAGATGATGAGCCAAAGGATGACGGGGGCGAGCACGGGCAGCAGCGATGGCACGATCATCTCGCGGATCGCCGCCTTGGTCAGCAT
>JBOHMN010000252.1:0-3330 GCA_050730175.1 Acetobacteraceae bacterium | reverse complement strand
CTCCACAATCGAGTACGCCCGCCCGAGCGTGATAGCCCGGGTGTACGGCGTGAGCCGGACGCGGCAGTATCTGCTGTGGCGCGCCGGGAAAATCCGATTCCTGGATGGCGGCGGCCGCACGACTCTGGTCGATGCCGCGAGCGTGCGGCAGTACATCAACACGCTGCCGGAGCGCCAGCCGCGTCGCCGCACTGATGCAGCCTGACTCGCCAGCCCTGATCGCCATGCGCCGGCGGCGCACGGCCGAGCGGCTGCACCGGCTCGGACCTCGGGCGCTGTACCACGCCATCGACGAGATCGGGCCTGGCGCCTGGCGCGTCGCCGAGGCGTACGCCGCCAAACTCACCCCGGAGCTGCTCGCCGCGGTCGGTGGAGACAGATTCCCGCCGGTGCCGCTGCATGAGGTGGTGGCATGAGCGGCCGGATATTCATGACCTGGCCTGAGGTTTGGGCGAGATGCCCGTATCGCGCATGGCTCGCCCTCGGCGCCCTGGACGACGCGGACCGCCGCTATGGCGGGCATGTCGTGCTGAGGTGCGCTCGGTATGAGTCGATCGAGCCTGACGTGCTCGCCGAGGCGGTAGCCGTTCTGGATCGCGGGCAGACGGTGCTCCTCCTCGCGGATCGGCAGGATATGTTCGATCGCGCGAGGCGCGAGATTCTGGCGATGGCCGCCGCCACGGCAGGTGTCGCATGACCCCGGAAATTGCCGTCGTCGCTGCTTTGCGGGCGCGACTCTGGGATGCCGGGTATCGGCCGCTTGGCGTGCTCAATTGGGACCATTCCGTGCCACGCGAAGCCGGCAAAAAGCCCCTCGGCCTGGACTGGCGCAACCGCGCGCTACTCGATCCGCCAGACGCAATCCGCTTCCCGCCAGTCGCACATGCCCTCAATGTCGGGGTCCTGTGCGACGGCCTCCGCGTGGTGGACGGCGACATTGACGGCCCGGCCGTTGCAGCGGCGGTGCGCGCGCTCGCAATCGATATCCTCGGCGAAGCTCCGATCAGATGGCGCGCCAATTCTTCGCGGTTTCTGATCCCATATCGCGCCGCGGCGGGAGAGCCCGGCCACCGAGTGCTACCCGGAAAACTCGGCAACATCGAGGTGCTCGGCCACGGCCAGCAATTCGTTGCGTATGGCCGCCACAAGACCGGGGCCGAGCTGCAATGGCTACCAGAGAGCCTCGTGGACTATTCGCGCGATGCCCTTCCCGCGGTGACCGAGGCGCAGATTGATACCTTTCTCGCCGCCGCCGCGCCGCTGATCGAGGCGGACCCGCCTGGGCCACGCGCCAACGGCCACGATCCGCACGCCGCACACGCCGAGGCCACGGCGGATGCGCGCGATATCGCCGAGGTGCTCGCGGTCATCCCGAACAGCGGGCCCAAGGACTGGGAACGGTTCAACCGGATCGGAATGGCGTCCTGGGCTGCAAGCGGCGGCTCCGAGACTGGATTCGTGTCTTTCGCAGCATGGAGCGCCAAGAATCCCTGCCACGACATCGCCGCGTGCCGGGAGCGCTGGGAGCACTACCCAAAGAGCCAGCCGGATAGAATTGGCGCGGGAACGCTGTTCCATATGGCGATGGAAGCTCGGCCCGGATGGCGGAAGCCGAGCGCAGCGGCTGACGAGCCTCCCGCGCCGGAGGAAGGGGCGTACGGGGCGCAGGAAGAGCCGCCCGCCCCCCGGCGGGCTGGCGCGCCGACACTGCGCATCATCAACCCCGCCGATCTGGACGGCGTTGCCGTTCCTGAGCGCCTGTGGATCGTCACCGACTGGCTCCCGATCGGTTGCGTGACGGGCCAGTACGGCGACGGTGGCGTCGGCAAGGGCATGTCAGCGCAGGAGCTTCAGACGGCGTGCGCGACAGCCACGCCATGGTTCGGCTTGGCCGTCATGCGCTGCCCGAGCATCGGGTTCTACTCGGAGGACGACATCGACGAGCTGCACAGGCGGCAGGAGCGCATCTGCCGCGCCTTCGGCCTTCGGCTCTCTGATCTCGGCGATTTGCGCTGGATCAGCGGGGTGGGGGAGGACAACACCTTCTGCACATTCGACGCGAGCGGGCGGATGCACGTCACCGATCGCTTCTATCACATCGAGGAGGCGGCGAAAAAGCACCACGCCCGCCTGGTCCCGCTAGACAACGCGGCCGACCTATTCGGCGGGAACGAGAACGATCGCGGGCAAGTGCGGCGGTTCATCGGGCTCCTGACCCGCTTGGGAATGGGCTGCAGCGCCGCGGTCCTGCGCAACGCTCACCCGTCCCGCGCCGGGCTGGCCAGCGGCAACCTCGATGGCGGGAACACTGCCTGGCACAATTCTATGCGAAGCCGCTGGGGGCTCGCCAAGCCGAAGGGCGACGATGAGCCCGACGACGGGGAGCGAATCCTCACCCGCCACAAGGCCAACTACGCGCCAGACGGCGGAACCATCCGGCTACGGTGGGCCGGTGGCGTTCTGGTGCCCGTGACCCGTGACGGCGGAATTACCGGGATGGCAGCCCGAGCCGCCGCCGAGGAGACGTTCTTGTTGCTGCTCGATCGGTGCGAGGTGCAGGGCGTCTATGTCTCGGAATCCCCACATTCCTCTACCTTTGCCCCCAGGGTCTTCGCTAGGCGGCCGGATCGCGATCACTACACGACGCGCGAGTTCGAGAGGGCGATGCACGCCCTGTTTGATGGGCGGCGGATCCGCGTGGCCGACTACGCCACGAAGGGCCGGACCTACCATCGTATTGCCCGCGAGCAGCCAGACAACCGAGCCGCCGCATGACCATCTCCCGGGGAAATTCGTTACGCTTCGGAAAATTCGTTACGGTTTCCGTGCCGCCGGTTCCGCCGCTGTTCCCCCCATACCCCCTATGCGGGTGCCCCTCATGAAGAGGGGCACCCGTATGCCCGGAAGACGATGCCCGGAGCGGTGCTCGCAGGGCTTCCAAGGACCCGCCCCGGGCCCGTTCCGCCACGTTCCGCGCGCCTGGCGCCGGCCATGACTGACCCGCTGCGGCTGAGCCCGGCCGCGCTCGATCGGGCCGAGCGCCGGATCGGCGAACTGATGGCCGAGCAGCGGGAAACCGTTGGGCTGGCGACAGGCACGCGCGGAAACATCCAAAGCGTCGTATCGGGCGGGTCTAATTCGGACCCGCCTAAAGATACCCGCCCCACCCTGGCCGAGCGCCGCATCGACAAGCATCTCGCCGATCGGGCGAGGACCTCGCGGGTGCCGGATTCCATGGTTCGGCGGACATCTCCTCCGCCATATATTTCCTGCAAATAATTGATAATAGCTGATATTCCATGAACACGGAAACCAAAACCTACCCGCATG
>JBOHMN010000251.1:0-1726 GCA_050730175.1 Acetobacteraceae bacterium | reverse complement strand
CCGCCCGAGGTGGTGGCCGCCTCGGAAGTCGGCGCGCCTCGCGACGCGGTTGGCGAAGCTCCCGCCGAGATGATTGGCGATGCTGCTCCCGCGTTGCCTGAGGCGCCGCCCGAGACGGCGGACTTTTCCGAAGCGGCGCGCGACGGGGAGATGAACGGTTCCGCGCCCACGGAACAGACGGAGGAGACTGGCGAGCCGGCTTTCGACGACGCCGACTCCTTCATTGAGACTCCGCCGCCTGAAACAGTGGGTGGGGAGGGAGAGAGCGCGGAGGAGCTGCGCCCGCCGCGCATCCCCTCTTCGTTCCTTCGTCAATACAAAATCCAGGAGGTGATCCACCGCCGGCAGATCCTGCTCGTGCAGGTCGTCAAAGAAGAGCGTGGCGCGAAAGGCGCGGCGCTCACGAGCTACATCTCGCTTGCCGGACGCTATTGCGTGCTGATGCCGAATTCGCCGCACGGCGGTGGCGTCTCGCGCAAGATCACCTCATTGGCCGACCGCCGTCGTCTCAAGGAGATCAGTGCCGAACTCGGGATCCCCGACGGGATGGGGCTGATCGTGCGCACCGCCGGTGCCAACCGGCCGAAACCAGACATCCGGCGCGATTGCGAATACCTGCTCCGGCTGTGGGATGAAATTCGCGACACGGTGATGAAATCGGTCGCGCCGGCGCTGATCTACGAGGAAGCGAGCCTGATCAAGCGCGCGATTCGCGACGTTTATTCGCGCGATATCGAGGAGCTGCTGGTGGACGGCGAGCAGGGCTGGCACGCCGCACGAGAGTTCATGCGCATGCTGATGCCGGCGCATGCGCGCAAGGTGCAGCTTTGGAAAGACCAAGCCGGGCGTAGCCTGTTTGCGCATGAGCGGGTCGAGGCGGAGCTTGACCGGGTGCTGAGCCCGACCGTTGGGCTACGTTCCGGCGGCTCGCTCGTCATCAACCAGGCCGAGGCGCTGGTTGCCGTCGATGTCAATTCCGGCCGTGCAACGCGGGAGCGCAACATCGAAGAGACCGCGCTGCGTACCAATCTGGAGGCCGCCGAGGAAGCCGCGCGGCAGCTTCGGTTGCGTGACCTTGCCGGACTGATCGTGATCGACTTCATCGACATGGAGGTACGCAAGCATAACGCGATGGTCGAGCGGCGCCTCAAAGAGGCTCTCAAGAGCGACCGGGCGCGCGTGCAGGTGGGGCACATCAGCCATTTCGGCCTGCTCGAGATGAGTCGCCAGCGCCTGCGTCCATCGCTGACGGAGACGACCTTCTCGCCCTGCGCCAGCTGCGGCGGCACCGGCCATGTGCGGAGTGTCGAGAGTGCCGCGATCCATCTTTTGCGCATGCTGGAAGACGAAGCCGCGCACCGGGGCGGCGAACTCTGTGTGCATGCGACGAGCGCGATCGCGCTTTACATCCTCAATCACAAGCGGGCCTGGCTGAACGAGGTGGAAGCGCGCCATGGTGTGAGCGTGAGCTTCGCCGTGGACGACAGATTGTCGGATTCGGCGATGCGGATCGAGCGAATTCGCAGTGCCGCGGTGGAAGCGCCGACGCAGCCTCAGGCGGCGGTCGAGGAACTGCCGCTGGCTGTCGCCGCGGCAGCGGAGGACGAGCAGCCGGCGATAGAAGTCGCGGCGCCGCAGCCTGCCGAACCCGGTGAGGAGGCAGAGGAAGGCGAGCGGCACCGCCGCCGCCGCCGGCGGCGGCGGCGGCATCACGACGAGGGAGCGG
>JBOHMN010000250.1:0-4212 GCA_050730175.1 Acetobacteraceae bacterium | reverse complement strand
GGATAACGGACAGGACCATCGCCCCGAGCGTCGTGCAATCCCCGAACACCCTCCCGCTCGCGGCCACGCCCCGGTGGCTCACCAGCACGGCCCGGCGAATTTCAATCGCGGACCGCAGGCACGTGAGCAGGGCCCGGCGAATTTCAATCGCGGACCACAGGCGCGTGAGCAGGGCCCGGCGAATTTCAATCGCGGACCGCAGGCGCGCGAGCACGGCCCGGCGAATTTCAACCGCGGACCGCAGGTGGGTGAGCACGGCCCGGTCGACGTCGGCCGCAGGAGGCCCGAGCGCTTTGAGAACCACGGCCCGCCGGGCTTTCGTGACCGCCCGAAGGACCGGGATCATGACTACTTCGACGATCGCTACAACCACGGCCGCTACTATCCGCGGCGCGGCGCGGTCGTTCGTGTGCTGCCCTTCGGCTATCGGCCCTTCTATTACCAGCGCCGGCCGTACTTCTTCGTCGGCGGCGTCTGGTACCTCACTGGTCCCGGCGGCTACATCGTCACTGCGCCGCCTCCGGGGCTCGTGGTCTCGATCCTGCCGCCTTTCTACACGACCTTATGGCTTGGCGGCCAGCAGTACTACTACGCCGACGACGTCTATTATCGGTGGAACCAGGGGGTTAGTGCCTACGTGGTTGTGACGCCGCCGGCCGCGGACGTCGCCGAGACCTCGACACCGCCCCCGCCCGAGAAGCAGAACCCGGACGATCAGCTCTATATCTATCCGGCCAATGGCCAGAGCGAACAGCAGCAGGCGCAGGATCGCTACGATTGCTACAGCTGGGCGAAGAGCCAGACCGGCTTTGATCCGACGCAGCCTGGCGGCGGGGTTTCCGCGGACGACAATACGGACAAGCACCAGCAGTATCGCCGGGCCATGACGGCCTGTCTGACCGCGCGCGGTTACAGCGTCAACTAGGGCTTCCTATACGTTCAGCGTTCAGGTCGAGGCGCAAAACACAATCAAAACGCTCTCGCGAATGAAGCCACGCGGCGCACAAGGCAGCGCCGCGTGGCGCCTGGGCCAGAGTCGGCCCTCCTCGGCATAGCTGACCACGGTGGCGCCGGTCACCTAATAGATGATCCTAAACGCGGACGTCAATGACTTGCAGGGGTGGTTTGACGAAAGGGGAATAAAGTACGCCCCGTGGCATTCTGAGGGACCGGAGGTCTCCTTTCTCGACGCGCTTGTTCTGGGCCACCAGTAGTCGACGGTCAGGTTGACGTGGTTCCAGTAGACCGGCGAGATGTGCTGCAGCCAGGCGTTCTCGAGCGGCAGACCCTGGTCCTGCAGGGCGCCGTTGACCCGATCGAGATAGACCGTATTCCACAGGATAATGGCAGCGGTGACGAGGTTCGGACGCTCGCGCGCTGCCGCTGGGCCTCAAACGTGCGGTCCCAGATTTCTCACAGGCGGTTGAGGCAGACCGCCCGGGCCAGGTCATTGCGGAGCTCCCCTTTGTTGAGGATCACGGTCACCCGCCGCCGCAGCTCTGGGAACAGCGTGCGCTCGATGCGACCGAGCTCGCGCACGGCGAGCGCAATGCCAATCTGGCGAGGATAGCTGACGTGCTGGCCGATGTACGGCGGCCATGTAAGCTCCCGCAGCCGCGCGAGACGTCTCAAATGCCGCAGCATCGGACCGGGTCTGGCCTCCCCGGGCGCTTGGCGCAGCCACGTCAGCACGATCGTCCGAGAGTCCGGGAAAGGCGTCAGCCGTTCGTCGAGCCGTATCCTGGCGCCTTCGTCGAGCACCTCGCCGCACAGGCGGTCGATGACGTTGATCGGCGGCACGATGAGCCGATCGGACCGGAGCCTCTCCCGCAGCTGCTCGGCAAGTGCCACCGGTTTGTGCGTGCGCAGCGCCAGATCCGTCATCCAGCGACCCACTGTCCGGTATTCGGCAACTGTGAAGGTACGCAGGCCGAGGGCCGCCTGTAGCTCGAGAGCGTGCTCGCCGCGCGTCCGTCGCGACTTGCGTATTCGTCCCAAGCCGCCACCGGAACCTGGAGCTGCCGAGCGAGAAATGCGAGCAATTCCGTGGGCGGCTCCACGTACGGGCCGAGCGTAAGCCCCGGATGACGCAGCAGCGCGAGCTGGACCGCAAAGCCGAGACGATTGCGATCGCTGCGCTTGGCCGCCAGGAGCTCCCGATCCCGGGCATTCAGCGTGTAGTAGCGCGCCAGGCCCTCGCGATCCGTCGGAATGCCGATGAGCGCGCTGCGTTGCGCCGGGCTCAAACGTTCGCGCCGTGGCATGGTACGCCTTGTCCCAAAAACCTTGGTTTGTGCGACGCTGTAGCGCACGCCGGAATCGGCTCCCGGCGGGGCAGATATCTGGCGCATTACCCGTTGCGTAATCTATGCTGCGTATACGGTACGCCGTTTTCGACTTGCAACATAGAAACAACTGAACAATGAGGATGGGATATGCGCGGGTCTCGACCGACGATCAAACCCTGGACCTGCAGCGCGATGCCCTGAAAAAGGCGAAGTGCCAGCAGATCTATGAGGAGCACGCGAGCGGCAAGAACACGGCGCGGCTCGAGCTTGAGGCCTGCCTCAAGTCCTTGCGCGAAGGCGACACGCTGATCGTCTGGCGGCTCGACCGCCTGGGCCGCAGCCTCGGGGACCTCATTCGGCTGACCCAGGATCTGCAGGCACGCGGCATCGCGTTCGCATCCCTGACCGAGCGCATCGACACTCGCTCGTCCACCGGGCAGCTCGTGTTCCACCTGGTCGGGGCACTCGCCGAGTTTGAACGCAATTTGATCCGTGAGCGCACCCTGGCCGGCCTGAAGGCGGCCCGAGCGCGCGGCCGCAAGGGTGCCCGCCCCCGCAAGCTCACAGCCAAAGACGTCAAAACGGTCCGCTCTTTGCTCCATTCTGGTGATGTGCCCGTCAGCACAATCGCTGAGCAGTTCCGAGTGGCCCGCTCGACGCTATATCGAAACGTGGTGGCCGTCGAATGACCAAAATCGATCGCACCGCGGGCTATCAGCTCATGGAGACTGGCACCATCATTGAGTTCCGCGTTGCCAACACGGAGATCCACGAAGGGCCAGATGCCGCAGAATTCTCGATCGATATCGACCTGGAGTTTCCTCCGGACCCCGACACTGAAGAGACCGACCTCGAATGGGGAGCCTTTGGCTTCCTATTCGTCATCGGCACGCTGTCATTCGCGGACGCGCGGCCCAGGGAGGCGTCCCATATCGATTACCTCGAAGACGACGAGTTCGACGTCGACGACTTCATCGGCTGTCTTCGATGGGAAGGCGGGGCGCTCAAATTTGAGGCCGATTACTTGCGCGGCCGGCGCATGAAAACGCGCGTTGTCCTGCGGCCTGATGGTTCCGGCAGGTTGACGACGACAGGTCGAGGGAAGGCGCCGATCCTTTGGCTGGAACGGCTCAGAGGCAAGAAATTACTGCAGGTAGTGCAGCCGTAGCGACCACGGGCCGGTCAGGTTGCCGGGGACTCAGCGTACTTTATTTCCCCTTCCGTCAAGTGACCCCTCTATCGCGGTGGGCTTCACCTATGAGTCTTCAGGTCAGGGGTGAAGCCTCTGACGGTGAATCCCGGGATGTCCGACCTGACGACCGATTCGTCGACCTCGGTGGCGGTCTCCTCGAGGACGCGGCCGTGCGCAATTTCGTGAATGGCCTCGCGCGTTCCCCAGCGATGCGAAGTCCGCACTTGGTCGTTGAGAACGTCCCACACCTGAAACCGATAAATCGTCACCTTGCTCATTGCCGCTCCTCGCCACTGCGGCAGGTTCTGCACTAGTCTTGCAAGCCGATATCTTCGAGCGGGAGGCCCGTGACCTTCGTGTATAGGGCACGCATGATGGCGGTATCCGGCGATGACAAGTTCTCAATCTCCGCCCACAGCTCCGCGGCCTGCTCCCCTGTGTGCCAATGTGACCTGGAACAACTGCCTACGGCTATTTACAGTCCAAAGGTAGTATCCACACATGCCAGCAGTAACGAACTCTTCGATGAACAGCATTCCCTCGGCTTCGACTCCGGGCATCCCGGAAGGAGTCCGTAGGGCGAGTGAAGGGATGCCCGGGGCCGCGGCGGCGCCAGACCCGGAGGTTGTGGCGGTCGGCCGGCGTCGCCAGTACTCGGCGAGCGAGAAGCGGATGCTGCTGGCTGAGGCGGATCGCGCCAAGGCGGCGGGCACGCTGGGGGCCTTCCTGCGC
>JBOHMN010000249.1:0-2364 GCA_050730175.1 Acetobacteraceae bacterium | reverse complement strand
GCGCTGGCTCGTCGAGCGAACCATCGGCTGGCCCAATCGCTGTCGTCGTCTCGCCAAGGATTGGGAAAATCGCAACCACAACGCACTCGCTTTCCTCCGCCTCGATCCATCTCATGCTCAGAACGCTCTGTAATCCCTCATGAAGTCGCCGGGCGGACTCTGAGGCGTCACGCCGAACTAATCTTGAAGGAAGCGCATTCTCGGTGTGTGCGTGCGTTTGCGGTTGTGGTCGCGGAGAGCAGACCGCGCCCGCGTGCCGAATCGGGCTCTGAGCGGCAGCTCCGTGCCGAGGTAGGGTGGGGGCTCTGTGTGCCTGGACCGGAGCGGCTCAGGGAGATAAATCCCGGCCCATGCATGCGATGCTGCTGCGAAATCCGCGTACGGCGCTGGAGCCGGCGGACATCCCGGTTCCAGTTGCGGGGCCCCATGAGGTCCTGCTCCGCGTCGCCGCCTGCGGGGTGTGCCGGACCGACCTGCACGTGGTCGATGGTGAACTTTCCGAACCGCGCCGGCCGCTCATTCCCGGCCATGAAATCGTGGGCCTTGTGGTCTCGGGCGGATCGGAGGCGAGCCGGTTTCACCCGGGCGAGCGTGTCGGCGTGCCGTGGCTCGGCTGGACCTGCGGCACTTGCGCGTACTGCCGGGCCGGCCAGGAAAACCTGTGCGAGCGGGCGCGCTTCACCGGCTATCAGATCAACGGCGGCTATGCCGAGTACACGGTGGCCGACGAGCGCTTCTGCTTCCCCATCCCGGCCGCTTACAGCGATGTTTCGGCGGCGCCGCTCCTGTGCGCCGGCCTGATCGGCTATCGTGCGCTTCGCATGGCGGGCGAGGCGCGGCGGCTCGGCATCTACGGGTTTGGCGCGGCGGCGCATATTGTGGCGCAGGTGGCACGCCACCAAGGGCGTGAGGTCTATGCCTTCACGCGTGCCGGCGACACGGCGGCGCAGAGCTTTGCCCGCCGGATCGGTGCCGTGTGGGCGGGCGGATCGGACACGAGCCCGCCTGAGGAGCTGGACGCAGCGATCATCTTCGCCCCGGTCGGTGCGCTGGTGCCGGCCGCGCTCCGCGCCATCCGGCCCGGCGGCGTCGTGGTGTGCGGCGGCATTCACATGAGCGACATCCCGGCATTTCCGTATGCGTGGCTGTGGCGGGAGCGCGCGATCCGCTCGGTTGCCAACCTCACGCGACGCGATGCCGAGGAGTTCCTGGCCCTCGCGCCGAAAATTCCGATCGAAACAGAAACGCACGCCTTTCCACTGGCCGAGGCCAACGCGGCACTCGCTTCGTTGCGCGAGGGCAGGCTGACGGGCGCTGCCGTCCTCGTTCCTTCTTGAAGGCCGCGGCGCGGGTTGCCGGCCGTATCGGATTCTATTCTCCGCCCGTCATCAGGGCGGTCACGCGACGACTCGCCGATAGAGAT
The DNA here is from genome assembly GCA_050730175.1 of Acetobacteraceae bacterium. GTDB lineage: Bacteria > Pseudomonadota > Alphaproteobacteria > Acetobacterales > Acetobacteraceae > JAKAWQ01. The sequence continues at coordinate 941 of JBOHMN010000249.1, read as the reverse complement.
GCCAGGTCGCGTGCCCAAGCACAGGAAAGGTGATGACCAGGCCAATCAGGAGCGGGATCGCGCCAATCACGAGGCCCAAAGCGATGATCAGCCCCCAGGTCAGGATGGTCACCGGATTCACCGCCAGGGCCTCCATTGAGGTCGCAATAGCCGTCTCCAGCCGCGCATCGCGGTCGAGCAGCATCGGGACGGTCACGACGCTGATTGCCAGCACGAAGACGGCGAACAGGAATCCGATGCCGATCCCGGCCAGGATCAGCACCCGGCCCGCGCTGGTGGCAAACAGCTCGTTGACGAAGACGCGGACGGTGGCCGGCAGTTGCGGGCCGAGGGTAGTGTCGTAGAGCAACCCTGCAACGACCAGCCAGGCCACGAAGATCGCCGCGAGCAGGAGCGCAAAGACGACGATCCGCCCGAAGGCGTGCGCGCGGACGACGCCGAACGCATCGACCCAGCTCACCTTCCGGCCCATTTCGCGCCGCCGGCTGATCTCGTTGAGGCCGACCCCGAAGACCGGGCCGACCAGCGCGAAGCCCGCGACTAGCGGAAAGATCAGCGCCAGCGCGTTCTGCCCGAAGGCAATCCGCGCCAGCACCAGTCCGGCCACCGGGTAAACGCAGCAGAGAAACGCGACATCGCTGCGCACTGCCTGGAAATCCGCGAACCCGCGTGCCAGTGCTACGCCGAGATCCGCAAAGCCGATCCGCCGCACCCCCGGCACGGCATCGTGGTCTTTGCCCTTGTTCGCCGCGGCGCCGACCGCGCCGCCGGCGGCCTTCAGCTCATCCCATGCCCACTCCAGCGGGCTGCGGATCCGGGTGGCCATGATCGTCCCTCCCGCCTGTGCCGCCGCAGTCATAGCACATCCGAAAGGGAATATGATGCCGTTGCGAGCGCCGCATCCGAGGAAACCGATGCGGCCGGAGCGTCTGTCATTCTGC
>JBOHMN010000248.1:0-5763 GCA_050730175.1 Acetobacteraceae bacterium | reverse complement strand
CGCTTCACGTCGATCGGCTTGACCACGCTCTCACCCCTCCTGTGCAAACCACGCCGGTCCACACAGAATCCCGATCCAGCCGATTCGGGAATCCCCCCAACGAGTCAGCCTTTCCGAGGGCTGGTATGAGTTGTCTTGTGGCACACGGGGACATACCGGCCACATATTCAAAAAGGCTGGGCAAAGAGTGGTTGGCAGAGGCAATTTTTGAACAGCTAGCACAACTGCGTCCCCACTTCTATCCCATCCCTTTCCGACAGCAAAACAGAAGCCCGGTGGACGGTGTGCGTCAGCACGACATCGTGGGGATCGACCCGATGCCGTTGCCCAAGGAAGCTCTCCTAGAATTGTACGGAAAGTGTCATCAGCAGCTTCATCGCGGGAACGTGCGAAAGCTGCTCAGTTCGGACACTCCTATTGACCTCCACACGAACTTTCCAGAGATCATATCGTGGGCACAGCGGGTCAACGATCAACTCGCCTGTCGCCTCATAGCCATCAGTGAAAAGAACCTGATTTTCTGCATTTTGCGGAACATGGACAACAACCAAAAGGTTCAGGTGGGAACGATGGAAAAACGCGCGTTTCCGCCCAACTTTCCATGTAGCGGGTTATCGGACACCCCCAGGCACCCTTACACGAAGGCTCTGCTCCGCGCGATCCCTGACCCCGGCCCCAACCGCAGCCTCCCGCGCGATCTTCCGCGCGGCGAAGTCCCGGGCGCAGCGTGGCCGCCGCTCGCCCGCGCGTTCCACCCCAGATGCCCGAAAGCCTTCGCGCCTTGCGGCTGGGAACCGCGCGATCTCATTGAGCTCCTGGAATTACGCTGGTCGCGAATGGCTGAAGCGGATCACGCGAAAGAGCGGGTGATGATCGGCCATTCTGTTATCCGAACCGCAAACAAGCCAGGCTGGCGGCTCGCTGCGGCCAGGGGCGCGAATGGCGAGCGGCTGCTTGCCTTCTTGCAACGGATTCACACGGAGAATTCAGCAGAGCCGTTTTGGACCGGGGTGCAAGCGATGCGCACCGGCACCGACTTTGTCGAGATCACTTGGCGCGCCTCCCGCACGCCGCATCTCCTCGCCTCGGGTGATGTGAAAGTTGCCTGCCACCTCTACGACGGAACCGCGATAGACGCTGAGTATTCCGCGTAACGCGAGCGCATACACACTGTGGGTCGGTGGGATCCTACTCGCGTTGCTGGTATCGCGGATCAGTGGCCGAGCACCGCACGAAAAAAGGCGTACGCGACGACCGGGATCGCAATCAAGACATAGATGCGGAGGGCAACGAGAAGCACGAGCGTGCCTCGCCGAACACGCTGGCGCGGCAGCGGCCGTTCGGCATATTGGGTAAGCTGCGAACGCTCGAGCGAGTCGAGCGCGGGCGCGTGCTCGCACAAGCACTCCGCTTCTATTGCCTGAACCGACACTCTAGCCACCGAGAACTCCCGGGAAAACGGTGATGATGCCAAAGAGCACACCAACCAGCGAAATCGCAACAATGATGGTACCGCCGGCGAGATTGGCCCCCCGGCCGTTTGCCAGGTCGCCCATGATCTCCCGATCATTGACGAGCAGCAGCAGGAACAACAATGCAGGCGGCATCAGCAGCGTTGCCAGCACATTGACGGTGAGCGTCATCGCCAGCAGCGGCGCACCCGGTGTCAGCACGACACCTCCCGCGACCACCGCTGAAACGATCGCCGCGGCATAGAACAGGCGTCCCTGACCCAAATCCAGATTCATACTGTGCCTTCTCGCGGTCGCTTCGGCCAGCGCATAGGACGAGCTCGACGAGATCGTCATCGCCGCAACCAAGCCCGCTTCGATGATACCAAGCGCGAACAGCGTCGCGCCGACGCTGCCGATATAGGGCTCGAGCGCGGTCGCGAAATCCGCACCGCTGACGAACGCCGAAACATTCACATGGGCCCGAAAAAGCGGGGCTGCGGCCACTACGGTCGCAATCGCCGCCGCGGCGGCAAGGACGGCGCCAAGCGCGGTATCCAGCCGGCCGAGCGCCAGATCGGCGCGCGTCAGCCCCTTGTCCACCACGGCACTCTGTTGAAAAAATATCATCCAGGGGGTCACGGTCGCGCCGATATTCGCCAGGATCAGCGTGGCGAACACCGCATTGAACCCGCCCGGCAACGGCCGCCAGGTGCCGATTGCAGAGATAAGCCCCGCCCCGTCCGGATGCGCGAAGAATGCCGCCGGAATGAACAGGAGGTTGAAGGAGGCGAGGCCCATCGCTACGCGCTCCCAGGTCGCGTAACGGCGGAACGCGAGCGAGAGAGAGACCAAAACAACCCCGATTCCGACCGAAAGCGGCGCCGGCACCCCGAAATAAAGCCCGCCGGCCTGGATCGCGATGAACTCGGTCATCAGGGTCAGAATATTGCCGAGCACCAGATCGCCCATCGTGAAATAGCCCCAGAACGGGCCGAAGCGTTGGAAGATCAGCTCGGCATGGCCGCGATGTGTCGCCGCACCAAGCCGCACCGTCATCTCCTGCACGACGTAGGCCATCACGAAGGTGAGCAGAATGAACGGAACGAAGAACCCGACGCCATAGGTCGCCCCGGTGGCAGCGTACGAGACCATGCTCGGCCCGTCATTCTCGCCAAGCATGACCAGCAGACCGGGCCCCAGCAGCAGCCAGAGCAGGCGAAGCCGCCGTCGTCCGGCGCGGCTTGCGAGTACCTTCCGCCGTTCTTCGGCGCGCAGCAGGTCTTCGCGGGTAACCAGCCCGGCATCCCGCTCGGATACCGCGCCGCTCCCGAGATGCGAAACCTGCTCGCTCATGCGCTCATGCGCCTTGCATCCCTCTGCCAAGAGACGTTCTCGCCCTCCGCAGGCAGAATGTAGCCTAGGGTACACTCCGGTCAATATGCCTTCTTGCCTTGCCAGCGCGTCGGAAAAGGCATGATGCTTCACGGTCCGGCACACGCCATGTTGGCGCGCCAGGCAGCGGGCACGCGATGGAGGCAGGAGGGTGCCAAGAATCCCGTCCGGCGGGCAGCCGGTGCCAGGGGAAATGCCAGCGGAGCCCGCCCAGGCAGAACGCTTCGGCAGGGCCAGAAGCGCCCGCTCAGGGACGCTCCGCGAAGACTACGTGGAGCTGATCGCGGACCTCTTGGCCGCGCATGGCGAGGCTCGCGCCACTGACGTCGCCAAGCGGCTCGGCGTGACGCATCCCACGACGATCAAGAATATTGCCCGCTTGAAGCGGGAGGGTCTGCTCACCGGCCGGCCCTATCGCGGCATCTTCCTGACCGAGGCCGGCCACAAGCTCGCCAGCCGCGTCCGCGCACGTCACCGCCTCATGGTCGCTCTCCTGCTCGCCGTCGGCGTGCCGCCGGAAGCAGCAGAGACCGACGCCGAAGGCATGGAACACTATGCCTCCGAGGCAACCCTCAAGGCCTTCGACCGCTTTCTCAGGGACCGCCCTTGACCCGACGTCGCCGTCTGCGGCGGATCACCGCCGCCCGCCGAATCGGTCCTTGTCCACGCGGCAGTCAACCGGGCCGGCCGGACCAACCGGCGGGGTTGACCGGCGCGAAAGGTGTCGCCCCGCGCAAGAACGACATTGCCGCAACGCAGTCCTGCCCTATGCCAAAAGGGACCTGCGTAATGAAGCTGTTCGCTCCGCTGCCGCACGCCGGGCGGTCAGCGCCGCCGCCATGTCGACCCGCACGAAACGGCCCTGCGCATGCGGCTGCATTTGCCCGATCCGATCCATATCCGCCGAGATCACCGTGCCGATCATGAAATAGCCGCCACCGGAAACGGCGTCGCGATGCAACACGATCGGCTCCGTCCCTCCCGGAATTTGGATCGACCCGTAAGGATAGCACGTGTCGACGATGTTCGATGGATTCGATCCGGCGCCGAACGGTTGAGTACGCGGCACGAATTCCATCGCGCGTCCGCCGCGGAAGCGATACCCGATGCGGTCCGCCTCGGTCGCAACGCGCCAGGTATCGGCGAAAAAGCCGTCGAGAGCCGCTTTTGTCACCCGAAAATCATATAGACCTGCGAGCACACGCAGCTCCGTCACGGCAGGAAAACTGCAGCGTAGCTGTTCGGGTACCTCCCGTCCCTCCCTTGTCGCCCGCGTCGCCTCGCGAACCGGCAACACATCGCCAGCCTGCAACCGCCTGCCCTTGTATCCCCCAAGCCCGCCGAGCGCATAGGTAGAGCGCGAGCCAAGCACCAGTGGAACGTCGATCCCGCCCGCAACGGCGATGTACGCGCGGGCGCCGCGCTTCAGGAAGTCGAATGCCAGCACCTGTCCCGCCCTCACGGTGAATGCCGCCCAGGTGGATCGCGCCTTCCCTTCGACTTTCGGGGGCAATTCGGCGCCGGTGACGGCAACCAGCGCATCCTTGGTAAATCGCAGCTCGGGGCCCTGGAACGTCACCTCCAGAACCGCATCCGTTTCTGCGTTACCGGTGAGAAGATTGGCTGCGCGCAGCGCGTAGCGATCCATGCCGCCGGATTCCGGAATGCCGAGATGGTAATAGCCAGGCCGTCCGAGGTCCTGCACCGACGTCGCGAGGCCAGGGCGGATCACTTCAATGGCCATCGAGGGCCTCCACCAGCTTGGCATTAGCGGCGTCGGCGCCCGCGTGGAACGCCTGTAACGAAAACGTAACGGGCCGGAGCCGCGGCTCGAATCGTCCCTCCTGTATCGCGCGCGCAATGGCATCATACTCATCGCGCTCGATCGACCGGAATTTCACGATATCTCCGGGATTGAACAGAATCATGAAGTCACGCAGATACGAAACTGACTGATTCGGATCGTAGATGCGCATGGGCGTGATACCGAACATCTGATATCCGCCCGCTCCGCGTACCGAGTAGATGGCGCCGAGACAGCCGCCATGGCCGACCGTCAGGGCGGGAGTATCCGTGCGTGGCCGAACATATTTGGGAACTTGGATCTGCTTCTCGCGATCGACCATCTGGTAGAGCCATGGCAGGCCAGCAACGAAACCGACCATGCTGACGAACCACGGTGACGCTGCGTGGGCAACGGTGAGCGCCCTCACCGAGGCATAACCATTGACATTCGCGGCATACTCGAGGTCGGTCATCTCCGGCGCCTGGTGCCGATCGCGGAATCGCATCAGCGTCTCGCGCGTCCACGGGTCGTTGTAATAGATGGGAACCTCGATAACCCGAGTTCTCATCACCGGCTCCGCTGCTTCCGTTGCCCGTTCGAGCGACATAAGCTCCGTCCGAAGCTCATCCGGCGCGATCACATCCGGATCGAACCTGACCTGCATGGAGGCATTGGCCGGGCAAACCTCCGTCACACCCCTGATTTTGCTTTCCCGCACCGCCTTGGCCAGAGTAAGTGCACGAAAGCAGGCGTCCAACGACATCTCTTCATCGAGTTCAATGAAGATATGCTCGTCACCGCCGAAGCTCATCCGCGTTGTCATGAGCGCCCCGTCTCTGCCTCGGTTTTCGCGAACGGATTCCCCGCAAGCCACGACTCCAGCCATCCCGTATGCACCTCGTGCCGGGCGATCTCAGGATGAACGGCCAGCATCCGGTGTGCGGCGATTGTGGTCGGAATGCCCTCGATACGCAGTTCGGCAAGCGCCCGCCTCAGTCGGGCCAGCGCTTCGGATCGGGTGCGGTCCCAGACGATCAGCTTGCCAAGCAGCGAGTCGTAGAATGGCGGGACCGCATAGCCGGGGTAAAGCATCGTATCGAACCGCACCCCTGGCCCACCGGGTACATCGAC
>JBOHMN010000247.1:0-11484 GCA_050730175.1 Acetobacteraceae bacterium | reverse complement strand
GAAACCAAGGGCGGCAAACGAATTCTTCAGGTCGTCGCCGCTCTCGGTGAAGTGCTGCCACCCGGCATGGTGCACCGGGACCACCTGCGCCTTGGGAAACGCCTGGGCCGTTTCGATGACGTCGTTGACATTCATCGTGAGGTGGAACGGCCCGCGCGTCTTCGCGGCGCCGGCGAAAGGCACGACGACACCAACTTCGAAGCGGCGGGTAACTTCGGCGATTCCATCATACCAAACGGTATCGCCGGTGATGTAAATCGCGCTCGCGGCCGGATCTGCGGAGCTCAAGACGAAGCCGGTCACATCTCCGGCAAGCGGCTCGATCCCCGCCGGACCATGACGCGCCGGCGTAGCGGTGACGACGAGCCTTTCGCCCGCAGGCTTCATGAGCGTCGCCGTCTGCCACGGTGCGAGGCCCTCCGCGTTGCCGCCAAGCCGCGTGGCGGCTGCCTGGGTCGTCAGCACGCGCGGTGCCGCGGCAAGCACGGCTCTGCCGGACGAATCGAGGTTATCGGCGTGCTGGTCATGGCTCAGGAGTACGGCGTCCACTTCGCCGAGGGCGGCGGCGCTCATTGCCGGGCCGATCGTTTTCACCAGCGTCACATGCGGCAGCCGATATTCGCCGGGCGGATCGAAAGTCGGATCGGTGAGCAAGCGGAAGCCGTCGAGCTCGATCAGAACGGTCGGGCCGCCGATCAGGGTGAGCTTCAACGAATGCATGAAGGACCTCCAGTGAGTGTGTGAGCGGAGCGAGGCGCGCGGCGATCAAACGGGCCGGGCGCGGAACAGCAGCAGCCGTGCGCCGACATTGATCGCCAGCACCAGCAGCACGACCAGGAAGGCAGCGGCAAAGGCGAGCGCGTGTGCGCTCGCGAAAGGCTGGTTGATGAAGCTCCAGATGACATAGGTGAGATAGGCGATCGGCTCGTGGGTCAGTCGACCGCTCCACAGGTAGTTCGACCAGCCGGCCGTATAGATCAGCGGTGCCGTTTCGCCGACCGAGATCGCCAGCGCCAGCAGCGCCGCCGTGACCACCCCCGGAGCGGCCGGGGGGAAAACGATGCGGAACACCACTGTCGGTGCCGGCGCGCCGAGCGCGTATGCCGATTCGCGAAGTGAAATGGGCAACTGGCGAAGCGCCAGCTCGGTGAGGCGCGCGATGTAGGGCACGATCATCATGGCGAGCGTGATCGCGCCGGCGAGCGCCGAGAACTGCCACCCAAGCCCGATCACCATGACAATGTAGGAGAAATAGCCGAGCACGATCGAGGGGACGCCGGTCAGCGCGTCCGCAACGAAGCGCAAGAGCGCACCAAATCTGCCACTGCCGAATTCCGAGAGATAAATTCCTGCCGCAACACCAACCGGCGTGCCGAGAACCAACGCGCCGCCGGAAACCACGAAGGTGCCGACGATTGCGTTGAGAAGACCGCCACTGATGCCGTTGGTGACCGTTGTGAAGAGAGCAGGCGAAAGTGCCGCCGCTCCGCGGCGCGCGACCAGCCAGAGGATATCGAGGAGGGGAACGGCTACGAGAAGAAACGCGAACGCCGCGAGGGCCCAGCCCGCACGGGCTCTGGCTCGCCGCCAGGCGAGGGGCGAAAGATCACGCGCGGCCGGCAGCGCCGACATCGAGCCCCCTTGTGATCAGGCGCGCGACCGCATTGACGATCACGGTGATGACGAAAAGGACGAGTGCGATCTCCGCCAGCGAGCGCACGGCCATTCCCGTCGGGTCCTGTTCGGCGCTGTCAAGCTGGGAGACAATGAACGCCGCCATCGTGCTGATCGGGCTCATCAGCGTCACCGGGAGATAATTGATCGCGCCGCCGCTCACCATAAGAACCGCCATGGTTTCGCCGAGCGCGCGCCCCAGCCCCAGAATCACCCCGCCGATGATGCTGCTACGGATTGCCGGCAGCATGGCACCGACCGCCATTTCCAATTTCAGCGCCCCGAGCGCATAGGCTGCTTCCTTGTCCTCGTCCGCCACCTGCCGGAGGGCGGAATAGATGGTCGCGGTAATGATCGGCACCACCATCAGCGCCAGCACGAGCGCGGCGGTCAGAAGGCCGAGCCCGGTTGCGGAACCACCGGCGAAAAACGGAATGAAACCCAGCACGTCGTTGAAGGCCGGCGCCACGACGTGAGCAATCAGCGGCGCGAGAATGGTCACGCCCCAAAGGCCGTAGACGACGCTTGGCACAACGGCCAGCAGTTCGACGATCAGAGAAAGCCCCGCCCGGAGCCTTTCGGGCACACCTTCGGCAAGGAATATCGCAACCCCGAGAGAGACCGGAATGGCGATCAGCAACGCGAGAGCAGAGCTTGCGAGCGTGCCGGTGATGAAGACGAGGATGCCATACGAAGCGCCGTGCAGAACCTGAAAGCCGCCGACTTCGACCGGGTTCGCATAGAGATTGCCGAGGCTCCAGGTTCTTTGGACGAGAAAGCCGAAACCGTTGAAGCGGATCGCGGGCCAGGCATAGACCACCAGAAACAGGACGACCGCGGTCAGAATGCCGGGGATGACCGTGCTCAGCGCGATCAAGGTGATCCGGAACGGGCTGCCACGCGAGAATGCTTTCGCCACGTGTTGGATCACCCTCAGATGTCGAGTACCAGTGTCCCGATTCCGAAGTTTCTGATCATCTATGATCTCCGGAATCGCGACACTCTCTTTTGTTTTCAGTGGCCTGCTCTATGCCGCAGGCGGTAGCGCCTTCACCACGTGTTGGATTACACTGAACATTATCACGCGCCGATCTCCGTAATCTGCCGCATCGATTGCGCTGCGATCTTCTGCGGCAACGGCAGGAACCGCACGGCATCGAGAAACCGGGCGGCGGCGCCACCTTTGGGATCGACCGCCCAGGTGAGAAAATTCCTGAGCGTCGCTGCGACCTTTGCGCTCGGCTGCTGCCGGCTCACAATCGCGTATTCGTAATTGACGATCGGATACGAATTTGGCCCGGGCCCGAAGACCAGGCTGACCCGCTGGTCGGGCGGAGTCCTCTCTGCCACCGCCGCGGCCGCCGCGCCGACCGTCTTCGATGTCGGCAGCACGAAGTTGCCAGCCCGGTTCCGCAGCACCGCCGTGCCAAGCCCGGCTTTGGCGATCTCATCGTGGAAGCTCACACCGATGTAGGCGACGGAGTAACGAGTCTGCCCGCTCGTCTGCACCATGCCGGGGTTGCCGATGGCACCGATGCCGCCCTTGATCGGCGGCCAGGAAATCGACGTACCAAAGCCGACGCCATTCGCCCAAACCGGTGTGGAAAAGGCGAGATATTGCGTAAAAATGAACGTATCGCCGCTGCCGTCGGTGCGATGCATCGGGGTAATCGCGCGGGCTGGGAGCTGCGCGGCCGGATTGATTGCGCCGATTGCGGGATCGTTCCAATGGGTGATTTTGCCGCTGTAGATGCCCGCCAGCACCGGCCCGGAGAGCCTGAGATGGGTGTCGTTAAAGCCCGGCAAATTGTAATTCACGGTCTGCGCTGAGATGGCGAGCGGGATGTTCAGGATATCCGGATTGCGCCTTGCCTGCGCGTTGCTCATATAGGCGTCGGAAGTGCCGATCTCGGCGATTCCCGAGATTGCCTGGGCAATGCCGGTGCCGCTTCCCGTGCCCTGCGTCGTGATGCGCACACCCGGATTCAGCCGCGTATATTCCGCGACCCAGAGATTGAACAGCGGATAGAGCATCGTCGATCCGGTCTCGAGGAGGGAGATCCCGGCTGCGCGCGCGCTCCGGCTGTCGAGCCCGATGATGCCGGCGGCGCCCGCGCCAACCGAACCAAGCAGAATCGCGCGGCGTCGTAAGCTTTTTCCGGTCCCGATCTGCATCGTCTGCTCTCGCCCTCGCATGATGCGTCACCCGACGGCCGGTCGTATAGCGAACCGCAGGAAGTGGGGGCAATAGCAGCCGCTTACATCCAAGTTGACTGAACATGCTCCCCGTCTGTTTTCTCGAGCAATTTCATTGCCCTGACCGGCGTCTGGCGATTCCGGTCCGGGCGATATTGCCCTAGGCTGCGCAGAGACCAGCGAGTCGGAGATGGTGGATCAAACGGGCTCGACGAAGCGTCCGAGCACCCGCTTTGCACCGGCCTTGTCGAATTCGATTTCCAGCCGATCGTCCTCAGCGGCGGTCACGGTGCCGTAACCGAACTTCTGGTGGAACACGCGCCGGCCAATTCCTATCTCGCCGCCCGCGCGCGGCTTCGGCGCACTCCAGGCATCGCGCACCGTCGGTACCCTGAGCGATGGCGGGAAAGCGGTGGAGAATACCGGGAAGCGGGTGAGCATTTCCGCGCGCTCGAAGGTGGCCTGACCGGAGCGTTTGACCGCCTCCTTCGGTAGCTCGGCGATGAAGCGGCTCGGGATTGCGGCCTGCCAGCCGGAATAGAACTGCCGTCGTGCGACATGGCTGATGATGGCGCGGTTGCGCGCACGCGTCAGCCCGACATAAGCGAGCCTGCGTTCCTCCTCCAGCGCCTTCGCTCCCGATTCCTCGAGGGCACGCTGATTGGGAAAGACGCCCTCTTCCCAGCCCGGCAGGAACACCGTGTCAAACTCGAGCCCTTTCGCCGCATGCAGCGTCATCAGGCTCACGCGGTCGCCCGCCGCCTCTTCGTCGTTTTCCATCACCAGGCTGACGTGGTCGAGGAAGCCCTCGATCGTTTCGAACTCTCCCAGCGCGCGCGCCAGCTCCTTCAGATTTTCGAGCCGCCCCGGCGCGTCGGGCGAGGGGTCCATTCGCCACATCGCAGCATAGCCCGACTCGTCGAGCATCCGGGCCAAGGCCCGCACGGGCCCATTGTCCGCGAGCGCCTGCCGCCAACCTGCGAGGCCTCCGAGCAGGGTGGTGAGCGATTCGCGCCCCCGTCCTCGCACGTGACCTTCGGCAAGCAGCCGTTCGGCCGTCGCGGCGAGCGGCACCTGATCGGTGCGCGCTCTCTCGTGCAGCGCACGCAAGAATGCTTCACCGAGGCCGCGCTTCGGTACGTTGAGAATGCGTTCGAAGGCGAGGTCGTCGCCCGGGTGCACGGTCGCCCTGAGATAGGCAACCGCATCGCGAATCTCCGCCCGCTCGTAGAACCTGAGGCCCCCGACCATGCGATAGGGGATGCCAAGCGCAAGCAGCCGTTCCTCGAACGCGCGCGTCTGGAACCCGGCCCTCACCAGGATCGCGATCCCGCCGAGCGGATCGCCTTCAGCGTGCAGCGCTTCGATGCGTCGGCCCGCCATCCGCGCCTCTTCTTCGGAGTCCTGAAGCCCGATGACGGCGACCTTGTCCCCGGCCGCGGCTTCTCGCCCGGGGTGCAGGGTCTTGCCGAGACGCCCGGCGTTGTGCGCGATGAGGGCGGACGCGGCGGCGAGGATCGGCGCGGTACTGCGATAGTTCGCCTCGAGGCGGATGACCTTTGCGCCGGGAAAATCCTTCTCGAAACGCAGGATGTTTTCGACCTCAGCACCGCGCCAGGAATAGATGCTTTGATCGTCGTCGCCGACGCAGCAGATGTTGTGATGCTGCTGCGCCAGAAGCCGGAGCCAGAGGTATTGCACGAGGTTCGTGTCCTGGTACTCGTCGACCAGGATAAAATGAAAGGCTGTTTGATAGTGCGCGAGCACCTCCGGTTCCCGACGCAGCAGCTCGGTTGTGTGCAGCAAAAGATCGCCGAAGTCAGCGGCATTCACTTCGGCGAGGCGGCTCTGATAGTCGGCGTAGAGGCTCCGCGCGTGGCCGCGCGCAAAGTCGGTGTCTTCGGCGGGCGTGATGCGCTCGGGCGGCAGATCGCGATCCTTCCAGCGCTGGATTTGCGCAAGCAGAACCGGCGGGGGAAAGCGTTGGAGATCGAGGCCCGCCTGCTTCATCAGCGGCTTGAGCAGCCGGAGCTGATCGTCGATACCGAGGATCGAAAAGTCGGACTTGAGCCCGACCAGCGCCGCGTGTCGGCGCAGGATGCGCAGCGCCAGGGCGTGAAAGGTGCCGAGCCACAGCCCTTCGACCGGGCGGCCAAGGATCGCGGCCACGCGCGTGCGCATCTCACGCGCCGCCTTGTTGGTGAAGGTGACGGCGAGGACCTGCCACGGCGCGGCACGGCCGGAGAGCAGGATATGGGCGAAGCGCGTGGTGAGCACCCGGGTCTTGCCGGTGCCGGCACCGGCCAGAACGAGCAGCGGTCCTTCGAGGGTCTCGACCGCCCGACGCTGCTCGGGATTGAGCCGCGCGAGATGCTCGCTCACGGCGCCGACTCGTCGGCCCGGGCCGGACTGGCTTTCAGGATTGTCCCGGCGGAAGGTTGCGCCTGCGGCCGCACGCCGAGAATATGCGCGATGGCGTACGTCAGCTCCGGGCGGTTCAGCGTATAGAAGTGAAACTCGTCGACGCCGCTCGCCTGCAGAAGCCGCACCTGCTCGGCGGCGACCACCACGGCCACCATTCGGCGGATCTCGGGGTCATCATCGGTTCCCTCGAACATCTCGCCGAGCCAGGCCGGGACGCTTGCCCCGCACAGCTTGGAAAACCGCACTGCCTGCGCATAGTTGGAAACCGGCATGATCCCCGGCACGATTGGAGCGGCGATGCCGGCGGCAAGACAGCGATCGAGGAACCGGAAATAGACGGAGGTATCAAAAAAATACTGCGTGATCGCACGCGTCGCGCCGGCGTCGAGCTTGCGCTTCAGATTGTCGAGATCCGCCCCGGGGCTGGCGGCTTCCGGATGCGTTTCCGGATACGCGGCGACCGAAATCTCGAAATCGGCAACCTGACGCAGGCCGGCAACCAGGTCGGCGGCGAAGGCAAACCCGGCCGGATGCGGCGCATAGCGCTGGCCGGCTGGCGGATCCCCGCGCAGCGCCACGATATGCCGCACGCCTCCATCCCAGTAGCGGCGGGCGATCGTGGCGATTTCGTCACGCCCGGCGCCGACGCAGGTCAGATGCGCGGCCGGAATCAGCGACGTTTCCTTGACCAGGCGCACGACGATCGCATGCGTGCGTGCCTGCGTCGTGCCGCCGGCGCCGTAGGTCACGGAGACAAAACGCGGTTGCAGGAGCTCGAGGCGGCGGATAGAGGTCCAGAGCTGCGCCTCCAGCTCCGCGCTGCGCGGGGGAAAGAACTCGAACGACAGCAAAGGAGGAGGGGTCCCGGGGCTGCGATTCGGCAGCGGGTGAAAACGGGGCCCGGTCAGCCAGCGCTCGAGCACCCCTGCCGCCGGCCAGGAAATCGGAGCTGTCATGCTATCCCTCTTGGCCCGGATCACCGGCGCAAAGCAAGGCCGGCCGGCCGGCAGGGGCGGCTTTGTTGCCGGCTTGACCGGAGGTGGTAGACTCGTGTGTCGGTTGCATGACCTTTCGCAGGATTCTCGCCCGTGGTGCGCAGCTTCATTCCGTTCGTCCTGCCACTCCTGGCCGTGGCGGCCCTCGCCCTCGGCGGATGTGCCACGCCGCCGCCGGCGAGCCACCCTGAGGCCCTGGCAGCGTTCCACCAGACCAACGACCCGCTCGAGCCGACCAACCGCGTACTCTACGCGGTGAGCAACGATATCGCCGTGGTCAGCCTGACACCTGCGGCCCGCGCCTATCGCGATGTTGTGCCGGAATCCGTTCGTACCAACATTTCCAACGCGCTCGACAACCTTGGCGGCCCCTACCGCTTTGCCAACGACGTGCTGCAGGCGCGCTCAAGGCGTGCCGGTGACACCTTGATGCGCTTCCTGATCAACTCGACGATCGGGCTCGGCGGCCTGTTCGACGTCGCATCCGATTGGGGCTACCCGTCCCATCCGGCCGATCTCGGCATGACGCTGGCCGTCTGGGGCGTGCCGCCTGGGCCCTATCTGTTTCTGCCGCTGCTCGGCCCGTCCGACCCGCGTGATACGTTCGGCTTCATCGGTGGCACGGTGGGCAGCCCGCTCCGGGCGCTTGGCAGCGGGCCTGCGGTTACGGCCTTCCACTGGGCCTCGCTCGGCACGACCACGGTCTCGCAATATGCGCGGAGTCTGCCCGCGATCGAGTCGGTGAAGCGGACCGCGCTCGACCCGTACGCGACCTTCCGCAGCCTCTTCCGCCAGCACCGGGCGGCGGAGATCGAGGCCGCCAAGAAGGGCCGGACCCACACGATTCCGGTCTGGTTTGATCTGCCGAAGCAACCGAGTGAGTAAGCCCATGCTTGATCGTCGTAGCTTGCTGCTTGCAGCGCTTGCCTTGACCGCGGCCCGGCCGGCCACGGCAGCCGACCAGGTGGCCGAAGCCAAAACCTTCGTGCAGCACGCCGGGCAGTCGATCTTGTCCATGATCAATTCGGACATGTCCCCTGGTGCGCGCGAGAAGGCGCTGGCCAAGATCGTCGACGAGGACGTCGATGTCGACGGCGTGGCGCGCTTCGCGCTCGGGCGTTTCTGGCGGGTAGCGACGCCGGCGCAGCGTGAGACCTATCTGGCTCTTTTCCGGCGCTATCTCGTGTTCAACGTCACCGGCCGCCTCAGCCAGTACAAGGGCACCACCTTCAGCATCGACCGGGCAATTCCGATGAACGGCGACATCGCCGTAACGACCACGATACGTGTGCCGAACAGCCAACCGGCGGATTTGCAGTGGATCGTGAGCTTCGCGTCGGGCAGCCCGAAGATCGTCGACCTCGTCGCCGAAGGTACGAGCCTGCGCATCACCCAGCGGAGCGACTACGCAAGCGTGATCACGCGCAACGGCGGGGAGGATGTGCAGGCGCTGCTCGACGCCATGCGCGCGCAGATCAACCGGCTGAGCGCCGGCGCGAACGGCTGAGGAAGCCGGCCAGCCAGCGCGTGATGCTTCGGCTGCGGCCGAAGCATCACGCGCTGATGTGAGACTAAATCGGCGCGCCCTTGCTATGGAGTTGCCCAATGCGCGCCGGCCTTGCGTTTCCCGCGATCCACCAAGCGATCGCGGATCATGTTACGATCACGCCTTCCATCCTCTATGTCGGCACGCTGGTTGCGCTGCTCGCGACGCGGAATCCGGATGGCAGCACCAATATCTCACCGATGTCCTCGGCCTTTGCCCTGTTCGATAGGAACGTGCTCGGGCTGACGGAAACCATCAAGGGACGCGAGAACGCCGTCCGCGAGCGGGAGCTCGTGATCAATTTCCCAACTCCCGAGCTTGCATCCCGCGTCGAGGCGCTTGCCCGTACCAAGGGCCGCAACCCCGTGCCGCCCCACAACGTGCTGCTCGGCTACGAATTCGCGCCGGGAAAATTCGATCGCGCGGGCTTCACCCCGGTTGCCTCCGAGCTCATCAGGCCGGAACGCATTGCCGAATGTCCGATCCAGCTCGAGGCAGAGGTGCTCGATGCGCACGATCCCGGGGCTGCCTGGCCCGACGAGCGGCCCGAAAGCTGCCGGATCATCGAGACGAGGGTGCTCAGAGCACACGCGCATCGCCACACCGTCGTGCCTGGGACGAACCATATCGACCCTGCCGAATGGCGCCCGCTACTCTACGTTTTCCGGCACGACTTCGGCACGGGCCCTGATCTCGGACGGACCTTCAAAGCCGAGGTCTCAAAGGCGTTGCAAAGGAGGCGCAATTGATGGCGAACACTGTGATGACGAGCACCGCACAATTGGCCGAAACGGCAGCCCTGATCGGCGATCCGGCACGCGCCAACATGCTGATCGCGTTGCTGGACGGGCGCGCGCTGACGGCATCTGAGCTGGCCCGCGCCGCCGGAATCACGCCGCAGACCACGAGCAGCCACCTTGCGCATCTGACCGATGCCGGGTTGCTTACAATGACCCGTCAGGGCCGGCATCACTATCACCGGCTGGCTTCGGCAGAGGTCGCGCGGATGCTGGAGAACATCATGTCTGTCACGGCGAGCCGGCGAGCTTTGCCGGTCCGTCCGGTGCGCACCGCGACCGGGCCGCGTGACGCGGCGCTGCGCCGGGCGCGCACCTGCTACGACCATTTGGCCGGGCAGCTCGCCGTTGCCGTGGCGGATCGCATGATCGAACGCGGCCAGATCGATCTTTCCCCCGATGGTGGGGCGCTCAGCGAAGAGGGCGCGGCGTTTCTCCTGGGCCTCGGCGTCGATCTCGAAGCGGCGCGCGTGTATGCGTCACGCCGCGGCGGCCGCCGCATCTACTGCCGTGCCTGCCTCGATTGGAGCGAACGGCGGCCGCATATCGCCGGCGCCGTCGGCACCGCCATGGCCCGTGCCTGGTTCGCGCGCGGCTGGCTTCGGCGGATCGAAGGGAGCCGCGCCGTCGCATTGACCAGGATCGGAGAGGCGGCGCTCGGCAAGGCATTCGCCCTGGAGCATGTTCAGGTCGGCTGAACATGCTCGCTGTCTATTTCTCGAGCAATTTCATCACCCTGATCGGCATCTGGTGATTCCGGTCAGGGCGATATTGCTCTAGACCCTATGTCCGCCGCGTGATCGGCAGCCCGCTCCTCAGCATGCATAGTGTCGAGGGCTGTACCGGGTGACCGGCGCAGAGCCTCATGCATGGGGAGCGAGGCTGATGGAACATATCACATACGTCGGCTTGGATGTGCACAAAGCGACGGTTTCGGTGGCGGTGGCGGAGCACGGCCGGGCCGGAGAAGTGCGGCAGATGGGGGTGTCTGCGAACCGCCCGGATGTTTTGAGCAAGATGGCGGCACGTCTCGCTAAAAGTGGTCGGCGGATCAGCTTTTGCTATGAAGCGGGGCCCTGCGGCTACGGGCTGCAGCGGCGGCTTGCGGGTGATGGTCACGATTGCATTCGTGGTGGCGCCGTCGCTGATCCCGATGAAGTCGGGCGACCGGGTGAAGACCGATCGGGACGTGACGCAACGACGCTGGCGAATCGGATCCTGTCTCCTGCTCCGCAAACCCCATAGCCTCAGCCCATCCGCCGCCGCGGAACCACCACACATGCCCATCCCCTTGACGGCGAACATGAGAGCAGCCTGTCGGAGTGAGTTTACCCGGCCGGATCGTAAGCAGCATGCCGGTTTCGGTGCTGTACCGAGTCGCTCCGATCAGGAGCGGCAAGCGGACCTTTCCGACTCAATTTCCTCAGCTCGCCAACAGCCACGGACGATAGAACCCTCTATCCCGGCTCAGGCGGGGCAGAGGGCGAACATCCGCTTCAGATTCCACACCATCGTCACAACGCTCGACTCGCCGCGAACACACTCCAGGCCCCGCAGCAGGAAGTGCCGGAAACCCAGCACCGATTTGATGATGCCGAACACCGACTCCGGAACCTGCTTGCGCAGCGCGTACAGCGCCTTGCCCTCCGGCGTCTTCAGCCGGTGCGCCATGGCCTGAACCGGCGTCGGGTCCTTCGGTGCCTCCGGCGCAGCCGCGAAGCGCTCGGCCAGCGAGGGATGATGCGGCTCGCGCCCGGTGGCGATCATCGGCACGATCTGCGCCGCCTCACACGCCGCCACGTTGCCCGCACTGAAATACCCGTTGTCCGCCAGCAGGGTCTCGGGCCTGCCC
>JBOHMN010000246.1:0-2426 GCA_050730175.1 Acetobacteraceae bacterium | reverse complement strand
TCCGTCAGCACGTCCACCACCTTCCATCCCGCCGGGCTTTGGCGCATGACGTAGGCGAGCACGACCGGAGAGCGGTCTCGCCGGATCAACTTGGTGAGAACAACCATCTCACCGTTGCCGACCTCGCGCACGCCGGGCATGACCTCGAAGCTCTGCCCGTCGTAGCTGTCGAAGTTGGCGACGTATGTGGCAACAGTATAGCGGCGAAACGCGGCCATCAGCGCCGTCTTCTGTGGGTCGGAAAGTGCAGGCCAGGAGAATCCGACCGAGGCCGCGAGCACCCGTTCGAGATCGAAGACCCGCGCGATCACGGGCTGAAGCGCGGCATAACGGGCAGAAAAGGACGTGCCGCGGGAGCCTGCCCTCATCGCGGCAAGCAGAGCACTGTCGAGTCGCGCAACAGGTGCCGCCGCACCTTGGGTACCTGCGGCGCGCGCACTTCGCGCCCAGGGTACGGCGGCAGCGAGGAGAGCGGCGCCTGCGAGCGTAAGCAGCGCCCGCCGCCCGGCCAATCCGTTGCTGTTCATTGTCATTCCCTTTCTCGGTCTCATGACACGCGGCATGCGGCGCCGGGCTGGCCCCAGAAGGTCGGCCGCCTCACCGTCTCGCCAGGCATTGGAATGCTGAGGAAGCCCCGGAGTCGGAGGTCTCCGGCTTCGTCGACGCCAAGCCGCGCACCGTAGGATCGACCGTTGCGCGGGCTGCGCACTGTGCCGATCCAAACGCCGCTCCCATGCGGGCCGTCGGCGTGGATGATGGCGAGCCCGCATTGCGAGTGCTCGGCGATATCGGTCCGCATCGCCGCACCCGGCGCGCGTAAGATGCCGATGATCCGGCCCCATAACTCCTCATTGCGGCCCGCGATCCGGACCACTGCTTTCCCAGTCGCGGTGAACCACGACCCCACCGGCCCTCTCACCGAAGCCTCCGCCGGCGTGGCGACGGAACCCCGTCCTGCCATCCCCGTCGCCGCCACCATGGTAACGGTCAAAACACGTGCGCAATAACCGGCTACGGACGTGCCGAAACGGCGACACGTCAGTCTGGTCCGCTCCCGTCCCGTTTCCCGCGCAGCGATCTGCACACCAGCATTCTCAGGCGCGCGTTCTGGGATGCACTCCATCAGTGCGCAGCCTGTCTGTTCCCCGCACGGATGCGCGAGAAGAGGAAACTGAGTGGTACTGCGGCGAAGGCAATAACCGCACAGTACATGAAGACGTCGCGATAGGCGACGAAGGCGGCCTCTGTCTGCAACGTCTGGTACAGCCATCCCAGTGTCTGGCCCGCGATCGAAGCCGGGGCGTGGCCAAGATTAAGGAGCGCTCTTGAGACGTGTGCGAGGGCGCCATCGTAGCCGGGGTTCGCCGGGTTGAGATGGGTTGAGAGATGCGCCATCGAGCTTTGGCTTAGCGTTGCGACGACGGCGGTCGAAATGGAGATCGCCGCTGAGCTGGCGATGTTCCGGACAAAAACGTAGAGCGCGGCCGCGTCGGTATTGAGCTCGCGAGGCAGTGTCATGTACGCGCTGGTGCTGATCGGGACGAACAGGAAGCCCAGTCCCGCGCTCTGCGCAAGTCGCATCAGGACGAGCGTCCGGAAATCCAGATCGGGCGCGAGCGAACTCGTGTAGAGCATTGCGAAACCGAGCACCACAAAGCCGAATGCGATGATCAGCCGGGTCTCGACTCTCGGCATCAGGACGCGCGTGACGAGAGGTATCAACAGCAATACCACGATCGCTCCGGGCGAGAGCACGAGGCCTGCGAGTAGGGCAGTATAGCCGAGTTGTACCTGCGCGAGCTGCGGGATCAGCACGCCGCTGGAATAGAGCACGCCGAACAACGCGACCACCATCAGGCAGGAAACCGCGAAGTTCCTATCCTTGAAGGTCCAGAGATTGACCAGTGGATGCCGCTTTTCCGTCAGCCAGAAGATCCCGCCGATCCACCCGATCGCGGCGACGAACGCAAGCAGCTGGATTGTCGGCGAACTGAACCAACCCGCATCCTCGCCGCGGTCCAGCATGATCTGCGTCGCACCGATGGCGAGTGCGATCAGCATCAGTCCAGGCACATCGATGCGGTTGTCCCGCTGGCGCGCGCGGAGCACCCACGGTGGATCCTCGACCATCCGCCCGACCATTGCAAAGGTAAAGAGGCCAACGGGAATGTTGATAAAGAACACCCAGCGCCAGCTGTAGCTGTCGGTGATCCACCCACCGAGCGTCGGGCCAATGATGGGAGCGAAAATGACGGCTATCGCGACGACCCCGAAGGCGCGCGCGCTGCGCTGGCGGCATTACGTCGAGCACGATCGCCTGTTGATTGGGTTGCAGGCCGCCGCCGAAAAAGCCTTGCATGAGCCGGAACACGACCAGCTCGCCAAGGCTTGCGGAGGTCCCGCAGAGAAACGAGCAGACCGTGAAC
>JBOHMN010000245.1:0-18635 GCA_050730175.1 Acetobacteraceae bacterium | reverse complement strand
GAGTCAGTGTCCTGCCCCGTCGGTTGTTGCCCTCGGCAACAGCCGTAAGGGGATAAGCAGGCCACTGAAAACAAAGAGTCAGTGTCCTGCCCCCGTCGGTTGTTGCCCTCGGCAACAGCCGTAAGGGGATTGAGAGGCCACTGAAAACAAAGAGCCAGTGTCCTGCCCCCGTCGGTTGTTGCCCTCGGCAACAGCCGTAAGGGGATTGAGAGGCCACTGAAGACAAAGCGCTAGAGCAATATCACCCTGACTGGAATCGCCAGATGCCGGTCAGGTTGATGAAATTGCCCAGAAAAATCAACGCAGAGCGTGTTCAGTCAAGCTGAACACGCTCTAGTGTGCCGCGACAAGGCTCCACTCGTAAGATACGAGCGTTGGAATCGGCACACTAGCCGAGCGGCCCCGGCGCGCGCGCCCGCGCCCGCCGGGGCAATGCGGCCCTCTACACCTTGACGAACGACGGAAAGGAGGGCTTGGCAGTTGCGTATTTCACCGGCCAGATCGTCTTCAGCTTGCCCTGCTGCCACTGAATCATCACGCCGGGAACGAGATCGACACCATACTCAAGCGCATGCGTGAAGCGGTCCTGCCGACCGTAAAACTTCTCGCGCCCGATCGTACCGATGTGATCTGTTGCCTCGAGCCCGGTCACCATCTTGTCGGCATTGGTCGATTTGACGCGGGTGATCGCCTCGGCAAGCACGTACACCAAATCGTAGGCCGAATACCCGCAATAAGCCGGCAGCAGGCCGTAGCGCTTGAGATAGTTTTGCGTGAAGGGCAGCGTCTCCGGGGTAATCGCCGAATCCGGCCCGGCACCCGTCTGGCTGGTGACGCCCTCGCAGGCACCATGCGTGTCTTTCCAGAACGCGCTCGAAGTCGCCTGCGAGCTCACGCCGTACATGGCAATCGGCACCCGCCCCTCTGCCCACTGCACCGTAGGCACCACGCCGACATGGCTGAGGCCGGTGATGACGACATTCGGATTCTTCCCCTCGATCGTGTTGAAGATCGGTGTGAAGTCCGTGGTGTCGGGGGAGAAGCGGATGTGGTCGAGCACTTTGAGCCCGACCTTCGGCAGGAACTGGAGATAGGCAGCATCGAGCGGCGTCGTCCAGTCCGCGTCCTCGCTCATGATGACGCAGGTCTTCATGTGCAACTGATCGACCAGGATATCGCGCGCCGAATCGGCGACGCTCTCGGCGATGAAATAAGAAGTAAACCAACCGTGGAACGTGTATTTGAAACGATTATAGTCCTTGTGCACCTGCTCGGAGATCAGGTTGCTCGCAGCGCCCGGCGTGATGAACGGCATCTTCAGCCTGGCTGACCACGGTTCGAGCGCGAGCGCCACCTCGCTGGTGTAGCTCGCGATCACGGCGACCACCTCGTCCACGCTCTTCAGCCGCTGGAACGCCCGGGTCGCATCGGACGCCGATTCGTGGTCATCATAAATGACGAGATGGATCGGGCGGCCCATGACGCCGCCCTTGGTGTTGATTTCGTCGGCTGCTATCCGGCTCCCGTTCGGGATCGCCGCGCCTGGCAACGTCGAGATCTCGGCGATAACGCCGATCTTGATCGGCTCGCCCGTTGGCGCCGCCCGCACGGCAGCCGGCAGCACCGCCGCTGCCGTGATGCCCCCCGCACCGGCCAAAACCTGCCGCCGCGACGGCTTCCAGCCTCCCTGCGCACTGAGCTTTGTCATTGGATCTCCCTCCTCCTTATCGCCACCGTATCATAAGGCGAGCGGCACCGGGTTCGCTATTTGGCATGCCGTAGCCCGGGCAGCCAGATGCCGCAGGCAGCCGGCCGGATGATAGAGCAAATTGATGTGGAGATCGGCGGTCCAGGGGATGATTAAAAGGAAATCTTCGCAGCTGCACAATGAAGCGGCCGGGTCACCTTGACGTCGGATCACGCGAGGCCGGCCATCGATAAGCGCACGAAACGGCCGTCTCGGTTGCCGCTTCGAGCCGTCAGCTCGTGAACTGCTCCGCGATGATGCGTTCCGAAAGGGCCTGATCGGGATCGAACAATACGCTCACCGAGAGCGAGCGGTCTTCTTGCACGAGGACGTGCACCACGTCGCGCACCTCGGTGAAATCCGCGACCGCCGCAACCGGACGCTTCGCCGCTTCCAGGACCTCGAACGTGACCTTCGCCGTGCTCGGCAGAAGCGCGCCCCGCCACCGCCGGGGACGGAACGCGCTGATCGGAGTGAGCGACAGAAGATTCGCCGAAAGAGGGACGATCGGTCCGTGCGCGGAGAGATTATATGCGGTGGATCCCGCCGGTGTTGAGGTCAGTATGCCATCGCACATCAGCTCTTCGAGCCGCACCCTGTCATCCACGGAAACCTTGATCTTCGCCCCCTGACGCAACTGCCTGAGCAGGCTGACCTCGTTGAATGCGAGCGCATCGACGACCGCCCCATCGGCAGTCACGGCACGCATGCGCAGTGGATAGAGCACCGTCCTCTGCGCCTCGGCCAGATGCTCGGCAAGCCCTGACTCGGCGTAGCCGTTCATCAGAAAGCCAACCGACCCGCAGTTCATCCCATAAACCGGAAGGCCGTAGGTGAGCATGCTGTGCAAGGTCTCGAGCATGAAACCATCGCCACCGAGCGCGACGACAACTTCCGCTCGCTCCAGCGGGAATGTGCCGAATCGCGCAACCAGCCGGTCCAGACCTTGCTGCGCCAGTGGCGATTGCGACGCGACGAAAGCAATCGCCTGCGCACGCCGCTCTTCCGGTCGGTCCAAAGCGCGCGCAACCGTAGGCATGGAAAGCGTCGTCAGCTTGGTCAGCTGAGCCTGCGATGTGTGAAAACCGGCATGTCGCGGCGCACGCGCCGGGTGAGCTCCTGGTCGATTCGTGCGGTCGTCCAGCCGGTGCCGTCAGAGACGCTGGCCACCACGTGACCCCACGGGTCGCACAGGAGCGAATGACCGTAAGTCCAGCGCAACCCACCGGTTGCACCAAGATGCTTCCCGTAACACGCGGGGGCGGCAAACCAGCACTGGGTCTCGATCGCCCGCGCCCGAACCAGCACTTCCCAGTGATCCTTGCCGGTTTCGCGCGTGAATGCGGCCGGCAGAAAAATCAGCTCGGCGCCAGCCCGCCTGAGCGCCATGAAAATTTCTGCAAAACGAAGATCATAACAGATCGCAAGCCCGATCCGGACCCCTTGCGCGTCGCAGGTGACCACCTGGTCTCCCGCCGCGAACGTTGCGCTTTCCCGGTATCCCGTACCGTCAGGAATGGTCACATCAAACAGGTGAATCTTGCGGTAACGCGCGATCTCACGCCCCGCCGGGTCGAATACCACGGACGTATTGAACAGCCTGTCTCCGGCTGCCTCCGCAATCGAACCACCGTGCACGTGAATCTGCTTTTCTCGCGCCGTCTTGCGCAGGAACTCGTACGCTGGCCCACCAATTTCGTTCGAATTTGCCGCCGGCAGTGGTTCGGCTTGCGCGAACTTGGCAGCGCGATCGCCGCCGAGCGACGTCCAGAGTTCGGGCAGAGCAACGATATCCGGCCGGTCGGAAATCACCGCCGCATCGATCAGCCGTGTTGCCTGCGAGATATTCTCTGCCTTGTCGTGCCCGGGGCTCATTTGCACCACGCTCACACGCATTGCCATTCTCTCCGCTCGGTCATTGATGGAACCGTCATTCCGACATCCACAAGCTGCTCGCTGGGCCGTTCAAGGCCCGAGCGCCCGCCCGGGTGCGAGCCGGCAGGAAAGCCCGGGCGAGAAGCGCGCAAGTATACTCGGTTTGGAAACCCAGAGCTCTTGTCGCGATCGGAAAAAACCGTGACTCCCGAGCGCCCGGGGGTTGAAGGCGCGCAGCAAACCCCAGAGGAGAAAATCTTGCATCAGGTCGTGCAGGCGATGGGCAATCCTGCTGTCAGGGGGGAAAATATCGAGCCCGAACTCTTCGATGAGTCGCCGCTGATGGCTGGTATCAAAGGCACCCGCGAACGCCCAGCGTGCGAACACCGCCCTGAGATCACGCCACGCGCAATCGCTCTCGAGCGCTCCGGCCAGAAGTCGGAACGACAGCCTCAGGCGCCGGTACGTTTCCACCGCCCAGGCGAGGTCGGGCCCGCGGCGCGCAAACGTCGTCATGTGCTCACTCCAAAAGTGGAGCTCGCCCACCGGTTCGCCGGGGACGATCGTGGTGCCATCGGAAAGCAGAAGCCGCCGCCCTGCCTGCTCCCGTGAAAGCCGGAGAATGCATAACGGCTCGTCCGAGAACTCCCGGATCCCGTCGCGGTGACGCAGAAAGGCATCGAGCTGTCGGAACAGCACTGCCACCGGGTCGATCGTGTGGCCGAGCGCCTTCGCATCCCGCCCGGCGTCTTCCGCCTTCGTCGAGGTCCCGCCAGAGCGGCCGTCCTCAGGCGTCACTGTCTGCCTCTGTTTCCCGCTTACAGAAGATGGCGTACGTCAGCCGGTACATCGGCCACACGTAGTAAGCATGCCTCCATTGCTCTAACCGCATGCCGGAGCCCGTTTCTCCCAACCCGCGTTACAGCGTAGTCGAGGCCGGCGATGCTTGTCACGTGCCGGAGGCCCAGTGCCTGCCCCCGTCGGTCGCGGCCCTCGGCAGCGACCGAAAGGGGATAAGCAGGTCACTGAAAATAAAGAGCGAGTGCGTCGACCCAGCATGTCCATCGTGGGTAACAAGCGTTAAAGTCGGCGCATTAGGTCCGCCGCCCCGTCATTGTGGCCAGTCGATCCTCGGTTCAGTCCGCGCGTGCGCGTCCCGCGCGGCGCGCTCCTGCCGGCCTCCCCGGCCGGATGCAGACCGGAGCGGGCCCTCGGCGGCCGAAACCGCGGGCGCCGGCGGGATGGGGGGGCCTCTCGTCTCGGTTGCCCAACGACCCGGCGGCAGGGGCAATGGAAGTGGCTCCTCCTCGTACTCGCCGTTCCCCGGAAACTCCGGCAGCCTGAGCGTGAGGCGTCGCATTTCCGTCTGGATTTCGTCGAGCCGTGCCTCGATTCCCTCCAGGCGCCCCTTCAGGCCGAACACGCTGAAGGGCATCACCAGGAACGCAAGGAGATAGAGAACCCCCAGTGCAAGAACCAGAAAGAACAGCCACCAGGGGACCCAGGCGGGCAGCGCGAATGGTAAGGTCATCGCGGGGCTTATAGCAGCGGCAGGGTTCGCCCGCGAAGCCGGCGCGCACGTGGTCCAACCCGAGAACCGGTTTTGGGGACAAGAAGCGTTGCAGGCGGACCGCCGGAGTGACGACGCAAAAGAATTGTTGCGCCGCGAACGGGCTGCTCACTCCTTGCCCGGGAAAGGAAGCGGCCGGGCATGCGAAGCCGCTCGTTCTGGCTGAGCGACGAGCAATCGCGGAAAATCGCGCCTTCCTGCCTCTTGAGGCTCGGCCCGGACGCCGAACGCCGTGCCTGCGCTGCCATGCAAAGCCGCTGCCGCCCACGCGAACTCTGAATAAGGCTCAAGCCAGGCCGAGGCTGATCCCGATGCCCGTGCCAAAGATCGCGCATGCAACACAGATCGCCACCGCGAACCAGTAGGCATCTTTTCCTTTGATCCGCCCGGTTGCGATTTCCATCTCGCTGTTGAGGAAGTCGCGGAAGTCGCGCGGCCGGCGGTTGAAGCCCCTTTCCTGCGCGTCCACCCCGCGCGCATACCGCTGCCAGCTGAACCCGACGACACACCCGACCGGAATCCCACCGATAATTGTGACCGCTGTGAGAAACACGAGTTCGTCGAGGCTCGCCCTGATGAGGAACACGACCCACAAGACGAGAATCGACCAGGCAATGCCCGCTACCGCCGTCGTCGTGACCATAGGATGCAGACTGACCGGCAGGTCACGCTCGCCCAACGCTTCCGGAGCCCGAGATGCCGCGGTGGCGTTATCGACCGGCGGCTCATCCACCATCTGCCCTCCTTTGCCTTCTCGGATCAGACATCCGGCTGCACACGACAAGCGCGCCCCACAACGCACCGCTCGTCTGCGCCCCAACGCCTCGGATGTCCCTGTGCTGGCGCAAACTGCGCCCCTCTCGATCGCCCGACAACAGCCTCCCGTCCGACGCACGGGCGCTCGCCGCTTGTCACCGCTGGCCCCAAATTCCCCTTTTGGCAGGACACTGAAATCAAAGAGCTAGCGTGCCACGCGAACGTTCCATTCATGAGATACAAGCGTCGGAATCGGCACACTAGTCGAGCCACGCGGTTCTGCCGCGGCAGCTCCGCCATTGACGGACAATACGTGACCCCGCTTCGAAATCGCGATATGAGAATGCGAGGCCCCGCATCGATACCTCGCTCACGCGGCCGCACCACCCGATTGCGTGCGCCCCCGAGCAGCCTGTAGGCTCTGGCCGTCATATCCGCGGGGAAGAACCGATGTCCCTTGACCCAAACCGGCTGATCCTGACCGGCGAAAACCCTTTCATCCGCTTGAGCGAGACCGAAGCTGGCGCGATTGCGACCAACGCCAGCTTCTGGCGCATTGTGATCTCGCCGGCCGGCGCCGGCCACGTGCTGTACCTGAAGAGCGAACTGACCGCGGGGCGGTGGAAGATTTATTCCGACAATATCGCCATGGCGCGCTGGCTGCAGAATACTGTGCAGGGCATGCTCAACAGTGAACTCAAGGATACCGCGATCCCGGTGACCGGCGCGGTGTTCGACAAGGCGGGCGATGTGCGCGACTTCTGGACCGAGCGAGCGATCTCCCACGATGAGGAGGTCGCACTGACCTGGTACAGCATCGGCGAACCGTCGCTGATCCACACTGAGCCCGGCCCGCCGCCGGCACGCAAATACGGCGTCTGCACCGTATTGATTCCTGCGCTCGGCGCCCGCCTGACGGTCAACGGAGTGCAGGCGAAGGGACGCCCATTCCCGGCCGAGCGTGACGGCAAGCCCTTCAGCACCTGCGCTCTTGCGTTTTCTGAAAGCTGGACCGAGTCGCGCTGACGCTTGCGCCCCGCCCGTGCCCTGAAACCTGCCCGTGCCGCCGGAAGGCCCCGCCGTCCCGCAGGTGAGAGACACGGCAGAGATGCGCTAGAGCAATATCACCCTGACTGGAATCGCCAGATGTCAGTCAGGGTGATGAAATTGCTCGAGAAAACAAACAGAGAGCGTGTTCAGTCAGCCTGAATGCGCTCTAACGCGCCAGCTCGCGCGAGCGCGCGGTGGCCGCGGCGATCGCGCGCGAGACCGCACTCGGCCAGGCGCGCGCATCCATCAGCACCGAAAGCGCACGCTCGGTGGTTCCTCCGGGGCTGGTCACAGCCGTCCTGAGCTGCGCGGCATCCTCGCTGCTTGCCTCGAGCAGCGCCCCGGCGCCGGAGATCGTCCGCCGCGCGAGCAGTCGCGCGAGATCGGCCGGCAGTCCCTGTTCGATCGCCGCCCGCTCCAAAAGCTCGGCCAGCAGAAAAACATAGGCCGGCCCGCTGCCTGAGACGGCGGTCACGGCGTCGAGCAGCGACTCGTCGTTCACCCAGGCGACGTGGCCAACCGCCGCAAGCAGCCGCGTGCACAGCTCCTTTTGGATGTCGCTGACGCGTCCGCCGGCGCAGGCGACCGTCATGCCGGCCCGGATCGCGGCGGGGGTGTTCGGCATGGCACGGACGATGGCCGCCCCCGAGGCCACCCCGCGGCCCAACGCACTGGCGATGCCATTGATCGTGCGGCCGGCCATGATGGAGAGAAACACGCTTGAATGGGCAAACCGGGCATATTGCGCGAGCACTGCCTCGGCCTGCTGTGGTTTGATTGCGAATACCACTGAGGCCGGGCTGAACGCCGCCGGAATCCCGGTCGCGTCCGCGACGATGGCAGCTCTGGCGATCCCGGACGAGCGCCGTGGCGCAGGATCGACCACCACCGAGGCCTCGAGCCCTTGCTCCAGCCACGCCCCCAAGAGGGCGCTGCCCATTCGGCCGCACCCGACCAACAGCAGCGGCGGCAGCAATGCCGTCATCGCGGGCGTTGCATCATGCCTCACCCGCACATTCCAGCAGCGCCGCAGCAAGCGACTCGGCGGCGGGCTTGCCGGCGGCGACCGTGAACTGAAAGGCCGGGTAGAAGCGTTCGCATTCCGTCAGGGCGATGTCCAGCATGTCCTCCAGGCTCTCCTGAGACGCGCCGGCCGTGCCACGCAGCAGCACAGACTGATGGAAAGCCGGAATGCTGTCCTCGGTGCCAATGCCGAAATGGCCGATCCAAAGGCGCTCGTTGGAAAGCGCGAGAAGTTCGTGAAATGCGGCCCGGCGCTGCGCCGGAACCTTGAAATTGAATGCGCAGGTGAAATGCATCGCACTCATCTCGGCCGACCAGTTGAAGTAAAGCGTGTAGTCGGACCATTGGCCGGAGACCTCGGCGGTGACTTCGCACTCGCCGCTCCGGTCGAACGACCAGCCATTCGCGCCGATGATCTGCTCGATCGTGTCGAGCGGATTGGCGGCCGTATCGGTTGGGTCAACGTGAGCAGTGGGGGGCATCAGACTCTCCCCTGTCAGGGTCGGACCCCAGGCGACCTTGCGGCCGCCCGAAGGACACCGCGAATCGGGCGCGCAACTGAGGTGGCGCCCAGTACGGCAACTTACCGACCCACCGGGGCGCGCCGCAAGCGCCGCGGTGATTTCTCACATCAGCCGGCTGCCGGCGGCTCCGGTTCCTCCGCCGGCTTCTCGAGGGCGGCAATCCGTCCCTCGAGCTCCGCAAGCCGCGCGGTCAGGCTCTCCAGGCGGGCCGCGCACTCCTCGGAGGCGGTGCGCGCGTTGCCGGCCAGCTCTTTCACCGCCTCGAGATCGGGGCGACTCGCGAGGTCGAAGCGGCGGATCAGCTCGTCAAGCCGGGCGCGGAGCAATGCCTCCGTTTCCTCGCCGATGCCGACCAGGGCCGAAATGGCTCCGCCGGCCACGCCGGCGAAATCGTCGAAGATCCGTGGGCGTTCTGCCATTGCCTCTGCTCCTCGAATCTGCCCCTCTCAGCCGCCCGGCTTCCTGGGCTGGCCGCCCGCTCCTATAAGGCGCCGCCATGATTCTCGTCACCGGAGGAGCCGGCTTCATCGGCTCGAACCTGCACGCCGCACTCGAAGCACGCGGCCACGAAACCGTTATTGTCGACCATCTGCGGGCCGGCGGCAAGTGGCGCAATCTCTGCCACCATCCACCCGCGCGGATCATCGCGCCCGACGCGCTGGCCGATTTCCTGGAGAGCCACCCACCGGTCGAGATCATCTGTCATCTCGGCGCAGTCACGGACACGACCAGCCGCGACGGTGGCGAGATGTGGGAGAACAATGTCGAGTTTTCGCTCCGCCTTTGGGAGTGGTGCACGCTCAGGCACGTGCGTTTCCTCTACGCTTCTTCGGCCGCGACGTACGGTAACGGCGCGACCGGCTTCGCCGACGACATCGCGCCCGCTTCCCTCGCGTGCCTGACGCCCCTGAACCTCTATGGCTGGAGCAAGCACGCCTTCGACCTCGCGCTGGCGCGGGCGCTGGCCGCCGGCCGGGCCCGGCCGCCGCAATGGGCCGGGCTCAAGTTCTTCAACGTCTACGGGCCGAACGAGTATCACAAGGGCCGCATGATCTCGGTGGTCAAGGTGAAATTCGACGAGCTGATGGCCGACGGCACGATGCGCCTTTATCGTTCGCTGCGCCCGGACTTCGCCGACGGTGAGCAGCGCCGTGATTTCGTCTGGGTCGGCGATGTCGTCGCGATCCTGCTCTGGCTGATCGACCATCCCGAGGTGAACGGGCTCTTCAATGTCGGCACCGGCCGCGCCGAGACCTATCGCGCGCTCGCCGAAGCGGTCGCCGCCGCGGCCGGCCGGCCGGCGCATATCAGCTTCATCGACATGCCCGCCGAGCTTGCCCGCCAATATCAGTACCACACCGAGGCGCCGTTGGACCGGCTGCGCGCGGCAGGCTGCACACATGCGTTCGCGCCCCTCGCCGAGGGTGTGCGCGAGTACGTGCAGGATTACCTGCTCAAGGACGACCCCTATCGATGAAGCCGCTGGTCTTCCCTGGCTTCAACCCGATCGCGCTACGCCTCGGGCCGTTCGCCATCCACTGGTACGCGCTGGCCTACATCGTCGGCATCTTGCTCGGCTGGCGGTTGCTGCGCCGACTGGTGCGCGAAGCTCCCATTGTCGCAACCCATTTGCAGGTGGACGATTTCCTGAGCTGGGCGACCCTCGGCGTCGTCATCGGCGACCGGCTCGGCTACGTACTGTTCTATCAGCCGAGCTATTATTTCACGCACTTGCCAATGATTTTCGCCGTCTGGGATGGCGGTATGAGCTTCCACGGCGGGATGATCGGCGTGGCACTCGTCACCTGGTGGTACTGTCGCAGCCAGGGAATGGACATGCTGGGGTTCGCCGATCGGCTCGCCGTTGCGGTGCCGATCGGGCTCGGCCTGGGTCGCGTTGCCAACTTCATCAACGGCGAGCTGGTCGGTCGGGTAGCACCCTCCTGGTGGCCGGGAGCGATGATCTTTCCCCGTGCAGCGCAGGTGTTTCCTAAATACGGCCTTGCTCCGCGCTTCCCGAGCGAGCTTTACGAGGCGTTTCTCGAAGGCGTGGTGTTGCTGATCGTCCTCTATGTGCTCTCACGCAAGGCGGATTTGCGTGCGCGTCCGGGTTTCCTCACCGGCTGCTTTCTTGTCGGCTACGCCATCGCACGCATCACCTGCGAATTCTTCCGCGAGCCGGATCCCTTTTACGGCTACCTGCTGTTCGGCCTTACCATGGGGCAGTGGCTCTCGTTGCCGCTCCTGCCGCTCGGCGGCTGGCTGATCTCGCGCAGCCGGGGCCGCACGGTCGAGCCGCTGAAAGCCAGAGCGACCTGAAGCGGAAGGCGCCACAGCAACCGGGCGCGGGGCCGTCTCCAGTCTCACCGGATGTGAGCCAGGGAGGGCGGTGATCCAATCCGGCACAATTCGGCCGGATGATGAACATGCTCTACGACATCGCCGTTTTGGCTGCGCTCAGCACTTCGGACACGGCTTTCTTGTAGGCGAGGGACATGGGTTGGACTCCGCCCGCCTCACCGGTCCAGTTGATGGTGAAATAGAACGTCACCTGGGCTCCGTTGGCGATCATCTGGCCGGCAAAGGCAAAGCAGTGGAAACCGTTCCAATCCATGCTGCCGCCCTTGCCGTACGCCGCAATATCCGCCGGCACGGTCAGCGCAATCGCATCGGCCATGGCAAGGAT
Organism: Acetobacteraceae bacterium; assembly: GCA_050730175.1. Classification (GTDB taxonomy): domain Bacteria; phylum Pseudomonadota; class Alphaproteobacteria; order Acetobacterales; family Acetobacteraceae; genus JAKAWQ01. The sequence continues at coordinate 7,404 of JBOHMN010000245.1, read as the reverse complement.
GCGCTTGAATTCTCTCAGCGTTCCCGGCTTGGCGAAATAGGCGCCGGTAAGGGCCGTCTGATACCACCGCACCATCTCCCGCCCGGTGCTGGCCATCGTCTCCAGGTCGTTCAGCGGTTGGCGTGGCGCCCCGAACAACTTGCCATTCTGGAGCGCTTCCACCCGGTGCCAGCCGAGGTCAACTCCGTACGGCGCACCTGCGAGGTAGCAGAAGAGCTGTCGTGTCGAATTGGGGATTTCCGTATGCGTGAGGCCCGCGCGCCGGATCAGCGCACGCACCTTGTCCACCCCGCAGGCGGCCAGGGCGGCATCGGTCGCCGAGTTGTCGCTGTGCGCGATCATCGCTTCCAGAACGCTGCGGAGCGGCGTGGTGCCGGTCAGATTCGCGAAAACCGGGCTGACAAGGGACCGCACCTTGTCGTCGATGGACCGTTGCATCTCCTCCGAGAGCGACCCGGCTTCGACCTCACGCAGCGTTTCTGCCAGGATGAACGTTTTGACCGCACTTCCCACGAACATCCGCGCTTCGGGGTCGTGCGCGACTTCCCATTGCTCTCCGCTGGATTGCGTGGAGACGAGGCCGCTCGCCGTGGCCGGAAGCGCGGCGAACTTGTCCATCGCCAGCCGGACTTGCGTTGTGTCCGTAGTCGTGGCGGCGATGGCTGGCGCCGCCAGCATGGAGACACCCAGAACCGCCAATCCGCGCCGATCAATTCGCATTTCGGTCTCCCCGCCCGAGCCTCGCCGCCATCCATGCTCCGCGTCGCCGCAGAAGTCACGGGAGAACGGATCGCGCCTGTGCGCATCAGGTATTGGTCGTCGCCCCGCAACAAGCGGCGATCTCCGGCCGCTACATCCGCGGTCCGACAAGCTTTGTCCCGCCATCGGGGGCGTCTCACCAGCGAATGCGGAAGCTCGCAGAAGGCCTTCCCGACCGGCGGATCGGCCGCTCGCCGCAACCGTGTTCCTGCTCGATCTCGAGGCGCGTGCCGGGATCGCCAAGTGGATCGCCTTTTACGACGACCGGCGCCCTCACCAGGCGCTGGACTACAGAACGCCGATGAGCGTGTGGCAGCTGGGGACACCTGCGCGCCCGGCGACACGGCTGTGGACATGACGCTACGCTTGGACAACGCTTGCGCGTTCCCTCCGCTGGCATTCCATTCGCTTCGCGAGCGGAACCTTGGCCAGCTCCGCCCACATGCCCACAGCCGCAACTGCAGCAGGCATTGGCAGCATAAGTTCAACAGGAGCAAGGAACCGCCGCGGCTCCAACTAAAACCCCGGCTACTGTGGTCCTCACAAAAGAGTCCACCTCAGCCGCGCGATCAATATCCACTCAGCGAGGGCCGCTTTCCCGCTGGGATCAGAGCGCGCGCCAGCCTTGTCCTGCAACCAGCACCGCACCGATGCCGCGCACGCCTTCGTGGCTGCCCTTCTTAATGCCGCGCAACACTAATCGTATACGATTGACGGTCAACCGTTAGCGTGCCAACTAGCGCTCCACTCGCAACTGCCGCTCCGTTCGATGGCCCCCTCCGTCGCGATACCCTCGGTGAGCAGATTTACACCTTGCTGCAGCGCCGCATCCTCGACCGCGAGATTGCCGCCGGCCGCCGCCTCGCCCAAGGACCGATCGCCGCCGGAATGGGGGTGAGCCGTATTCCCGTCCGCGATGCGCTGCGGCGCCTCGCGGCGGAAGGGCTCGTCGAAGTCTATGCCATCCGCCGCCGTCTGGAGACCTTCGCAATCGAACGGGCGGCAGCGCGGATCGACGCCACCACGCTTGCCACGTTCGAACGCCTGCTCGGTGAAATGGGCAAGGCTGTCGCGGCCGGGAGTGCAGACGACTATGTCGGCTTCAACCTGCGTTTCCACCAGACGATCTACGAAGCAAGCAACGCGACCCGGCTCACCCGGCTGATCCGCACATGCTGGGCCGGCATACCGACGCTGGCGCCGCTCGTCTTGCCCGGCCGTCTGGCGCACTCGAACGCCGAGCATCACGCAATCGTTGCGCGTCTCAGGCTGCACGACGCGAGAGGTGCCGCGGCCGCCCTCGATCGCCACATCCAGAACGCCTTCGATGCATGGATGGCGCGCCGCGGGGTGCAACCCGGGGCAACTCCGCGGCCCGGCACAACGCGAAAGATGGAGCGACCACATGGCATCTCGTGATCTCATCGGCTACGCTGACAGGCCGGTTCGCGGCACCTGGCCCAACGGCGCGCGCCTGGCAGTCTCGATCGTCGTCAACTACGAGGCAGGGTCCGAACGCTCGCATGCGATGGGTGACCCGGATCAAGAGACGATGACGGAATGGGGCAACTACCCCATGGCGCCACAAATCCGCAATCTCGCGATGGAATCGATGTACGAGTACGGCGCCCGCGTCGGCATCTGGCGGGTCCTCGACATTCTCGCCGAGGCGTCTGTGCCGGCAACCTTCTACGCCTGCGCCGTTGCCTTCGAACTCAACCCGCCTGTCGCCAAGGCCACGACCGCGGCCGGCCATGAAGTCATGAGCCACGGTTACCGCTGGGAAGAGGTCTTTCGCCTGACTGAAGCTGAGGAACGCGAACACATCCGCCTTGCCGTCCGCTCGCTCGAGCGAAGCTGTGGCAAGCGGCCCGTCGGCTGGTGCTGCCGCTATGGGGCGAGTGTTCATACGCGCCAACTGCTGGTCGAGGAAGGCGGCTTCCTCTACGATAGTGACGCCTACAACGACGACGCGCCGTATTTCGTCACCGTCGCCGGCCGGCGGCACCTGGTCGTGCCCTACACCCCCGACGTCAATGACTTCAACTTCTGGAATAGCCCCGGATTCGTGCAAAGCGAGGACTTCTACACCTACCTCCGCGAGTCCTTCGAGGTGCTTTACGCCGAGGCCGCACGAACCCCGCGGATGATGTCGATCGGCCTGCACCCCAGGATCATCGGCCGCCCCGGGCGGATCCGCGCGCTCCGCCAGTTCATCGCCACCGCACGGCAGTACGGCGACGTTTGGTTCGCAACGCGCGAGGCAATCGCACGAGCCTGGCTCGAGATGACACCCGCCCAAGCCGCCACGCCATAACCAGTTGGCACGAGAGGAAAACGCTATGATGAAACCGATTGTCGTCGTTGCGGCGGTGCTCGCGATGCTCGCAGCATCGCCGCCTGCCGCCCGCGCGGAGAGCGCTGAGGCCAAGGCTGCCGCCGCTTCCCTCCAGCCATATCGCTCCCTGCCGGAGTTCGTCCAAGCCGGATCGCCCTTCGACGCGCGGTCGTGCATGCGCGGCAAGTCGATTCTGGGCATCCCGGTTTCCAGCGCCAACCCATTCACGCAGAACATCTATGAGGCGATGTCGCAGATCGCCAAGACGCTCGGCTTTACGTTCCGCGAATGGGACAATCAGGGGCAGCCCTCACAGTGGGTGCAGGGTATGGATTATGCAGTCAACAACAAGTTCAACCTGATCGACCTCCTCGGCGGTACCGACCCGCGGGTGCTCAAGCCACAGGTCGAAAACGCAACCGCACATGGCATCAAAGTCATTGCATCTCACTGGAGTGGATTCGAGCAAAAGATTCCAAGCTATGTCACCGGTGCAGTGCCGATCCATTATTTCAAAGCCGGTGAACTTCTGGCCGACTGGGCGATCTGGAAAACCGATGCGAAGGTGAACGCCCTGGTGATCGTCTCCAGAGAGGTCTACTCCACCGGGGCGATGATCGACGGCCTCAAAAAGGTCTTCGCTGAAGATTGCCCTCATTGCAAGTTCCGCATCATCAATGCCCCGGTCCCGGACTGGTCGACCAAAATCCAACTCACCGTCCGCTCGGCCTTGCTCGCCGACCCCACAATCAACTACGTGATCCCGATCTACGACAGCATGTCGCAATTCGTGGTCCCGGCGATCACCATTACGGGCAAGTCCAACGCGGTCAAAATTGCCACCTTTAACGGCACTCCCTTCGTCCTTGGCCTCGTCCAGCAGGGCAAGGTGGAGATGGACATCGGTGAAGACCTTGACTGGGTGGGTCACGGCATCATGGGTTCTGAGATGCGCAGGCTCTGCGGCCTCCCGGTGCCGAAGGACGCACACATTCCCTTCTACATCTTCGATGCATCCAACGCCGCGACCGCCGGCAACCCGCCGCAACTCTCAACCGGCTACGGCGACGCCTACAAGGCGGGGTACTCCAAGGAGTGGAAACTCACCAGGTGATCGCGCGGTTGCCCCCGCAAGTGGGCGCTGCCGGACCCGCGCCCACCCTCTCCATCACCGGCCTCTCGAAGACGTTTTCCGGGGTGAAAGTGCTGGACGACGTCTCGCTCACCATAGCACCCGGGGAGGTCTACGGCCTCCTCGGGCAGAACGGCTCCGGCAAATCCACACTGATCAAGATCCTCGCCGGGTTTTATGAGCCGGACAACGGGGGATCGGTCTCGATCGCGGGCCGCCCCGTCGAGCTGCCGGTCCCCCCGGGCGGCGCAGCCCGGCTGGGCATGAGCTTCGTCCATCAGAACCTTGGGTTGCTGCCCTCCCTCACGGTGCTCGAGAATTTTCTGATTGCCGACATCGCAGCTCAGAATTCCTGGTCGATCAACTGGCAGTCGGAGGCCGCACGGGTCCGCGATCTGTTTTCTCAGTACCACCTGGCGCTCGACCCCGCCTCCACGGTCAGCACACTCGGTGCCGTGCAGCGTGCGTTGCTCGCAATCGTTCGCGCGTTCGACGGGCTGAACCGCCGCAGCCCCGCCACCGGGCACCACGGGCTCCTGATCCTCGACGAGCCGACCCCCTTCCTCCCATCCCAGGAAGTGGGCGAACTGTTCCGCCTCATCCACGAAATTGCCGCTCAGGGAGCCTCAATCATCTTCGTTTCCCACGATATCGATGAGGTCCTCGAAATTACGCACCGTGGAACGGTGTTGCGCGACGGGCGGGTCGCCGGTGTCTTCCGCACCGCGACGGTGTCCAAGGATGAGATCGTACAAATGATCGTTGGCCGCCACATCGACCTCGACGTTCGCCCCGTGACTTCCGTGCGGTCGACCGCGCCCTGGGTAACCGTCAGGAATCTTTCCGGCGATATCGTGCGCGATTTCAGCATCGCACTCTGCCACGGCGAGATCGTGGGCCTGACCGGCCTGATCGGCTCGGGATACGATGAGGTTCTGTCTCTTCTTTATGGCGCAAGCCACGCGCGCCGCGGCACACTTCTGATCGATGGCAAAGCGATCGACGCGGCAACCCTTTCCCCGACCCGCGCGATCGATGCGGGTTGTATCTTCATTCCCGGCGACCGGGTCAACGCCGGGGCGGTGGCCACGCTGAGCGTCATCGAAAACGTGAGCCTGCCCGTTCTCGGTAGAGTCACGAGCCAATGGGCAATCGACGGCATACGGCTACGCGACAACGCCCGCGGCCTGATGACGCGCTTCGCCGTGCGCCCTCCCAACCCGAGCTTGCCGTTTGGGCACTTCAGCGGCGGCAATCAGCAAAAGGTCTTGCTTGCGAAGTGGCTGCAGCTTGCGCCCCGCCTCATTCTTCTCGACGAGCCAACGCAAGGAGTGGACGTTGGAGCGCGCGAGCAGGTGTTCGACGCGGTCCGCGAGATGGCGGAATCGCGCGCTTCGATCGTCTGTGCCAGTTCCGATTACGAGCAGCTCACCCGGCTCGCCGACCGGGTGATCGTCTTCGGCCGCGGTCGTGCGACCCTCGAGCTTCGCGGCGAGGAGATCAGCAAGGCCGGTATCGCCGAAGCCTGTTACCGGGCCAACGAACTGTCCTCCTCGTCTGTCTACCCGGCGGGTGGGCGCCGTCCGCTCGCGCAGCCGTTGCCATGACTGCTGCCCCCGACGCGCGCGCCGCTCAGCGCGGCCGCACGCGGCCGCGCTTCGTCGATGAGTTCGAGCGCTTCGGGCTGGTCCTGGCCTGGGCGTTGTGCGTCGCCGTCTTTGGCTGGTTGCGGCCGGAGAGTTTCCTGACCTGGGCAAATTTTTCGACTATCTTCGGCTCGCAAGCGGTACTGGTGGTGGTGACCCTGGGCCTCATCGTCCCCCTCACGGCCGGCGACTTCGATCTCTCGATCGCGAGTTGCCTCACTCTTTCCTCGATGGTGATCGCGGTTCTCAACGTTGACAACAAAGTGCCGATCGGCTGGGCGATCCTGGCGGCGCTCGCCACGGGACTGCTCGCCGGTATCGCCAACGCGATCTTCATCCTCTATTTCCGCATCCACTCGCTGATCGTCACTCTTGGTGTCGGCACTTTCCTCAACGGCATCACATTATGGATTTCGAACTCGATGACCATCAGCGGCATCGCTTCGCCCCTCGTGCAGTACGTGATCGTGAAGCGCATTTTCGGTGTCCCGCTGGAGTTCTATTACGCGATATTGCTGTGCTTGCTGCTCTTGTACATCTTCGTTTATACCGCCGCCGGCTGGCGGCTGCTCTTTGTCGGCCGCGGTCGGGAAGTGGCCCGCCTGAGCGGCATCAACGTCAACCGGACACGGTTCAGTGCGCTCGTCGCGTCCTCCGTCATCGGCGCCGCAGCGGGCGTATTGTACGCGGGAACCACCGGCGCCGCCGACCCGACCTCCGGCCTCAGCTACCTCTTGCCCGCCTGGGCCGCGGCCTATCTCGGCGCCACCTCGATCCGTCCCGGTCGCTTCAACCCGATCGGGTCCGTCATTGCCGTGTATTTCCTGGTGACCGGCATCACCGGCCTTTCGATCCTTGGCATCAGTACCTTCGTCCAGGACCTGTTCTATGGCGGAGCGCTCGTCATCGCCGTCAGCCTTTCACAGCTCGTGCGTGGCCGCGAGGAGCGGCTCACCTGACGACGCCACTCGCCACGCGGCTGTTAGCTGCACCACCCCGTAAGGCGTTCCAGGCATGATCACGGCAACCACCACCGGCGATGTCGCCGTCGAAGCACTGACGGCATCTGCGTTCGCACCCTTCGGCGCCGTTCTCGAGGCACCGCCGGCGGGAAAGCATGATCTCGTCAATCTTCTGATCAATCTCCGTGCTCAGGCACGGCCGCACGTCGTGCTCGTCGGCATCGCGCCGGCGGCATCACCTTTTACCGTCGTCGAGATGGAGCGTCATCGCTACTCCGCCCAGTTGTTCTTGCCGCTCGACGTGGCACGTTACCTCGTTATCGTCGCACCCTCTGCCGGACCCGAGCGGCCGGACACAGCGGGGCTTCGCGCCTTCGTCGCACCCGGGCACGTCGGCGTCCTCTACCACCCCGGCACCTGGCATCATCCAATGCGTTGTCTGGACCGGCCGGGTCGTTTCGCTTCGCTGACCTTTCTCGCCGGCAATGCCGATGATGAAACGTTCGTCTCGGTTGCACCGAAAACGCTCCGCGGCCTCCCGCCCGCGGCACCGGCGGTGTGACTGAA
>JBOHMN010000244.1:0-6965 GCA_050730175.1 Acetobacteraceae bacterium | reverse complement strand
GATCAGCGCGTCTCGCGCGGTCACCCGGCTGGTCGCACCAGGCGGTGCTGTTTACGCCCGGCGGACAGCTTGATTGCCCCATCCCGCGCATCGGCCAGGTTGATAGGAGCCGCTTCGTCGATGATCGGCGTATCGTTGAGCCGCGCCCCACCGCCGCGAATGAGCCGCCGCGCCTCGCCATTGCTCGCGGCCAGCCCGGCAAGCGTGAACAGGCGAAACGCCGGCACGCCCGCCGCCAGCTCGGCGCGCGGCAGCGTGGTCGCCGGAACTGCTGCGCTCTCGCCGCTTTCGAAGATGCGCCGCGCCGCCTCGGCCGCGTCGGCCGCGGCGGCCGCCCCGTGTGCAAGGCCCGTTGTCTCGGTCGCCAGCACTTTTTTTGCTTCGTTGACGTCGCCCGCTTCGAGGGAGGCAATTTCCGGCAGCGACAGATCTGTGAAAAGCCGGAGAAACCGCCCGACATCCTGATCCTCGGTGTTGCGCCAGAACTGCCAGTAATCGAATGGCGAAAGACGATCGGCGGTCAGCCACACCGCCCCTTGCGCGGTCTTTCCCATTTTGGCCCCCGAGGCGGTGGTGATCAGGGGCGTTGTCAATCCGAACACCTCCGCGCCTTCGGTGCGTCGCGTCAGTTCCGCGCCGGAGACGATGTTTCCCCACTGGTCCGAGCCGCCCATCTGGAGCCGTACACCCAGCCTGCGGTAAAGCTCGCGGAAATCGTAGCTTTGCAGGATCATGTAGTTGAACTCGAGAAAACTCAGCGGCTGCTCGCGATCGAGCCGCCGCTTCACCGAATCGAACGTCAGCATGCGGTTGACCGTGAAGTGCCGCCCCACATCGCGCAGCAGCGGAACGTAGCCGAGCGTATCGAGCCAGTCGGCGTTGTTGGCAACGCGTGCGTCGCCCGGGCCGTTGCCGAACCGGATAAAAGGTTCGAAGACACGGCGGATGCCTGCCATATTGGCGGCAATCTCGGCGTCCGTGAGAAGCTGGCGCATCTCGTCGCGCCCGGACGGATCGCCGATCCGCGTCGTCCCGCCGCCCATCAGCACGACCGGGCGGTGGCCGTAGCGCTGAAACAGGCGGAGCAGCATGATCTGCACGAGGCTTCCCACGTGCAGGCTGGGTGCGGTGCAGTCGAAGCCAATATAGCCTGACACCGGACCGGCACGGAGCAAGGCCGAGAGGGCTTCCGGATCGGTGCACTGGAAAACGAAGCCGCGGGCAGTGGCCTCGGTGAGAAAATCGTCGGTCGCGGGCATGCCGCGCTGGCTAGCATGCCGCGAAAGGATCGGGAATGTGGCGCGTGATTGGCCTGATGAGCGGCACCTCGCTCGATGGGGTGGATGCCGCGTGGATCGAGACGGACGGGGTTCGGATCGCGCGGTTTGGGCCGCGCCTGACCCTGCCATACGATGCAGCACTCAAGGCAGCGCTCCGTGCGTTGATTGGCCGCGCTCAAGCGCTGGCGCCGGACGATTGCACATTGCGCGACCTCACGGCTGCCCTGACCCGCGTGCACGCCGACGCGGCGGCGGCGATCGGCGCGCCGGCAGATGTCATCGGCATGCACGGCCAGACGATTCTGCACCAGCCGGAGGAAGCGCGCACCTGGCAAATCGGCGACGCGGTCTGGCTGGCCGGCCGGACCGGCCTTCCCGTTGTCTATGATTTCCGCTCGGCCGACGTCGCCGCAGGCGGGCAAGGCGCGCCGCTCGCGCCGGTCTTTCATGCCGCTCTCGCCGCAAAGCTGGAACGCCCGCTCGCGGTTCTCAATTTCGGCGGCGTCGCCAACGTGACATGGATCGGATTGGACGAGCGGCTGGTCGCGTTCGATACCGGGCCCGGCAATGGCCCGCTCGATGACTGGGTGCAGCAGAAGACCGGCCAGCCGTTCGATGCCGATGGCCGACTGGCATCGGCGGGCCGGGCGAACGAGGCAGTGCTCGAACGCCTGCTTGCCGATCCCTATTTCGCCCGCCCCTGGCCGAAATCGCTCGACCGCCTCGCCTTTTCGGCGGCAATCGCGGAAAGCGGGCTCGCGGCTCTCGATGGCGCCGATGGCGCCGCCACCCTCGCTGCCTTCACCGCCAAGGCAGCAGCGCTCGCTCCCCTCCCCGCTCCGCCGCTCCGGTGGCTCGTCTCCGGCGGCGGGCGGCACAACAAGGCGATCATGACGGCTTTGCGCCAAGCAGTCGCGGCGTCAGTCGATCCGGTCGAGGCGGTCGGCTGGGACGGCGACGCGCTGGAGGCGCAGTGTTTCGGCTTCCTTGCGGCGCGCGTTCTCATGGGGCTGCCGATCAGCTTTCCGGAGACCACGGGCGTCTCAGTCCCACTCTCCGGCGGCCGCGTCGCCGCCTGCCCACCCCGTTCACCGCCGCCGCCGGCGGCGAACGAAAGGGGACCGGTCAATGGAGGGAAATAATCGCCGACACACGCACCGCAGGCCCCGGTCTATCGGTCCAGGCGCCGGCCTCAGAATAAGAGCGACTGCCGCGGGTCGACTTGAATTGCGGCCGAATCGGGGCAGAGCGTCCAGTTATGCGATTATTGCATCGCGGCTTTCGTCATTACGCAGTAGCACAAGAAGAGAACAACGGTTACTATTGGTTGTGAGTTTCGGGTGCGACTCCGGCAACGTGTGGAGTGGCACCTTCAGGGTTCCGGTCGCAAGGCCGGAAATCAGGGGTCTGAGGACCCCTTCGTCTCCCAGACGTGAAGCCTCCCTGTTGACTTGCCCTGCCCGGTGAAAACCGGGCGGGGCGTTTTCTTGCCTCGAGCATGCTCCGGTCGACTGAACATGCTCCTTGTTGGTTTTCTCGAGCAATTTCATCGCCGTGGCCGGCACCTGGCGATTCCGGTCAGGGCGATATTGGTCTAGTCGGCCTTCCGGTTGCCTCGGAACCGCCGTCGTCCCAGTCTCCGCCACAAGAACCATGCGAATCCGGCCGCCAGCAGAAGAATGATTGCAACGTCCGCGTGCTTGAGCCAGGCACCGAGCGTCGGGTCACTCTCCCATCGCCGGCCGAGTTCGTTGCCTGCCAGCGCCAGCCCGTAACACCAGATGAACGAGCCTAGGAACGTGTAGATCTGGAACGGCAACTGCGGCATCCGCGCCATCCCCGCGGGGAAGGCGATAAAGGTGCGCACGACCGGCAATAGCCGGGCAATGAAGACGGCAGGGCGGCCGAAGCGCGCGAAGAACCACTCTGCTCGGTCGAGGTCCTTGTGGTCCAGCAGCACCCAATAGCCGAAGCGGCCGATCGCCCGCCGCCCGCCCGTGGCCCCCACCACGTAGGCGATCGTCGAACCGATGTTGCAGCCTATCGCACCAGCCAGTGCCACCCCGAGAAGGCTGAACCGACCAGTGGTGGTGAGGTAGCCGGCAAACGGCATGATGATTTCCGAGGGCAGCGGGATGCAGGCCGACTCGATGGCCATCAGCGCCGCCACACCGGCATACCCGCCGGCGGAGATCACCGCTGTGATCCAGCCGGCGATCGCCGCCATCACGGCGCAGAAACTGCCATCGTCCGCGCGTGCCCGATTCGCAGCACCGAGTCGACCACCGCCGTAATGTCTTCCGGCCGGGTGCGGTGATTGACGATCGCCACGCGAATGGCAAGCCGCCCGCCGATCCGCGTCGTTGAAGGTGCGGCGATCCCGGCCTCCTGGAGATCGGCCACGATCGCGGCGTTGAGCGCGTCGAGATCGGCGCCCCCATCGGCCGTCCCGACGAAGCGGAAGCAGACGATGTTGAGGGCAACCGGGGCCATCCGTTCGAGCGCGCGCTCGGCATCGATCCGTTCCGCCAGCAGGCGCGCCAAGTCGAGTGTGCCTTCGATGACGTTCCCGAGCCGCTCGGCGCCGAAAATTTTCAGCGTCAGCCACACTTTGAGAGCGCGAAAGCCGCGTGAGAGATCGGGGCCGAAATCGCACGGCCAAGGCTGTCCACCCGCCAGACCCCTCGCTTCGCCCTGCAAATAAGCGGCGGGTTGGGCGAAGGCAGCGCGATGGATGGCACGATCGCGCACGAGAATGCAGCCTGCGTCATACGGGACCTGCGCCCATTTGTGGAAATCGAAGGCGACCGAATCCGCCGCTTCTATGCCGCGAAGCAGCGGCCGGAGCCTTTCCGAAAGTGCGAGCATGGCGCCGAAGGCGCCGTCCACGTGGAACCAAAGTCCCTCGCGCCGGCAAAGCGTAGCGAGCGCGGCGAGGTCATCGAGTGCGCCGATATCGACGGTCCCCGCCGTGCCGACGACCAGGAACGGCCGCCTACCGGCTGCACGGTCCAGGGCGATCGCCTGCGCGAGGGCTTCGATTTCGATTCGGCCAGTCGGGCCGGTCGCGATCAGCCGCAGCGCATCGCTGCCCAGCCCCGACATGTCCATCGCCCGCGGGATGCAGGCGTGCGCCGCCGTCGACGCATACGCGGTGAGCGGCGCTGCGCCGAGGCCACCCTTCCGGCAGGCGGCGCCGAGGGCGGCGGTGCGCGCAACCAAAACGCCGATGAAGTTCGCAAGCGAAGTGCCGGTGACGAGCAGGCCTGAGCAACCGGCCGGCAGGCCGAGCAGCTCGGCAGCCCAGGCGATCACCTGCCGTTCGACCTCGATCGGCGCGTGATCCCGCCCACCGAGATTGGCGTTCAACGCACCGGCCAGCATTTCGGCGAGCATTCCCGGTGCGCTCCCGCCGCCATGCACCCAACCCATGAAGCGCGGATGCGTGTTGCCGGTCGCGTAGGGCGCGACGAGCCGACGGAAGTCGGCATAGGCCTCGGCCGCGGGCTGACCGCCGCGCGGCAACTTGCCGCGGAATTCGCTTCTCAGATCAGGTGGCAGTTTCCGCCAGACCGGGCGCTCGCGCAAAGTGGCCAGATCGTCAATCGCATCATCCAGCATGCGGTGCCCGAGCGCGCGCAGCTCGGCCCAGTCGTCCGGGTCGAGACCCCCGTAGGGCTTCTCGGTGGCGTACGGCTTCTCCATCCTGTATGGCTTTTCCATGCGGCTTCCGTTGCGATGCAGCAGAAGCCCCATACCAGAGGTCGGCAGCAGGGTTAATGCAGCCGAGCAGCGCACGTCGCGATGACGCCTTGCAGCCGGCCTCTCCGCGCGCCAGCATCGGCGCCGCATGGATCAAACCGAGGGAAAGCGCCGCATCGTGCGCCCGCGCGATGCCGCAGGCATGATCGTTCTGCGCGAGAGAGGCAGTGCCGTCGAAGTGCTGCTGGGTGTCAGGGCCGGCACACACCGTTTCATGCCGAACCGATTGGCCTTCCCGGGCGGCTCCGTGGAGCGGCGAGATTACTCCGCTACGGCCGCCTCAACTCTTGCGCCGGCGACCGAGGCGATGCTCGACAAAGCGGCAAGGCCCGGGCTCGCGAACGCTCTTGCCATGGCCGCCGCGCGCGAACTCGCCGAAGAGACCGGGCTTTCGCTCGGTAAGCCACCGGCGCTCGCCGGCCTCTTCTATCTCTGCCGGGCGATTACTCCGGCGGACCTGCCGATCCGGTTCCACGCCCGCTTCCTCGTCATACCCGCGGCCACGCTCGACGGCCGGCTCGGCGGCTCGGGCGAGCTCGAAGGGCTGGGTTTCTACGGGCTCGACGATCCGGCGCTCGCCGCGCTTCCCTGGATCACGGCGCGGGTGCTTAGCGAGCTCGCGACCTGGCTCCGATTGCCTCCGGCCATGCGCACCGGCATTCGCCGGACTGCGGTTTACCGCAACCGCGTACGGCGCGAGGAGTGAGAACTGCCGCGGGACCCGTCGTGCCCTGCCCCGTTGTTTGCTGCCCGCGGCAACAAACGCAAGGGGACGAGCAGGCCGCTCGCCACTCTGTCGCGAAAGACAAAACTCCCAGCCTCGGCGGAGTCCGCTCCTGCGACGGGGAGACTGAACTTGCCCCCCAGTGGCTTCGGTTGCGTTTGCGCGACCAGATTCGGAAGCCCGATGGATATTCATCTTTTTCTGGCGTTCTGCTTTGCGGCCACGATTCTGGTTCTGGTGCCGGGGCCGACCGTCACTGTTGTGGTCGCCAATTCTTTGCGTCGCGGCACCCGTACTGGCTGCGCCACGGTTGCTGGGGCAAACATCGGCAGCGCTCTGCAGCTCGCTGCCGCCGTGGTCGGCCTGGCTACGTTTTTCTCGTTATTGAGCGAGGTTTTCACGGCCATTCGCTGGATCGGCGCGGCCTACCTGATTGGGCTCGGCGTGAAAGCGTGGCGCGCGCGTGGCACAGAGATGTCCAAGTCCACTCTGCCGGCAAGGCCGCGGTCTGCGCACGCAGTTTTTCTGCAAGGCTTTTTGGTCGCTATCACCAATCCGAAGACGATCGTGTTTTACATCGCCTTCCTGCCGCAATTTATTGATCCGCGGTTGCCATCTGGACCGCAGCTCCTCGCAATGGGCAGCGCGATGGTCGTGATTGCCCTGGCCTCGGACAGCACCTATGCGGTGTTGGCGGGCCGGGTCCGCGGCTGGCTCACCGCGCCCAGCCGGCGCCGCCTGCAAGCCCGCATCACGGGGAGTCTTCTGATCGCGACCGGTTGCGGCCTGCTGCTTGCCCGGCGGGGCAGCTAGCACGACCTACCGCACGCGGGTGACTCGCACGGCAAGAAAATGGAGGGCGGAAAACCGCGAGGCCCGCAACGCGGACCGCGGCGGGCATTCCGCCATTCTCGGGGACCGCCCAGGCTCGCCGGCATCCGGCGAATGGCCGTCACCCCGTATCACTCAACTCTGATGTCCGGTACTAGCGTTTCGGGTGCCCCTTTGGTCGCTGTTTCGGGTGGATGTCAGCCGACGCGTTCCGCGTGGCGCCCGCCAGAGCGTGATCCGGGAACGCCAACGCCCGGTGGACGCGAACGCCCGGTTCAACGAGCGCCGTATCCTGTGCATTCCGACACCGTATCGGACCTGCACGCATTCATTTCCGCCAGCAAGTTCCGAGCGATTCTCGCCGACCC
>JBOHMN010000243.1:0-2173 GCA_050730175.1 Acetobacteraceae bacterium | reverse complement strand
GCTCCGCCCGGCCGGGTGCCAACGGCGGCCGAGGAGCGATGCCCCCCTGCCCGCCGCGGGCGTGGTAGAGCGCGTTGTAAAGCTCGGTGTTGGCGTTGAGCGTATTGACGATGTCGTGGATCTCGGCGTCGGTCCCGTGGAACGCCGCCGGCGCGCTCCACCCGCGACCGCCCAACAGGGCGATCTTGCTGGCCATCAGCATGTTGTGGGCATGGATCTGGGAATAGGGGAGCCCGGTTCCGTCGTAAACGACATGCCAACGCCCACATTTTTCGCCGCTCATCATCGCCTCCGGATCGGCCGCGCAGGATTACGGCGGGCAATATGGCGCGCTTCAGCAGGATCGCTTTGCCCGGCAACCTTGCGGAATGCCGCGGCCGCTGCCGGCGTGCGCTACGTAACAGCAGCGCGAGCCTCCAAAGCGGTCATGGCGATGTCCCATATTCTCCAGGAAGTGATGCTGTTTCTTGTCGTCTGGATCGGTCTGCGCATCCTCCTCGGCGGGCGGTGGTGAGCGATCGGGACTGTTTCCGGACCTCGGACGGGTGCCTCAAAAGGAGCGGCAGGCCCATCGTTTTCGAATGGGATGGCGGGTCAGGCACAATACGGTTTCCCGAGCAGGTGATCATAAAGATGTGGGAATTTCGCCTGGATTTGAGCGATCGCCGCTGCGCGCCGTTTGCCGGCAGGACAGGCGGGATACCGGTGGAGGGTATGGAGCAATCGGCGGATTTCGGGAGAAGCGGCACATATGAGCTTGAGCTTATGTTTGAGCGTCTGCTCGCGGACAGTGCGGAAGCGGAGCATGAACCCCGTCCGGGTGAAAAACCAGTCGAGGTTGATCGGATCCGCGCTGCTCCCCAGCGACAGGCGGTAGAGGACATCGGGCTGCCGCTCGATGTGATCGAGCACGGTCCGGCCGATACGCTGGCACAACACTAAAGCCTTGGCCCCGAAGTCGGGCAGAAAGCCCTGCTGGAGCAGATCGAATGCCCCGCTCGCGATGACAAGCTCGATCCCGTGGAGCCCGCCGGCGGCATGCTGCACGTCCGCCTTGGGCAAGGCTCGCAGGCGGCAGGCTTTTTTATAGGTGCTGAGGATCCGCAGCAGAGCAGTCTGCAATTCCCGTGACATTACGTGATTGCAGCCCCGCATGACTTCCAGGACGGGCTTGGCGACCCTCCAGTCGAAGGCCAGTTCCGCGGCCGGCAGCAGGGCTGGAAGCGCGGCGATGAACTCTGCGAAATCGTCATAGGCTCGGCCGAATATCGATACCGAGAAGGTGAGGAGAGGCCAATTGTCGCTTCCCCCGCGATAACTGCGCTCTCGAATGAAGGCAAAAATATAGGGTCGCCATTTCGCGGCCGGGACGGCGTTTCCCTTTCCACTGATTTCTACCGCTTGGGCCCCTCTCATCGCGATCGTCACATGCGGGTGGTTGTGCGGGTCACGCAGCGAATAGATCTCGCAGTTGTCCGGATGATAGGAGCCGACGCAGTGCCCCATCAACGCCCCCTTGCGCGCGAAGGCAGCCGGCGAGGTCAGCCGGACGAATTTGCAGCCGTCCTCATAGCGCTGCACTGTCTCAATGCCTGCCCAATCCTCGGGCCATTGCTCGGCGGTGCGTCTGGCGAGCGCGCGGCGCCAGCATCGTGCTGCCGCGATGGCCTCGGGCACCGATGTTCGCTCGAGCCGGCGCAAATGGCGGTCGCCCTCGGGCAGCGCGCCGAGCCAGTCGACGACGCCGTGTACGGCTTGGAGAAAATCGGTGTTTTCGTCCCGGTGCTCATTGTTTTCGGGATCAAACCAGTAGAGCGTGTCGCCGCGCTCGATCGCTGTCGGGACCCAGTGCGGGATCTCCGGCAGCCTGCCGTCCTGATGCAGCGCAACGATTTCTTCCAGACCCGCGACCGGCCGGCTGAGATTTCTCTCGCGAAGGAGATGGTTGCGAAAGTTCCGCTCGAACCACCCTCGCGCGGCGGCATGCCGGACGCGCGCGGCGAAACGGGCGACGACCGCTGCGGCATCCTCCCCGTTGATGATGTTGGGCACCTGACGATCGGTCATGACAATCCCGAACGCGGTCACGACGGCCGGTGCGCGGAGAGGATCGCGCGAGGCTGAGTTTTGCAGATGGTCTCGTTCAAACCTTGAGACTCATGGCTCCTTTGCA
>JBOHMN010000242.1:0-18709 GCA_050730175.1 Acetobacteraceae bacterium | reverse complement strand
GGCGATTCCAGTCAGGGCGATATTGCGCTAGGGCCGCCCGATGGACCTGCAACTCAAGGGACGCACCGCGCTCGTCAGCGGGGCGAGTGCCGGGATCGGGCGGGCGATCGCCGCAGCGCTTGCGGCCGAGGGTGTCAAGCTCGTGCTGGTGGCACGGCGCGGTGAGCTGCTCGCGGCGCTCAGCGCGGACATCGTCGCCGGAGGCGGCGAGCGGCCGGCTTTGGTCCCTCAGGACATGCTGGCCCCGGATGCGGCGGAGCGGATTGCGGGGGCGGCGCTTGGGGCGCTCGGCAAGGTGGAGATCCTCGTGAATTGCGCGGGCGGCAGCCGCCCGCTTGCGCCTGACGCCCCCCAGGCGGCGTGGGAAGAGGCGATGACGCTCAACTTCACGCGCCACCGCGAACTCACGCACGCCTTGCTGCCGCAGATGATCGCGACGGCGTGGGGCCGCGTTCTCAATATTAGCGGCAAGTCCGAGCCGGACCGCTTGAATGCCGCATACGCTGCCAAGGCAGCGCTGCATGCCTGGGCGAAGGGGCTGTCGCGCGAGGTCGGAAAGCACGCGATTACTGTCAATTCCATCGCGCCGGGGCGGATCATGAGCGAGCAAATCCGGCGCAATTATCCGCCGGCCGAGCGAGCGCGCTTTGCCGCCGCCGAGATCCCGCTTGGCCGCTACGGGGAGCCGGAGGAACTCGCGGCTCTCGCAGTTTTTCTCGCGTCGCCGCTGGCAGGCTATATCACCGGCGCGGTCATCCCGGTGGATGGCGGGCTGCGGCGCTATTCGTTCTGACGAGAGCATGTTCAGGTTGACTGAACATGCTCTGCTTCGTCTGACCGAGCGGATTTACGCGCTCCTGGATCGCGACGCTATTCCAGTCGAACGCGCTTCGGTCTGAGGATGTGGCCCGCCGATTTGTTCAGTATCGGGCTTCGGATCCGCGTGCCAAGGCGAGCACGCCGATGATGATGATGCCGGTGACGACGAAGCGAAGGCCGGCGCCGACGCGCATGACGTTCAGCATCGTCACCACAAGATCCAGAAGAACAGCGGCGCCCCAGAGCCCGGCCGGACTTGCCTGGCCACCTGCGATCGAGGTGCCGCCGAGCACGACGACGGCGATCGACATCAGGAGATAGTCCTGGCCCATATCGAGCGCGGCGCCGCCCGAATAGGCGGAAAGGAGGATCCCGGCGAGCGCGGCGAGTATGCCGGAGACGAGATAGACGACGGCGATTGTCGGCCCCACCGCAAGACCTGCGAGGCGGGCTGCGCGGGCGTTCTGCCCGATTGCGAGCACCGAGCGGCCGAATACCGAGCGGCGCAGCAGCACTGCGACCAGCGCGGTGAGCGCGATGAAGATCAGTGCGATCAGCGGGATGCCGACGACGCGGGCAGCGGCGAAGGAAACCAGGAGCGGCGCTGGTTTCGCGATCGAATGCCGCGAATAGGCGATGGCCATCGACTGGAAAACGAAACCCGATGCAAGCGTGCCAATCAGCGGGGGGATGCGGAGAATCTGGATCAGGCCGGCATTGAAGGCGCCAGCCACAATTCCGACCGCGATCCCGGCGGCGATGCCGGCGAGCAGTCCCGCATTCGCCCCGTTCATCAGGCCCATCGCGAGATAGCCGGCGAACGTCATCACGCCAGGAATCGAGAGGTCGATGTTGCCCGGCCCGGCGGCAATCGCGAGCATCTGGCCGATCCCGACGATCGCAAAGAACGTTGCGAATTGCAGCGCGACCGCGAGCGTTTCCATGACCCCGCGCCCCTGGGCGGTGAGGAGCGTGAGGAGCCAGACGATGAGCGCCGCCGCGAACGACCAAATCCATGGTTGCGCTTCCAACCAGTGGCGCCAACGTGCGTTCATGCCTCGCTCCAGGCCCGGAGCGCGCGGAAGCCCAGAACGAGGATCAGGATGCCGCCCTGCACGCCGAGCTGCCAGTCGGTCGAGATGTTCAGGAAGGAAAGGAGCGAGCCGATCAGCAGCATGATCCAGGCGCCGATCACCGCTCCGACCGGCATCACGATGCCCCCCACGAATTCACCGCCTCCGACGATGACCGCGGCGATCGAGATCAGCGTGTACTGTGTGCCGACGGTTGCATCGCCCGAGGTGCTGAGCCCGGTCAGCGCGAGACCGGCAAGGACGCCGGCGAACCCGGCGGCCGCGTAGAGCACCGTCCGGCCGGTCAGCAACGACCAGCCGGCGCGCGCGACCGCGCGCGGATTGCCGCCGATTCCGCGCAAGACGACGCCGTACGAGGTACGCATCAGTAAGAATTCGGCGATGATTGCGACAACGATCGAGACGAGCACCGGCAGCGGGACGAGCGGCGGGCGCCAGGCGAAGAGGGCAGTCAGCCAGGCGGGCGGTGTGCCGCCGGGGCTGGGCAGGATCAGGACGGCAATTCCCAGCCAGACGAACGAAGCACCGAGGGTGACGACGATCGAGGGGAGCTGCCGCACATGGATCAGCGCTCCCATCGCGCCGTAGGCTACGACGAGTGTCGCCAGCACCGCGAAACCAAGCGCGGGCCGGGTCGCGAGGACGGTCGCGGCCACGCAATTGACCAGCGACATAAATGGGCCGATGCCGAGATCGATGTCGCCGGCAGCGATGATGGCCATTTGCGCCATGGCTGCGAAGACGGACGGCAGCGCGAAATTGAGCAGCAGGGTGAGGCCGAAATAGCTCAGCACGCGCGGCTGCATCGCGAAGATCACCACGAGCATCACGACGAGGGCAGCGGCTGGAAGGCCGACGCTGAGCGCGCGGCCGCGCCGCACCGCTGCGCCCGAAGCAGCCTCAGCCGGCAATGCTTGGGCTCGCGGCGAAGGAAGCCCGGATCACCCGCTCCTCGGACAGTTCCGCGCGGCCGATCTCATCGGTGATCGCCCCCTGATAAAACACGTAGACGCGGTCGCAGTTCACGAGCTCGGCGTTCTCGGTGGTGTACCAAAGAACGGCACGCCCGGCCTTGGCGGCCTGCCGCACGTGCCGATAGAGGTCGCGCTTGGTCCCCACGTCGACGCCGCGCAGCGGGTCGTCGAAGAGGATGATATCCGCCTCGGTCGCGAACGCGCGGGCAACCAGCACCTTCTGCTGGTTGCCGCCGGAGAGGCTGGTGATGGGCTGCTCGATGCCAGGTGTCCGGATGGCAAGCCGCTCGCGCCAAGCTTCAGCCAGTCGCGTCTCAGAAGCAGGGCCGAGCAGGCCGAGCCGGGCGAGGCTGCGGATGCGGCCGATGGTGATGTTCAGTCCGACTGACCAGATCGGAAAAATTCCTTCGTTCTGCCGGTCACCGCTGACATAGGCGACCGAACCATTGACCCTGACGCCGGCAACCGCGCGTCGATGCGTCGCGGCATCGAACACCGAGCGCAACAATTCCCGCTGGCCGTGCCCGGCGAGCCCGGCGAGCCCCACCACTTCGCCGGCATGGAGCTGGATTCGAAATGGCGTTGCCGCATGGGACGCTTGCTCGACACGGAGCATGCCACGCTCCGCGGCGATTGCGTTCTGGGCCGTTTCGTCCGGTTCGCGAACCACGCCCATCATCTCGACGAGCTGTGCGTCCGAGAGAGAGGAGGCGAGCCCGTCGCCCGCCACGCGTCCGTCGCGCATCACCACAACGTCGTCAGCGTGGCCGAGGACCTCGGCGAGGCGGTGCGAGATGAACGCAAGGCTGATGCCGCCCTTGCGCGCGCGCTCCGTGAATGCGAGCAGGTGATCGGCCGCGGACGCATCGAGCGAGGCCGTCGCTTCATCGAGGATGACGAGCCGGACCGGATGGTCGGTCTCCGTGAAAGCGCGCGCCGTCTCCACCATCTGCCGCTGGCCGATCGGGAGCTCGCCTACAAGCATGTCGGGATTGATGCCGTGGCCGGGAAAGATTTCCTCGAGCGCCGCCGCGATCAGCTTGCGCGCCCGGCTGCGCCAGCGCGCGCCGGCGAGAGAAGGATGGAAAATACGCGTGTTCTCGACGACCGAGAGGTTGGGGCAGAGCGACAGCTCCTGGAACACGCAGCGGATTCCGAGATCGTGCGCGCGCCGCACGTTGTAGCCCGTGGTCACAGTGCGGCCCCCGACCACGATCGCGCCTGCGTCGGCGGCAAGCGTTCCAGCGAGAATCTGCATCAGCGTCGATTTGCCGGCGCCGTTATGGCCGACGATGCTCACCATGCGCCCCGGAACGATCGAAAGATCGACCCCGGAGAGCGCGTGCACAGCCCCAAAACTTTTACTGATGCCCGCGAGCCGGACAAATGGTTCGGCCGCCGATGTTTCCCTCATCCCGCTCGCGGGTCGTGTGCGTTCTGGTTCTATGGCACGCCGTTCGGGATGGGCGATTCCGGCAGCGCCGAGCCCGCCACGTTTGCGGCGATCAGGCTCCCGGTCCATTTCTGGCTGTAGAGCGGGGTCGCGACGCCGCCAGGCGGAACTGCCTTGAGCCATGCATCGAGGTGGTTCGCACGAATGATCAAGAGCGGCACGTGCACGGTTTTGGGGACGTGCGCGCCGGCCAACACCTGCTGGGCCACCCAGAAGGCGATCGAAGAAACGCCGGGCGCGGAGGAGAGCGACATCGTCTGGTAGCCGCCGGGTGCGGCGGTGAGCTGCTTCCAGAGCCCGAGCTCGTCCTGCCGGTTGCCCATGATGATCAGGGGCGTAGGCCGGCCGGCGGCCTTGAAGGCCTGGTACGTGCCGTAGCCGTCGCCACCCTGATCCACCACCGCCTCAATCTTCGGGAGCGAGGGGAGAATGCCGGCGACCTCTTTCTGGGCGATGGATTGCGTCCAGTTGCCGTGCACCGAGGCGACCAGCTTGATACCGGGAAACTTGGCGAACTCTTCGACGATGCCCTTGTGGATGTCGTTGTCGACCGAGGTGCCGGCGATGCCGCGCACTTCGAGCACGTTGCCTTTGCCGTTCAACCTTTTCGCGACGTACTCAGCCTCGATCTTGCCCATATCCACGTAGTCGTAGGCGACCTTGTACGCGCAGGGAGCCGTTGCGAGGCTGTCGAACACCACTACCACGACGTGTGCGTTACAAGCCTGCTGGATGACACCGTTGAGTGCGGTCGGCGAGGCCGCATCGATGACGATTGCTTTCCAGCCTTCGAGCGTCAGATCGCTGATCTGGCTTGCCTGCTGCGGCGCGGAGTTGTTGGAGTTCACCACTTTGGACTTGTCGATCGCGCCGGCGCCGATCGCATCCTTGGCGGCGAGGTTCCACATCTTCAGCATCTGCTGGCGCCAGCTATTGCCGGCATAGGAGTTGCTGAGCGCGATGCCGTCCTTCGCCGTGCTGACGTCGCCGGCGTGCGCGGCGCCGCAAACGCCGAGCACGAGCGCGGCCCCGAGCGCCCCCAAGGCCAGAGATCTTCCATGTTTCATCGTTGTTCCCTCCCCGCTGACGGGTGCTGCGATTGCCGCTCTGGTGTACCCACGAACGTCCATGGTGGCCGAACCGACTGGCCCCGACAAGGGCCGGGTAGGGCGCAGCTTCCGCCGCTTGCTAGCGTGCCGGGTCCAACGCTTGTTGCCAACGCCGGACTTGCTTCGCCGGCACGCCAGCTCTTGGTTTTCAGCGGCCTGCTTATCCCCTTTGGTTCGCTGCCGAAAGCAGCGAACGACGGGGGCAGGACACTAGGGCGCGCTGCTCGGGATCGGCGCGGCAGGCGGAGCGGAATGGTTGAGATTGGCCGCGATCAACTGCTCGGTCCACTTCTGGTCGTAGACGGGGGTTGCCACGCCGCCCGGCGGCACCGCTTTGAGCCAGGCGTCCAGGTTTTTCGCGTGGATGACGACGAGCGGCACATGCACGGTTTTCGGCACGGTTGCGCCGGCCAGGATTTGCTGCGCCACCCAGAAAGCGATGGACGAGATACCAGGCGGGGTGCCGACCGAAAATGTTTGGTAGCCGCTGGGCGCGGCAGCGAGTTGCTTCCAGAGCGCAAGCTCGTCCTGGCGGTTGCCCATGATGATCAGGGGCGTCGGCCGGCCGGCCGACTTGAAGGCCTGATAGGTGCCGTAGCCGTCGCCGCCCTGCGTGACCACGGCATCGATCCTGGGAAGCGACGGCAGGATGCCGGCGACTTCCTTCTGCGCGATCGACTGCGTCCAGGCGCCATTCACCGAACCGACGATCTTGATGCCGGGATACTTCGAGAAGGTTTCGACGATGCCCTGATGGATGTCCTGATCGACCGAGGTGCCGGCAACGCCGCGCACTTCGAGCACGTTGCCCTTGCCGCCGAGGCGCTTGGCCACGTACTGGGCCTCCATCGTGCCCCAGCTCACGTAGTTGATGGCAACCTTGTAGGCGCAGGGCGCGGTCGCGAGGCCATCGAACACCACGACCACGATGTGGGCGCCGCAGGCCTGCTGGATGACGCCGTTGAGCGCGGTCGGCGAAGCCGCATCGATGACGATCGCCTTCCAGCCTTCGAGCGTGAGATCGCTGATCTGGCTCGCCTGCTGCGGGGCAGAGTTGTTGGCATTCACCACTTTGGTCTTGGCGATCACACTGTGCCCGATCGCGTCCCTGGCGGCGAGATCCCAGATCCTGATCATTTGCTGGCGCCAGCTATTGCCGGCATAGGAGTTGCTGAGCGCGATGCCGTCCTGTGCGGTGCTTCCTTGCGCTGCCACGGCAGGGGTAGCGGGCAGCAGCAAAGCCGCGGCGAGCAGCGTGACGGCGAGGCTGCGGACTGCCAGGCCGGCTCTCCGGTTTCGGCGCGGGACACGGCTGAGGACTGGCGTGGTGTTCGCGATGCCCGCGACGGTGCCTCCGTTTGCCGCGCGCCGCGACAAGCCGAGGCGACAGGGCGTCTGGTCGTTGCAGTAGTCGATCATTCCTCGCATAGCACGTTTCCTCCTCGGTCTGGTCATTCATCGTGGCCAGCCCAGTGCGCCGACTCTCGCGCTTGTTACTCACGATGAGCATGCTTAGTCGGCACACTGGCTCTTCATTTTCAGTGGCCCGCCTAGCCCCTTTCGTTCGCTTCCAAGGACGGCGAACGAATGGGGGCACGACACTGGCGGATGATTGCACCGGGTCCGATCGGCAACAAGCCCGGCGATCACGCATGTTGGGGCGCCGGGTTTGTCGGTCCTGGGGCGAATGCTATAGCCGCGGGCTCAAGCTTCGAAGTTTTGCCGATGACTGACGATCTGCCGCCGCATCCGGCCTTGTTGCCGGCTGGCCTCTGTGACCTTTTGCCCCCTGAGGCGGAGCGGGAGGCGCGGGCGGTCGCCGACGTGATGGGGGTGTTCGCGGCGCACGGCTATCAGCGTGTCAAGCCGCCGATGGTGGAATTTGCCGACAGCCTGTTTGCCGGGTCAGGCGCGGCGGTCGCGGAGCAGACCTTCCGACTGGTAGATCCGGACAGTCAGCGCATGCTCGGGCTGCGTGCCGACATCACGCCGCAGATCGGGCGCATTGCCGCGACCAGGCTGGCTGGTGCACCGCGCCCGCTCCGGCTTTGCTATGCCGGGCAGTGCTTACGCGTGCGCGGCACCGAGATCGCGCCGGACCGCCAGATCGGCCAGGCGGGAATCGAGCTGATCGGCAGCATGAGCCCGGCTGCGGATGCGGAGATCGTCGTGGTTGGGGCGGAGGCATTGGCGGCAATCGGCATCGTGCGCGCGTGCTTCGATTTGACCCTGCCGCCGCTGGCGCCGGCGCTGATTGAGATCGCCGGCATCGCCGGCCCCGAACGGCAGGCGCTGGCCCATGCGCTCGATCGCAAAGACGCGGCGGCGGTCGCGCGGCATGGCGGCGCGCTCGCCGGTACGTTGACCAGTCTTCTCCTGGCGGCAGGGCCCGCTGATCGGGCCTTGGCGGCACTCGCCGCTGCCCGACTGCCGCAAGCGGCAGCAAGTCTGGCGGAACAGCTTGCCGCAACGGTCGCTGCGATCCGGGCGCTTCAGCCTGCGCTCCGGGTCACTGTCGATCCGCTCGAATTCAGGGGATTTCGTTACCATACCGGAGTTTCGATGACAATCTTCACGCCCGGGCGGACGGAAGAGCTCGGCCGCGGCGGGCGCTATCTGAGCGGCGAGCACGAACCGGCGACCGGGCTTACTCTTTACTCCGATGCGCTGCTCAGGGTTGCTCCGCCGCCCCCAGAAAGGGCCCTGGTCTATCTTGCGGTGAACGCCGACCCGAAGGCTGCCGTGCGGCTGCGTGCGGCGGGTTATGCGACGGTTGCCGCACTCGAAGAGGGCGAAGATCAGGCGCGACGGCTCGGCTGCACGCACATCCTGCACGGCGCCGACCTGATGCCGCTCGGCGGGGAATGAAACGTGGGCAACGTGGCCGTCATCGGTGCGCAGTGGGGTGACGAAGGCAAGGGCAAGGTCGTTGACTGGCTAGCCAGCCGCGCCGACATCGTCGTGCGCTTCCAGGGTGGACACAACGCTGGCCACACGCTGGTGGTCGGCAAAGAGACCTACAAGCTTTCGCTGCTGCCGAGCGGGCTGGTGCGCGGCAAGCTCGGCATCATCGGCAACGGCGTGGTGATCGACCCGGAGGCGCTGCTTGCGGAGATCGCGCGGGTGGGGCGCCAGGGTGTCGCGGTGACGCCGGAGACGCTCAGGATCGCCGAGAATGCGGTTCTCATCCTGCCGATGCACGCCGCTCTCGATCGCGCGCGCGAAGCGGCGCGCGGCCCGCTGCGGATCGGCACCACCGGCCGCGGTATCGGCCCGGCTTATGAAGACAAGGTGGCGCGCCGCGCGATCCGGGTTGCGGACTTGGCCGAGCCGGACACGTTGGCTTGCAAACTGGACGAGCTCCTGCTGCACCACAACATGCTGCTCGCCGGCTTCGGGCAGCCGACATTCGAGAAAGAGGTGGTGCTGGCCGGCCTGCTCAAACTTGCGCCGCGCGTCCTGGCCTACGCCGAGCCGGTGTGGCGGCGCCTGGACGAGGCGCGCCGAGCAGGAAGACGGATCCTGTTCGAGGGTGCGCAAGCGGTGATGCTGGACGTCGATCACGGCACCTATCCCTATGTCACCAGCAGCAACACGGTCGCGGCGATCGCGGCCGTCGGCTCCGGCATAAGCCCCGCGGCCGTCGGCACCGTGCTTGGCATCGCCAAGGCGTATTGCACGCGGGTGGGGGCGGGGCCTTTTCCGAGCGAGCTCGCCGACGAGACCGGAGCGATGCTTGGCGACCGGGGGGGCGAGTTCGGCACGGTTACCGGCCGGCGGCGGAGGTGCGGGTGGTTCGACGCGGCGCTGGTGCGCCAGGCCGTCAAGGTGGCGGGCATCCAGGGGTTGGCGCTGACCAAGCTCGATGTCCTCGACGGGCTCCCCGAGCTTCGGATTTGCGTCGGCTATCGGATCGGCGGCGCGGAATTCCGTTATCTGCCGGCCGCACCCGGGGCGCAGGCTGAGGCTCAACCGGTGTACGAATCGATGGAGGGCTGGAACGGTTCGACCCGGGGTGCCCGCTCCTGGGCGGAGCTGCCGGCCCCGGCGGTGAAGTACGTGCGGCGAATCGAGGAACTCGTCGAGGCGCCGGTGACGCTGCTTTCGACCAGCCCGGAGCGTGACGATACTATTCTGATGCGCGATCCGTTCGAGGATTGAGCGGGGCGGTTGCCGGTTTGTCAACCAAATCGGGTGTTCACTCGGCGCAATGCCGAGCACCGACACGCCTTTGCCCGAAGGCCTTATCGCCGGGCTTTACCAGGCCGATCCAACCCGGCCGCTAGCCGGCTTCGACGGGGCGGCGGCGTTTGGCGCGCGCGGGCCGGATCAGGGTGCCGCATTCGTAGCGATCGAAGTGCCGGCCGGCGTGGCGCCGCGCGCGCTGGCGCTCACGGCATTCGGCAATGGTGCGATTACCGGCGTGATGGCGCCGCTTGCGCATGGTGCGGCGCGGCTTCCGGGCAGAAAGGCTGCCTATTACGTCGTCACGGCGGGCTCGCCCGGGCCGAGCCTTGCGGAGCAGCCGCGCGCCTGGCCCGAGGAGAAGCTGCTGGCGCTGGTGCTGCGGCCGGTGGCGGCGGCGCTCGAGAGGCTTGCATCGCGCGGGGTCACCCATCGGGCGATCCGGCCCGACAATCTCTTCCAGGCGGCACCAGATCAGCCGGTTATGCTCGGTCCGGCCTGGGTCGCGCCGCCGGCGAGCCGCCAGCCTGCTCTCTACGAGCCGCCGTATGTTGCGCAGTGCGACGCGGCCGGGCGCGGCGATGGCAGCATTGCCGACGATGTCTACGCGCTCGGGGTCGTGCTCGTCGTGCTCGCGCTCGGGCGGGAGCCGCTCACCGGCGAGGCGCCGGCGGAGATTGTACGGCGCAAGCTCGAGCTGGGGAGTTTCGCTGCGATCGCTGCGGAAGAGCGCCTGCCGGGCGAGGTTGGCGCAATAGTGCGCGCGATGCTGGCGGAGGACCCGCTGCAGCGCCCGGCGCCGGCTGAGCTGCTCGATCCGCTGTTCGGGCGGGCGCGGCGGGCTTTGCCGCGCACTCCGCGGCGCGCGCCCGAGCCGCTCGTGATCGGTGCCGCTGAAGTATTCGTGCCACGCGCACTCGCATATGCACTTCGCGAGGCACCGCAGCAGGGTCTCCGCCTTCTCAAGCTCGGCGTGGTCGATCGCTGGCTGAGACGGAGCCTCGGCGATGCCCAGCTTGCGCAGGCGCTGGAGCAGGCTGTCGAACGGCGCACGCGCGACGCGGTGGAGGGGGAGGCGAGGGCGGACGCCCTTTTGCTGATGCGTGCGACGGCCGTGCTCGACCCGCTCGCGCCGCCGGTATGGCAGGGCGTCGTCTTTTGGCCGGACGGGCTTGGTTGCATGCTGGCAGCCGGCGATGGGCAGCCGGCTTTGGCGGAAATGATCGACTCGGAGGCGATCGCCGCGTGGGCGGCCTGCCGCTCGGGGCGGGAGTCTCCGGCCGCGTTCGCGCTGGAGGCGCGTAGGCTCCGTGCCGTTGGCGGGCGGGGTGGCATCGGCGGCGGACTGAAGCGGCTTGGCTATGCGCTGAACCCGCTGTTGGCATGCCGGAGCCCGCTGCTCGGTGCGGCGGTCGCGGTGACGCTGTCAGCGCTGCTTACGGCGCTCGATGCCGCAACCGGCGCGGCGGAGCGGCGCGGCGGCGTGCCGCCAATCGATGCCGAGATCGCGGCCTTTATCCTGGCGCGGGGGGCAAGCGGCGTCGAAGCGGATCTGGCGCGCCTGTCGTCGGCGGCAACGGATGCTGAGAAGGCGCTTGCCACACTGCGTATTTTCGCCAACTTGCAGCGTTCGATCGGGGCCGGGCCGCTGCCGGGGCTCGCAAGATGGCTCGTCGAGACGGCGGGACCGTTGCTGGGCCGCTGGAAGGAGCGCAGCCGGCGCAAAGAACTCGAGGAGCGGGTCGCGGCGAACGCCGAGCGCGGCGATCTCGGTCGCATGCTGGCGCTGCTGGGAGATGCGGCGGCGCGCGCCAGGGACGCGGCGGGGTTGCAGGCGGCCGAGCGATCGCTCAAGCGGATCGACGATGAGCTTAAGGGCATTGCGGCCAGCGCGGCGGCTCGGGCCGGGAAGGCGCGCCAACTGGGCCAGGAGATTGCCGCCGGCGCAGGCCTTGCGGTGCTTGCGCTGACGTTGGCCATGATGGCGTTCGGGTGACGAAGGTGGCGCGGCAATCAGCCTCCGTGGTGCCGGATCGCGGCGGCAACATGCCGGCTCGGCAGCGCTCGTACACCTGGCTGCAAGGGCTTTTGTGCGGTGTGGCGGCTGCCCTTGTTCCCGGCCCGGCGCTCCTGATCGCGTTCCTGCTCGCGCCCGGGTTGTTTGGGCTTTTGCTCGATCGGGCGCCGGGCAAACCGATGGCGCGCGCAATGCTGCTCATGGGGCTTGCGGCGTCGATCCATCCGTTCGGCGCTGTCTGGGCGAGTGGCGGCGGTATCGGCGCCGCGTTTGACTTGCTCGGCCATCCCGCGGTGCTCGGCATCGCGTGGCTGGCGGGCGCGGGCGGCTGGCTTTTGAGTGAACTCGCGCCGCTCTTTCTCACGCTTGCGATGGACGCAGCTGCGGCGGCACGCGCCGCCCGGCTCAAGGCCGAGCGGGCGCGCCTCGTTGAGGCATGGGAGTTCGTTGAGCCCGGTGCCGATCAGGCGGCAGAAGGCAAGCTTTCCTGAACAGGCGTTCCGTGCGTTGCCAGCCGGCGCTCCGCGACCTTCGCCCTCATCGCTTTCTGCAGCTTCTCGAACGCTCTCACTTCGATCTGGCGGACGCGCTCGCGCGAGATGCGGTACTGCTGCGAAAGCTCCTCGAGGGTGGTCGGGTTATCTTTGAGCCGCCGCTCGCGCAGAATGTGGCGCTCGCGCTCGTTCAGTGTCTGCAACGCGTTAGTGAGCAAGGCCTTGCGCCCATCCAGCTCCTCGCGCTCGGCGATCGCGCTCTCCTGGCTTTCATTTTCGTCGACCAGCCAGTCCTGCCACTCGCCCTCGCTGTCGCTGCGGAGCGGTGCGTTCAGGCTATGGTCGGGCGCCGCGAGACGACGGTTCATGCTGACCACGTCCTGTTCGGGCACGTTCAGCATCACGGCGATCTTGCTCACCTGTTCGGGTTGGAGATCGCCGTCGTCGATCGCCTGCATCTGGCCCTTGAGCCGGCGAAGGTTGAAGAAGAGCTTTTTCTGGGCTGCCGTGGTGCCCATCTTCACGAGCGACCAGGAGTGCAGGATGTATTCCTGGATGGCAGCGCGGATCCACCACATTGCATAGGTGGCGAGGCGGAAGCCGCGATCCGGATCGAAGCGCTTCACCGCCTGCATCATGCCGACGTTGCCCTCGCTGATCAGCTCGCCGAGCGGCAGGCCGTAGCCGCGATAGCCCATGGCGATCTTCGCCACGAGGCGGAGGTGGGAGGTCACCAGCTTGTGCGCAGCTTCGATATCGCCGTGTTCGCGCCAAGCGCGTGAGAGGGAGAGTTCCTCTTCTGCGGTCAGCATGGGGAACTTCCGGATTTCCTGGAGGTAACGGGAGAGGTTGCCCTCCGGAGCAAGGTTCATGACGGCTGCAGCCATGGGGAGCTCCTTTCAGCGAAGCGTTTGAGTCCCGCCGTGAGTGGCGCGGGGCTCACCCTTCAAGACGTGTCAGGGGTGCAGTCTATTCCGAGCTGCCAGGTTGTTACCCCTTAAAAGGCGGCAACCACCAAGCCATCCAGCCCGCACACCCGGCCAGACCAGATGCCGCGGCTTATATAGGACCGCCCAGGTCCTGTCAAGATTATTGACCTATCCGGCCGTTGCAAGCCTCCTCTCTGCCGAGTGCGGCGAGGAGCGCGGCCAAGTCCGGCGGCGGCGGGGTTTTGAAGGCGAGGTACTGGCCGGTCGTGGGGTGGCGAAAGCCCAACGATGCCGCATGCAACGCCTGACGGGGGAAGTCGAGGGCTGTGCGCCGCGCCGGCTCGGGCAGGTTGCGAGCTGCGGGCGGGATGCGGCGGAGATAGACCGGATCCCCGATCAGCGGATGGCCGGCATGCGCGAGATGCACGCGGATCTGGTGGGTCCGACCGGTGGCGAGCCGGCATTCGAGGAGGGCGGCGGCGCCGGAGAAGCTTCTCATGAAGCGGTAGCGGGTGAGCGCGGGTTTGCCGCTTTGGCGTACCGCCATACGCTTGCGGTCCCGCGGGTCCCGCCCGATGGGTGCGCAGATTTCTCCGGCGGCCGGTGAAGGAAGGCCCCAGCAGACGGCGAGATAGGAGCGCTCGATCGTGCGGTTCCGAAACAGGGTCGCGAGTCCCGCCTCGGCGGCTTCGGTCTTGGCGATGACCATGAGCCCCGAAGTGTCTTTGTCCAGGCGGTGGACGATCCCCGGGCGGAGCACGCCGCCGATGCCGCTGAGTGAGGTACCGGCGTGGGCGAGCAGCGCGTTGACGAGCGTGCCGTCCGGGTTGCCGGGGGCCGGGTGGACGACCAGGCCGGCCGGCTTGTCGAGGACGATGAGCGCTGTGTCTTCATAGACGATGGCGAGCGGCATCGGCTGGGGCGCCGGTGCGGCCGGAGTTGGTGGCGGCACTTCGATGGAGTAGCAGGCGGCCGCGCGCACCGCCTCGGCCGGATCGGAGAGCGGCGCTCCGTCTCGCTGGGCGTGTCCGGCAAGGATCAGCGCCTTGATGCGCGAGCGGGAGAGGCTCGCGAGGTGTTCGGCGAGGAAGCGGTCGGCGCGCTGTCCCGCTGCTTCGGGCAGGGCGCGGACCTCAAAGCGGCGGGCAACGGGGGAAGGCTCGGACATGGGAAACGCGGCCGGACAGAGGGCACCAGAGATCGGGCCGGGGATGCGGGTTTTGAAGATTGCCGTGGTGGCGATGGGGGTTTTGATCGTCGCCGGCACGACGGTTCTGGTGGTGCTGATCGCGCGCGGCGTCTCCACGCTCGGACCGGAGCACCCGGCCGTTCCGCAGGCGGCGCTCAACGAACCTGCGGGCAGCCGGATCGTTGCGATGACGCGGGTTGGGAACAGGCTTGCGCTTGCCTTTGAGGGCGGTGGCGAGCCCGATCGGATCGTTGTGATCGATCCTTCCTCCGGACGCGTGCTGCTCCGGATCGGGATTTCGCACTGATGCGCCGCCGCTTGCCGCCGGGCAGGCGCTCATTTAATTAGGTGCCGCGCGGGTCCCGTTCGTCTAGAGGCCCAGGACATCGCCCTCTCACGGCGGCAACGGGGGTTCGAATCCCCCACGGGACGCCACTTCAGAACAGAACTGCGAACGCCGGGCGTAGCCGATTTTACGCCCGAGGCGGCGGTCAGCGTTCTGAGCAAATCGCTCCTCGATCCCATGATGCGGACCTCGCTGTCCGCCACTTCGACGCGCTGAGCGAGTGCCCGAAGATGATCGCGGCGGTAACCCCCGCCGGTGATCCGCATCCGCTCACGGGCGGTCGCGGCGAATGTCCGCACCATCGCCTGCGTGACGGTCTGTTGCCCGGCGCCTTCGAGCGCGTCGGCCGTTCGCTCCGCGTCGGCCCGCGCCTGGTCACGAACCGATTTGAGGCCGGCAATGCGTTCTTTGAGTTCGGAGTCATCCAGGTCGGCCACACCGGTCTCAATGGCATCGTAGAGTCGCTTGAGCCGCAAATCAGATTCCGCAGCCCGCTTGTTCAGTTCGCCGATATGCTCGCGGCGGCGCTCGGCTCGCTCTTGCCGGCGATCGAGCACCGTTGCCAGTATTTCTTCGAGACGGTCCGGCTGAAGCAGTCTGTCTTCGATATGGCCGGCAACGAGGTCGTCCAGCTTCTCCATCGGGATCGAGCGGCCCTTGCAGCCGGTCTCGCCCTGCCGGGCCTTTGTGGAGCAAGTGTAGTAGCGATAGCGCCCGCCTTTTCCGGTCCTGAGCGTCATGGCGCCGCCGCACGCGGCACAGAAGCAGATGCCGGTAAGGAGGGTGGGGCCGCTGACGACGCGAGCCGGCGTGACCCTCGGGTTGCGAGCGCGCAGGTGCGCCTGCACGGCGTCGAACGTCGCCTGGTCGATTAGCGGCGGCACCTCGGCCGTCACGACCTCGCTGGCGGGTTTCGGCCCTTTGACCGCGCCGCGCCTGTTGAACTCGTGCTGGCCGATATAGGTCGTCCGGGTCAGCACGCGGTGAAGCTGCCCGATGCCCCAGCGCCCGCCGTCACGGGTGAAGATGCGCCGGGCGTTGAGGTATGTCGTGATCGCCTTCACGCCCATGGGGCCGGATGTGCCGACACCTTCCAGGGCCAGGCGGTAGATCAGCCGTACCGTGTCGGCATGCAAAGGGTCGACTTCGAGCTTCTTCTTGATCTTCGCTCCACGTTGCTCGGCTGCCACGACGCGATAGCCGATCGGCGGCCGAGAGCCGTTCCAGAAGCCTTGCCGGGCATTCTCCTTCATGGCGCGGAGCGTGTGCTTGCCGTTCTCCTTCGACTGGTACTCGTCGAACAGTGCCATCATCTGGCGCATCATGACGTGCATCGGGTCGTCGCCGATCTCCTGGGTGATCGAGACCAGCTTGATGCCGTTCTTCGCCAGCTTGCGCACATAGAACTCGAGCTCGAAATGGTCGCGGAAGAACCGGCTGAACGAATGAACGAGGACGATGTCGAACGGAGCGGGCTTCGCCGAACCGGTTTCAATCATCCGCTGGAATTCGGGCCGGCGGTCATTCGTGGCCGTCGAACCCGGCTCGACATAAGTCTCGACGAGCATGTGGCCGCGCGCGGTGCAATACGCTTCACCCTGGCGGCGCTGGTCGGGAATGGAGATGTCGTGCTCGGCTTGGCGCGCCGTCGAGACGCGCAGATAGAGAGCGGCGCGGAGCGGCACGGTCATGGCAGATATCTCCCTGTCAAATCATCGGCACGGCCCGAACAATTCATCGAAGAGGTCGCCGAACCATGCCTCGAAGACATCCGCCTCAGCTTGCGTGACTGGGACATGCTCGGGCCAATCATCCGTGACCGTCCACGTTTCAACGTCGTGCTTGGGAGGGCGGCCGATGCGAGGCCACGGAACTGGGACTATATAAAGATCATCCGGCAGCACGCCGCATTCAGCGCGGCGATGCGATGGGCGGGAGCACGACATTCCGCCATCGTCGCGCGAAGCTCGTGCAAGCGGAACGGCCCAAGTCTAGCCGCGGATATCCTTTGCGACACCGTTGGTTATGCCTCCTGCTTGGTCCTCGGCGACACCGCCAGTCCAAGGAACACGAGCACAGCCTGATTGAGTCGCAGAATATCTTCATCATTCAACCTGCCGACCCGGGCGCCAACCTTGGTCTTTGGAACGGTGGTGATCTTGTCCACCATCAGGCGGCATGTCGTCCGCAGCCCGTTGCGCTCGTTCGGTTCCACGGGCAGGCGGAACAGCGGTGCATCAGTCTCGTCCGTCGTGAAGGCGCAGATGGTGACCGAGTCCGTCCCGTCGAAGCTGTCATCCTGCACGATGACGACCGGGCGCGGCTTGCCCGCGTGATCCTTGCCGCCGGCGACAGTCCAGATGTCGCCACGCCTCATTCATTGCCCCAATCCGATGCCGCGTCGATGAACGCCTGGTCCTCGCGTGCATGGGCGCTCGCTGCAACGGCCAGCGATTGGCGGTGCGCCTCCGACCGGAAGGAAGGCGCGCGAACATCCGGCACCCAAATCTGGATAGGCCGCAACCCCTGGGACCGTAGGCGCTCACGATGCTCTCGCACCTTCACGCGGGTGGACTTGGGCTTCGATGCAGAGGCCATGATAATTCTCCAAAACAGTTACATGTAACCTATCATGGTCGTCGGGTCTTGCCAATCCCCGCGCAGATGCTGCCCGCCCGCATCACCCCTTGCCGGCCCTGACCTGAAGAGACGAGGATGGCGCTCGGACCATTGATATCATTGACGTTTTGGCAGAGACCGACAGCAGGGGGTGTTTGATGGGGTGGCGAAAAACGCCAATCGATCCAACCACATGCGACCAACCGACGGCGGCCGCTTTTCCCTTGCCGTCAAACGCCGCCCTACCGCCGGTATCCTGCGACCCGCCGCCGATAAGCGCAGGCAGACACTCGAATCCTGCCGCCACCGACGCATAAAAGCGATGGAACCCGTCGCGAACCCGGTATCCAAACGGAGCAGGCGGGAAATCGGTGGACGGAAGACGGAGGAGTGGAACAGGTGCAATTTCGGTGGCCGCCACAAAGCCCCTGAGAATTGAAATCAGCCGGAGCCGGTCAAACCCGTTCCCATCAAGCTTGCACTCCGGTAGCCGAAACGGCGGTTCGACTTCTCGGAGCGGCACAAGGACTGCGGTTTCTGCCGAGCAGTAGGCGCGGCGGCCAAACGGCACGAAGCCGATCATGCCGGTTTCTGCCCACCACTGATCAGGTATCTCGAACTCTCCGGGTAGAAGTGGGAAACTGTAGCGCATCGAGCATTCTCGCGTCATCGTTCACGGCAGAACAACATGATATGCGGGATACGTCCGTTTTGGGGCAGCAGTGGGAACTGCTAGACGCAATAACCGACGTGCTTCTCGGCAGAAAAACGTTCGACCTCAGGGTGATATCGTGGCGTCAGTTTCTGCACGGCGTAAGCCGAGGCGCGAGCCGACAGCACCCGGATGATTACCGGATCGAGCTACAGTGCCGTTTGCATCAATTCCTGCTTGAGGGCGCCATAATCGTTGGCGAGAATCCAACGGAATCAGAATCGTTGGGAGATATCGAGTTTTCTTTAGAGCTCCGTAGCGCGCAGCGAGTATTTTCCGAGTTCGATGAGAAGAATCCAGATTCCGACGAGGGAAAGAGTGCGGGTAACTGCTCAACCCGGATTGAGGATGGAACGACCGCATAGGGTCTGGTGAATGGCCTGATCAGGGTCGAGGTCGTGGCGGGCGGCGGTGCCGAGAACGGATTTGATCCCGGCGAAGAGATCGGCCCCCCAGTCGGAGCGGAACCCGCCTGTTATCTTACGATAGGTTGCGGTCGGCCGCAGTTCCCGCTCGGAGCCGTTGCTGTCGGGCGGAACCTCGGGATGGTCGAGGACGGTGAAGAGGGTGTCGCGGACCTTGCCATGGCGCTTTCGCAAGCGCTTGCCATGCCGGTTCTCGGGAGCCGGCGCCAGGATGGCGTCGCGGTCACGCTCGCGCCGTCGTCGGGGTTCGCGGCGGGTGCTGGCCGCCAGATCGTGGCGGCGGCGGGCGAGCACAAGCCGGCCCCGGCGAAGGCCGGGGGCGCGCAGCAGCCGCCTCTTCATAG
>JBOHMN010000241.1:0-10108 GCA_050730175.1 Acetobacteraceae bacterium | reverse complement strand
ATCATGGTCCCTTCATCTTCGCGGTGGTGATCCTCGCCGTCCTGGTGGTGGCCGAGGACATCGGGCATCGGCTGGGCCGCTGGCGCGCCGCGCGCCTGGAGTTCCAGGAGCGGGAGGCTTCGAACATCGGCACCATCACCGCCGGCATGCTGGTGCTTCTCGCCTTTGGGCTCGGCGTCAGCGTCTCGATCGCTCTCGAGAGTTTCAATGCGCGGCGGACCACCGTGTTGCAGGAGGCGAACGCGATCGGCACTGCCTGGCTCGACGCGACGGCGATCGGCGGGCCCGACGGCACCGAGGTTGCGAAGCTCTTGCAGACCTACGCCGCTGTGCGGCTCGACTGGGCTAGGCTCGGCAAGAACACGACAGCCGAACGAACCTTGCTGCTCCGCACCAACGAACTGCAAAGTCAGATTTGGCAGGCCCTCAGGCCGCTCGTGCAACGCACGCCCAACCCGGTGACGGCGATGCTGATGCAGGCCGTAACGGCGGCGTTCGACGCCGCGACCGCCGAGCGCGCCGCTTACGCAAGCGGCGTGCCCTATACGCTCGACTGGGCACTGATCGCGGGCTCGGTGCTCAGCATCGGTGCGCTCGGCTTCCAGGTCGCCACGGGGGGCAGGCGGCAACTGGCCTTGACGCTCCTGCTCGCCATCATGTGGGCGGGGACGATGCTGCTGATCACGGATCTCGGTGCGCCGCGATTGGGCGCTATCAGGCCGAACCCGGCGCCATTGGTCTGGACCATCCAGGGGTTTTCAGGCCCCGCTTCGCCACCACGATAGCATTACGTCAACCTGGCCGCCGGAGAGCGAAAAAGTCGGGAAACGCCCCCACAGCTTCGCCGGCCTCACGCCAGTATCACGCACGTGCTGGCCCCTGGCCGGCCGCAGCTTACGAGCGCCGGCGCCGGCGCCGCACCATGAAGGCGAGCCCGATCAGCGCCGTGCCGAGCACGGCAAGCGAGCCGGGCTCCGGCACGGAGGCCGGCGGATCGGCTTGGGTGAGCGTGAGCGTCAGGCTGTCCCCAATCGTTTGGTCGGGATTGGGAAACCAACCAGCCGCGTTGAAGTCCGCATCGGCGAGAGAAAGCGTCAGCGTCAACCCGTCATTGAAATCGATCGTCAGCGGATTTTGCCACGAGATCTGCCCGCTCGCTCCGGTGACAATGCCCCAAAAAGCGGCAACGTCTTCACTCCCGCTGCCGTTGAGCGTGCCGCTGCCGCTCGCCGGCAGGGTAAAAACAAACGAAGTCGAAATGTTGTCGGTCGCGCTCGAGCCGAAGAACCCACCGGTATCGTTGGATTGGATGGTGAGGAAATTGCTGATCGTGAGCGGCGTTCCAAGCGCGAGGTCGAGGTTGGTGATGGCTGCGTTGTTCGCCGTGCCCGAGAAGGTCAGGCCGTTGTTGAACGGTCCGTCGTCGGCGAATGTTGCCGTGCCGGATACGGCCGTTGCATGGGCCGGAGCGCTTATTAACGGCAGAAACGCAAACGCGGAAGCGGCGATCAGGCTCAGGGCAACAGGCTTCATAGCGAATCCTCGAAACGGTTGGTGATGACATCAGATTGATGATCCACGTCCGCTGCAAAACCTGTGCCATTCCTCCAACATGTTGATATCCAATCACTCTTCAGTTGAGCTCCGACGCAAAATGTAAACTATTCCGACAATCCGGCACGTCGGCACCGACCTCTGTGCCGGCGGCTCGGCACGCCCCAACCCGATAAATCCCTGGTGTCGTGGCAAATCCCGGAGCCTCTGATGCCGCTTCCACGAGTGTCGATGAACTTTACATGCCGGTGCCACCTCCGCCGCGGGCCGGCCTGACCCATCCACCGCCGGTGGCGGAACGCCGGTGGCGATGGTTCACTGACCGGAGCGAGGATCGGGAGAACCGAACGCATGAGCCGCATCGTCTATGTGCTGAACGGACCGAATCTCAACCTGCTCGGCCAACGCGAACCCCACATCTACGGCCATGAGACCCTCGCCGATGTCGAGGCGGCCTGCCGACGCGAAGCCGAGGCGCTCAGACTCGAACTCCGCTTCCACCAAAGCAACGCCGAGTCCCAGATCATCGATTGGATTCACGAGGCACGCGAAGCCGCGAGCGGCATCGTGATCAACCCCGCCGGGTTCACCACCACCTCGATCGCAATCCTCGATGCGTTGCAAAGCTGCGCGTGCCCGATCATCGAGGTGCACATCTCGAACATCCACCGCCGCGAACCGTTTCGCCAGCATTCTTACGTCTCCAAAGTTGCCTCCGGTGTCATCGCCGGCTGCGGCACCCAAGGCTACCTGCTCGCGTTGCAGCGAATCGCCCGCATAATCGGCGAGGCCTCGGCCGAAGGATAAAAAAGGAGGACCCACCACCGCGAACGGGGCTGTGATCCCGGAACGGATGACGCCATCGCAATTCTGCTCGAGCTCGCCCCTCCGGAGCTCGACGGCGCAGCGATCACGGTCGCCGGCGGCAATGCGCCACTCGCACTGACCCTCGCCAACGCTGTGGCCTCGTCGGCCTGGCCGGCCAAAGCGTGCGGGTGCACGCCGGCGCGGCTTACGGCATTCCGGACCGCTCAGGCCGGCGGCCCTGCCGCCGCCATTTTCGCGGCGTTGCTCTCAAGCCGCCCTGCGGGAGCTCCGCTCTACGATCCGTGCGCGGTGGCCTGGCTGATCGCCCCGCACCTCTTCCAGGCTGAGCCAGCCCGAGTGACGGTCGATCTCGGGCCCGGACCCAGCCGCCGGGACACCGCCGATCCCCGGCACGCCGGGCGACAACTCCTCCCCTGCCATGCAATCCGGTGGCGCGCGACGGCCTTCCGACAACGCGGCCGAGCATCCACATGGAAGGATGTTCGGCCTACCATCCCGTGCGGCGGACCCTGCGTCACCGTGCGTTTGCGACAAACGGTCACGGGTCTCGCGGCTCGGCGCGGATTGGCCAGAGCGCAAAGTAATAGCAGGAGCACGCGATGAGCTCGGATCGGGTCACTGAACGGCAGCATACAGCTACGGGTGCAGCAGCGGTACCGACGACCCAGATCGGGCCGATGCGCGCGGCAATCGATCGGATTGTTGCGGTCGCACCAGGCTTTCTGCGTGGCGACACGGACGCGGATCACATGGCGAACACGATGGTGCGCGGGGTGCGCAACTTCGTCGAACAGGAACGCGCGAGAGGCAGCGACGGCGTTCCGCACGGCGCAGAAGCACGGGAGTTGCAGGGGGTCCTCACCGAGCTGATGGCGTGCGGTTCGGGATACCTGGCGGGCCGGTGCGATGCGGCCTGCGTCGCGCGTACTATGACGCAGGTGGTCCGGGAGTTCAGCGCACACCAGAGCTGATCGCGCCTGAGCCGAATCGCGACGCGACCCAGGAGCCGGTAAATCTCCTCGAACAGACGACGCAGAGCATGATCAGTAGAGCCGGGCACTCGGCAGTGTGCACCGCCTCGCACTGAGTGCGTCTCGCGCGCCACGGTCCATGCCGCAAGTTGCGGAGCAGGCTTCTCCTCAGGCAGTCTTTTCTTTTTTCCGCGCTACTTTCTCGCGCGCTGGCCGCAGCGCTTCCACCGATCCGCGCGTGCCGCGCTGCGCCTCCCCCTGCCTGGCCAAACCCAACGCGTCCCGGATGTGACTAGGTGCGGGCGAAACGGCGCGGATAAAGCTTCCAAGCCCGCCGCCCAGCGCGCCGTGCCAGCGTTGCGCAACGATCTGCCGCGCGCGCAGACGGACAGGTGCTCGGCTATCCGTCACGACATCGAGATCGAGGATGATCGGACGATGATCGGACGGACCACGGTCCAGGACCCGTGCACTCCTGCAGCGAAGGCCGCGCACCATGCAGCGGTCGAGGCGCAGGGAAATCAGGTTGCGCGCAATGTGCGTAGGCTGGCGTGGCCCGACATCCCGCAGGCCGCGCAGGCGAATCGGCCCGACGGCATTATAGTCGCCGACAACGGCAGCCGGACCGTCGAGTGAGCGGACGATGTGCAGCAACTGGAAGCGGTTCAGGAGCTGACCGTGTGACAGATGCACATTGGCGAACGTGATGGCGCCGACCCGCACGATCTGCGCAACGCGAGGCGGAAAATGGCCCGGCATGCTGGATACCGGGAGCGGAAGCCGCCGCGGCGGCTGCAGCTCGTGCGGACTCCAGACCGCAAGGCCATAGACGCGGCCATGCATGGGTTCGCGAAAGAAATAGCCGCCGACCGCCGCTGGTAGTCCTGCCAGGTCCTCGGTTGCCTCTTGCATGAGCAGAAGATCAGGGTGATGCAGCCGGATCAGCGCAGCGACATCCGCGACCCCCGCGCCGACGAGGCGCAGTAAATTCCAGCTTATGACCCGCAGACCAGAAGCGAGAGCGACCGGCTCCGGCGCTTCTCCCCAGGCGTATTGACGAACCTCATCCAGGCTATCCGGCATGATCAGGAAGCTCCCCCAAAGGCACACGAGTCTCAGTTCTCTGCCATGGCCCCAGGCCGACGCGATAACCCGCGGCCGAGCGACTCCCGCCACTTTGGAGGAGAGAGGTTACCAATCTGGCTACGCGACCCCCCGCTTCAAGAGACATTCGCACCCGCTTGCCCCGGTCCGCCCGCGGGCCAGGCCCGCTTGTGATAGCGTAAAAGCAAAGGCCGGCCGCTAATCGCCGTGCCGAAGGTCGCAACCTGGGTGTCGCCGGACGTGGTCGAGATCCTGTTCCTCATCGTGCAGGTAGTGGTCGCCGCAAGCGTCACCGCCCACGTCCTGCTCAGGAAACGCAACGTCCGCTCCGCATTAGGCTGGATAGGCGTGGCTTGGCTCTCGCCGCTGATCGGCGGGCTGCTTTACTACCTGTTCGGGGTCAACCGCGTGTCGCGGCGGGCACTCCATCTCGGCAAGCTCGGCCGCGCGTGGAGCCAGGTTGCCCGCCACCCGTTGCCGACGGAAGAGGCGCCCAACATCGAAACCCTCGCCAGCATCGGCCTTCGGGTCACGGGCCATCCGCTGACCTCGGGCAACAACGTGACCCTGCTGCACGGCGGCGATGTCGCCTATCCGGCCATGCTCGCCGCCATCCGTGACGCGCGGCAGAGCATCGCACTCGCCTCCTATATCTTTCGCAATGACAGCATCGGCCGTTCCTTCGTCGGCGCGCTCGGCGAGGCCCAAAGCCGCGGCGTTGCCGTGTGCGTGCTGCTCGATGGCGTGGGCTGCGGCTACATTCTGCCTGCGGTGCTGCGCAAGCTGACCGCAGGACGCGTCCCCGTCGCACGATTCCTGCATACCTGGGCGCCATGGCGGATGCCGTTCCTGAACATGCGGAACCACAAGAAGCTTTTGATCGTCGACGGCACGACCGGCTTCACCGGGGGGCTGAACATCGGAGCGGAAAGCGCGGCGCGGCTCACCTCGCGCAACCGCATCGATGACGTCCACGCCCGCATCGAGGGGCCGGTCGTCCGACACCTGATGGAAACCTTCGCCAATGACTGGTCTTTCACGACCGGCGAAGTGCTCGACCAGACGATCTGGTGGCCGGAGCTCACGCCGATTGGTCCGATCATCGCCCGCGGGATCGCCTCCGGGCCCGACGCGGATCGTGGCAAGCTGGAGACGATTCTCGGCGCCGCCCTCACGCAGGCACGCGCCCGGGTGCGCATCGTCAGCCCCTATTTCCTGCCCGACCAGCGGCTGCAGTTCGCGATTACCGAGACCCTTCTCAGGGGCGTTGCCGTCGATATCGTGATCCCGGAAGTGAGCGACTATCGGTTCATGAGCTGGGCGATGCGTGCCCACCTGCGGTTCCTCACGGAGTTTCCGGTGAATGTCTATGTGAGCCCACCGCCGTTCGACCACGCCAAGCTCATGACGCTCGATCGCGAATGGTGTCTGATCGGCAGCTCGAACTGGGATACGAGAAGTCTCCGCCTCAATTTCGAATTCGATTTGGAATGCTACGACTGGACCCTGACGGCCGAGCTCGACAAGCTGATCGACCGCAAGATTGCGCAAAGCCGCCGGCTCAGCCGCGAGGAGCTCATGGCGGCGCCAACATGGCAGCAACTGCGCGATGCGGCGACCCGCCTTCTGCTGCCTTACCTGTAGGCTCCTATCCTCGAACTTGGCCGCCCTCCGCAGCCGGCGCAGGCGATAGAGAGGACTCCGGAAATAGCGAGCTGCGGCGCCGACCGCGTACATGCACGGCTCGGCGCTCGCGGCCGGGCTTGCCGGCACCACAGCCGGCGCCGCGTCGCGGGAGTGCAGCGCCACTTCCGCCTGGCCGCCCGATTAACAACATCAGCCGGATTTTCGACGCCTGAGGACACCAGAGAATCAGCTCCGCCCGGAGATCCGCGCGGCAACTCTGGACACTTCCAGACGCATCAAAGCGGCCGGGTAGCGCCCGGCCGCAAAGTGTAAAGAATCCCGACGAAGAGCCTAGGCGATCCGCCGCTTCCGATAGCACCAGCCGATCGCTGCGAGACCGATCAGCGCCGTTCCGAGCAGCGCGAGCGAGCCCGGCTCGGGCACCGGCGTGCCGGGCACGAACTCGAACGCCGGCGACGTGCTGGTCACGGAAATGGTGTTGAACGGATCAAGATTGGCGAGTTCTACGGCCGCGTTCGACGTTCCAAGGGTGATCCCGGGTACGGCATTGAAGATCTGGCTGCCCGTGATGGTTTGCGAACCGCTCGTTCCGCTGAAGCTGAACGTAAGACTGTTGTAGTTATCGACGGTCCCCCAGAGCAGATTGAACGCATCCTGGGTGGAATTGAAGGCGATTGTGAGCGTTCCGCCAGGCTCGGCCGCCAGATAATTCTTGCTGCTGCCCGGGCCAAACGGTGACAGCGCGACGTCGGTCGTATCTCCGGAGTCGACGTTTGACGGATTGGTGAAGGTGAACGTCTCGCTGCCCGCGACGAGCGGACTGGCGAGATTCTGATCGCCGACTGTCGGGTTGGTGCCGAGATCGACCAGCGGGAACGGCACCGTTGCGGGCGGGACAACGACGCCCAAGATGGTTGGGTCAGCGTCCGCCGCGAGCGGCGCGAGTGCGAGCACTCCTCCCGCCAGGAGCACGGCAGCGGCAAGCAGCATTCTTCTCATGACGGCGCCCCTAAGAGTTCCAGCGAAGCACCAAGCAAAATCCATGCCACACACTCAACTGATTGAAAAACCTAGATCCCTCTTCTCGCCCCTGGCGTAAACTGTAAGAAGATCCGACCTTTCGGAAGCAAACTAATGCGGGGTACGCAATCCTGCCAACGATAGCACACCAGCATGCAAGTCGCGCCGGGCCGGCGTCTTCACACCATCAAGGAGAATGCCATCTGTAAAATTCTCGCGGGAATTGAGGGCCGGCTGCCGGCTCGCCGCAGTACTGGCGCCCGCGACTGGCGCCTGAGTGGGTCTCGAATCCGTAAAATACTCAAGCGCCGCGCGCGGAGGGCGTGCCGCCGCGCACTAGGCTGCCGCGATCGCCGCCACGTATCGCGGGAGTACATCAAACATATTGACCATGCACCGCGGGTCTGCGCGCTGAGACCACTTCCCCTGTTGGGCGCTCCCCGGCGGCCCAAGTGGCTTCGCTCAGAAGAGCTTCTTTTCGGGTGCGTAGAAGACGACGATGTCGGAGGGATTGACGAGGTTCAGCATGGCGCGCGACCGCGCATCAAGCTCGTCAGCGTCCAGATGGCTGGTACGCAAGGCCGCTACGCGGATCTCCCATTCCTGGCGTTGGACAGCGGTGCGCGCATAGTCCTGCTCAGCCGCAGCAAGCCGCACGCGGTCCTTGGCGTATGCCAGGAGGCCATGCGGCCCTTCCAGGGCGTTGCCAACGAAATAGCCGGTGAGCAGCAGAAAGATCAGCGGTGCCACCATCGCCCGCGCCTGTCTTTGCCGCGCGATTGCCATCGGTCCTCCGTGTTA
Source organism: Acetobacteraceae bacterium (assembly GCA_050730175.1). GTDB lineage: Bacteria > Pseudomonadota > Alphaproteobacteria > Acetobacterales > Acetobacteraceae > JAKAWQ01. The sequence continues at coordinate 2,183 of JBOHMN010000241.1, read as the reverse complement.
ACAATCGTTAATCTCGGCGCCCTGATCCTGCCCGCATACTGCCATGAACCGACTCTCTTGTGGTCTTATCTGCAACGGTCTCGCAAGGGCGATGTGATGGGGTTGCTATGAAAACACGTTCGTTGATCGCCGCCGGCGCGATCCTCGCGCTGGCGATAGCAGCAGCACCCGCCACTCGGGCCGATGGCTGGCACCACGACCACGACTGGCATGGTGGCTGGAATCACGGCTGGCATGGTAACTGGCACGGGGATAGGCACCACGGTTGGGGTGGTTGGCATGGCCGGTCGTGGTGGGGTGGACCCTTCATCCGGTTTGGCATCGTGGCAGCCCCGCCAGTGATCTACTCTCCGCCCGTCGTTTATGCCCCGCCGGTGGTCGCCTACCCGCTGCCTATGCCGCCACCGCCGCCGCCCGTTTTCTATGCTCCGCCCCCGGTAGTCTACGCGCCACCCCCAGTGGTTTACGCGCCGCCGCCAATGGTTTACGCGCCGCCGGCCGGCATCTCGATCGGCGTCAACATTCCCCTCCGTTGAGGTGATCCAGAACGTATTCGCCCGGAGCGTATTTGTCGGGCGCGAGCCCGCCCGGTTTTGCTCAGCCTACAGTGGCAGAGCGCTCTCGGGCGCGTTTGGCGGATTGCGAGGAAAACCATTATCCAGGTCAGGCGCGGAGGATCGTGCGGCCGGCATAGCGGGCGGCCGGGCCGAGCTCCTGTTCGATCCGCATGAGCTGGTTGTATTTGGCAACCCGCTCACTCCGGGCGAGGCTGCCGGTCTTGATGAGGCCCGCGTTCGTCCCAACCGCAAGATCAGCGATCGTCGTGTCCTCGGTCTCGCCGGAGCGGTGGCTGATCACCACGCCGTACGCAGCACGCGACGCAATCTCGATCGTCTCGAGCGTTTCAGTGAGGGTGCCGATCTGGTTCAGTTTGACCAGGATTGCGTTCGCTGCCCCGGCCTCGATGCCGCGGCGCAGACGCTCGGGATTGGTGACGAAAAGGTCATCGCCGACGATGAGAAGCCGCTTTCCGAGCGTCGCCGTAAGGAGCTTCCAGCCGTCCCAGTCGTCCTCCGCACAGCCATCCTCGATCGAAACGATCGGGTAGCGGGCGACGAGCTCTTCAAGCAAGCACACGATCCCTTCAGCATCGAGCGTCTTGCCTTCACCGGCAAGCACATAGCGGCCGTCGCGATAGAATTCGCTGGCGGCAAGATCGAGCGCGAACGCAACATCGGTGCCCGGACTATAGCCGGCCACCTCGCACGCGCGGGACATGAAGGCGAGGGCGGCATCCGCGGAGGCGAGGTTGGGGGCGAAGCCGCCCTCATCACCCACATTGGTGTTGTGCCCGGCTGCGGCAAGCGCCTTCTTGAGTGCCGCAAAGATTTCCGCACCCATGCGCAACGCCTCGGCGAAGGTGCCCGCACCGAGTGGCAGGATCATGAATTCCTGAAAGTCGATCGGGTTGTCCGCGTGCCGGCCGCCATTCACGATATTCATCATCGGCACCGGCAGGCGGCGCGCATAGCTGCCGCCGATGTAGCGGAAAAGGGGCAGGCCGTGTTCAGCGCAGGCCGCCTTGGCGAGCGCAAGCGAAACACCGAGGAGCGCATTCGCGCCGAGGCGGGACTTGTTCGGAGTGCCGTCGAGATCAATGAGAATCTCGTCGAGCTTCACCTGCTCGGTTGGATCCATGCCGGAGAGCGCGTCGAATATCTCCCCTTCGATACCGGCGATGGCCTGACGAACGCCCTTCCCGCCGAAACGTGCGGCATCGCCATCTCGCAGCTCCAGCGCCTCATGGCTACCGGTGGACGCGCCGGACGGGACCGCGGCACGGCCGACGATCCCCGAATCGAGTGCCACTTCGACCTCGACCGTCGGATTGCCACGCGAATCGAGAATCTCGCGTGCAGAAATATCGATGATTGCAGCCATGATCTTGCCCCAGCTTCTCGAGAGCGCGTTCAGGCTGGCTGAACTCGCTCTAGGTTCGTGTTCTCGAGCAATTTCACCACCCTGACTGGCATCTGGCGATTCCAGTCAGGGTGATATTGCTCTAGACCCTATGTCCGCGGCGTGATCGGCGGCCCGCTCCTCAGCATGCATAGTGTCGAGGGTTGTGCCGGGTTGGCCGGCGCAGAGCCTCATGCATGGGGAGCGGGCCGGGTGGAACATAT
>JBOHMN010000240.1:0-2122 GCA_050730175.1 Acetobacteraceae bacterium | reverse complement strand
GTCTGGCGGTTCATGCGCACAGGTGGCCCGGCAATGTTGCGGATGATGTCGGCCCCTTCCGGCCAGATGCACGGGCACGCAGGCCACGCCGACCATTCGCATCATGGAAAGAGCTGACGGCGCCGGCGAGCAGTCCATCGCTCCCGCCGCGCGCGGCGCCCTAACGGCCCAAACCTGTTGCCACGGACGCCAGGAAATGAGACTTTAGCACTGTTCGGCCTCGGAATCTGTGGAATGTCGGGCTAAAGTAAGGAGTCGGCCGTGAAGAATTTCGGAACTGCTGTGACGGTACGAGTCGCATCGGATTTGAAGTAATCGGAATTGCAAGAAACCGGCGCTCGAAGCTCGATTCCTTGCGATTTGGGGTTCCCCTCGAAGCGGGATCGTGATTCGCTCTCGTCGGGTTTCCCAGCGCAGGGATCGGTGATGAGCAAGCCAGGCGAGGCGCGTCAGAAGGACCTGTTCCGACCGGCCCTGGACCAGATCATCGATATGAAGCACCCGCTGGTGGTGCTGGCGGAGAAGATCGACTGGGCCTTCATCGACGGGCATTTCCGCTCGGTCTGCCACGAAGGGCCGGGTCAGCCGCCGCTGCCGACGCGGCTCGTCGCCGGGCTCTTCATCCTGAAGCACATGCACAACCTGTCGGATGAGGTGCTGTGCCAGCGCTGGATCGAGAACCCCTATTACCAGTTCTTGTGCGGCGAAGCGGTGTTCCGGCACGACCTGCCGTTCGACCGCTCGTCGATGACGCGATGGCGCCAGCGTCTCGGCGAGGAGCATCTCGTGGCGCTGATCCAGGAGAGCCTTTCGGTCGCGCACAAGACCGGCGCGCTCGAGACGAAGGACCTTGAGCGCGTGGTAGTGGACACGACGGTACAGCCGAAGGCGATCGCCCACCCGACCGATGCGCGGCTCCTGCACCGGGCGATCGTGAAGCTCGTCGCGCTTGCCCGGCGCTCGGACGTACCGTTGCGGCAGAGCTACGCGCGCGTCGCCAAGCGCGCCGCCATCATGGTCGGGCGCTACATTCATGCCCACCAGTTCAAGCGCGCCGGCCGCGCCCTCAAGTTCCTGCGCACACGGCTCGGCCGCGTCATCCGCGACATCAACCGCAAGATCGCAGGCAACGCCGAACTCCAGGCCCGCTTCGCGCCGCTCCTCGATCTCGCCATCAAGGTGCGCCACCAGGACCACCGCCAGCGCGGCCCCAAGGTCTATGCGCTCCACGCCCCCGAGGTCGAATGCATCGGCAAGGGCAAGACGCGGGCACCCTACGAGTTCGGCTGCAAGGTCTCGATCGCGACCCCGGTCACCCGGCCCAAGGGCGGCCAGTTCGTGCTGCATGCCAAGGCGCTGCACGGCAACCCGTTCGACGGCCACACCCTCGGCCCGGTCGTCGCCGACATGGAACGGCTCACCGGGATCGAGGCCCGCCGCATCCATGTCGACAAGGGCTATCGCGGCCACAACCATCCGAACAAGTTCCGCGTCTGGATCAGCGGCCAGGTCCGCCGCACCACCGCCGCCATCCGCCGCGAGATGAAGCGCCGCTCCGCCGTCGAGCCCGTCATCGGCCACGTCAAGGCCGAGCACCGCATGGATCGCAACTACCTCAAGGGCCGCGACGGCGATCGCATCAATGCCGTGCTGGCCGCCGCCGGATACAACTTCGGCCTGCTCCTGCGCTGGCTCGCCGCGCTTTTGCGCGCCTTGATGCTGGCGATCTTCGACCCGCGCTTCCGCCCTTCAATTGACCCGAAAATCACCGCGCCAACCATTCTTCACGGCCGACTATTTGAGCCGTTCCGGCGGTAGGCTGCCGAGGCCGAGGTTGACGCTCGGCGCCACCGCGAAGACCTGCGGAAAGCCGCGGAGAAGCTGCGGCAGCAGAAGCTCGGCCGCGCCCCACTCATGGGTGATGAAGCTGTAGCTCCCCATCGCCGCGCCGAAGGAGGCAAGGCCGAACATCATCAGCCAGCGCGTATCGAGGCGGCGTGCAAGGAAAATATAGACGGGAACGCCGACCAGGGACGCGGCACCCGTCGAAAAGATGGCAAGGCCGGTTTGCCAGTCGCTGAACCCGCGCACATAGCCGAGAAACAGCGGCGTCAGATAGATC
>JBOHMN010000239.1:0-6226 GCA_050730175.1 Acetobacteraceae bacterium | reverse complement strand
CTACCGGGATCTGTGCCAGCGCATCGACGAGACGCTTGGCTTCATGGCCGCCTGCGGCATGAATGGCGGCACGATACCGCAAATCCGCGAGACCGATTTCTACACCAGCCACGAAGCACTGCTGCTGCCGTACGAACAGGCGCTGGCGCGGGTGGATTCGACGACGGGGGATTGGTACGGTTGCTCGGCCCACTTCCTCTGGATCGGCGATCGCACCAGGCAGCCAGACGGTGCGCATGTCGAGTTCCTGCGCGGCGTGAAGAATCCGATCGGCATCAAGGTCGGGCCGACTACGCCGGAGAGCGATCTTTTGCGGATGCTCGCGATCGTCAATCCGGCGAACGAGGCCGGGCGGGTGACGCTGATCAGCCGGATGGGCAAGGACCTTGTGCTGGCCAAGCTGCCGCCGCTGCTCGACGCGGTGCGCCGGGAGGGTGCGTCTGTCGTCTGGCTTTGCGATCCGATGCACGGCAACACCGTGACGACCGCGAGCCATATCAAGACGCGGAACTTCGAGGCGATACTCTCCGAGGTGAAGGGGTTTTTCGATGCGCATGCGGCGGCGGGCACGATTGCGGGCGGCGTGCATATTGAGATGACCGGGCGGAATGTGACGGAATGCACCGGCGGGGCGTACCGGTTGACGGAGGCGGATCTTTCCACGGCGTACGAAACGAACTGCGACCCGAGGCTCAACGCGGAGCAGGCGTTGGAACTTGCCTTTCTCGTTGCGCAGGAGCTGAAGGCGCGCCGCTCCGGCGGCGCGGGCAGGATTGCGGCGGCGGCAGAATAGGGCTTCCCGGATGGAAGATGGCGGGCCGGAGGCGCAATCCGTGCTGGATGCCGATATCGCGGCACGGACGGATTCCTATTTCACGCGCACACGCGAAGTGGTGGCCCGTTACGGAGACAAGCGCGTCACCTACGCGGTGTTCCTGCGCCGGCCGGTGATCTCGGCGCCGCGGCTGATGGTTTCCGGGCTGGAGCAGGCAGCGGCGGCGCGGGGGAGCGATTTCACGATCGAAGTGATGTACCCGGAGGGCAACTGGGTCGGCGCCGGCGAGCCGCTCGCCTACATCACCGGCAGCCTGCGGCAGCTTTCTGACCTGGAAACGCTGTTGCTGCAGAAAATCGGGCCGCCGTCGGTTGCCGCGCACAACGCCTACCAGATGTGCCTGGCGCTGCCGCGCGCCGGGTTCCTGGCGATGGAGGCCAGGCACTGCGCCGGGCCGGAGATGCAGGAGATGATGGCGTATGCCGCGGCGGTTGGCAGTGCGGCCGCGGTGAGTGAAGGGGCGCGCGGGTTCATCGGCAATGCCAACAATGCGACCGCGCACTGGTTCGGCCGGTCGCACGGACTTGGCACCATGCCGCACTCGCTGATCGGTTATGCCGGCTCGACGCTGCGCGCCGCCGAGATGTTCCACGCGACCTTTCCCGAGGAAGATCTCACCGTCCTGGTCGATTATTTCGGCGCAGAAATTACAGATACACTGGCTGTCTGCCGGCGTTTTTCGCGTCTCGCCGAAACCGGGCGGCTGGCCTTCCGGCTCGATACGCATGGCGGGCGGTTCATCGAGGGGCTTGACCCGGCGGCGAGCTACGCGGTCCTGGAACAGCATGCACCAGGGGCGATCCGGCGCTATCGGAGCGAGACGGAACTTCGCTACCTGGTGGGCACGGGCGTTTCGGCGGCGGCGATCTGGTGTCTGCGTGAGGCGCTGGACGAGGCCGGATTTGCGGCCGCGCGGATTGTCGTGTCCTCGGGCTTCACGGTCGGGAAATGCCAGGTGATGGCGGATGCCGGGGCGCCGATCGATGTTGTCGGCACCGGCAGCTTCCTGCCCGAGATCTGGTCGGAGACGTATGCGACGGCCGATATCGTCGCCTATGACGGCGTGCCGATGGTGAAGGTCGGGCGCGAATTCCTGCTGCGACGCCCGGAGGGCGGGGGCGGCGACGGCGGAGCCGGCCGGCGCGGGTGAGTTTGCCGGACCGAGCGGCGATGCGAGCAGCCGGGCGGCGCGGAGGGGAGGCGGCGCGGCGGCTGCACCGGCAAGGCGGCAGGGAGAAGGCGATGGGTTCCGGGCGGCTGACCCGCCCGGCGGTGCTCTCGGTTCTGTTGCATCTCGTCGTGCTGGCGGCACTCCTGATCGGCGTTGCGCGACAACGCCAGGAGGCGTTCGTTCCGCCGGCGCCGATTGCCGTGGTGTTCGAGCACGGCGGGGCGGCGCGTGCGACGGCGCCCAGCACGCGGCGGCGCGGACAGCCGATGAAGGCTGAGCTCCGTTCACACGCGCCGCCGGTTGCGCCCGCGCCGCTGCCGCTACCCGCACCAGAGGCGCCGCCGGCGCCCCGCATTGCGCCCGGCGTTGCGGTCAGGCTTCCGCCCGCTCCCGAGGTCGAAGCGTTGATGCAACAGCCGTCGCCGCCGCGCAGGGCACCACTTGCGGTCGCGCCGCCGGTTGCGGCGGGCAGGCCGGCGCCGGCACGAAGGCCGGTTGCGCCGCGAAGCCTTTATCTTCCGAGCTTCTCGTACGGCGCGGCGCCGCGACCCCAGCCTGCGGTGCCGCAGCGCGGGCTCAATCTCGCGCTCAGCCAGTCGGAATTGCGGCGCGCGTTTGCCCCCGATTTCGCGATCGAGGGAAAGATCGGCCCTGACTGGCGGGCCGAGCTGACGCGGTGGGTGGATCAGCGAAAATATTACCCGTATTCTGCTATCGAAATGGGCCAGCAGGGTTCGGTTGAGATCCGGCTGGTGATTGACAAGAGCGGCAAGGTAGCCGCGGTGAGCCTCTTGCAAACTTCCGGCTCGCCCTTCCTCGATGCCGCCTGGCTCGGCCTGTTCCGGGGCGCAACCGTGCCATCGTTTCCGCCCGGGACGACGGCCAACCGGATTACCATCCGCGCCACCATGCACTACATTCTCATGGAATGAATAGTCGTGGACTGATCGGGGCCCAGGGCGGTTCGCCGGGGCGCAAGAAGGAGCCCTGAATGGCGGAAACGCTGAAACTGGCACTCGCCCAACTCAATCTGCATATCGGGGGGGTGACAGCGAACCTTGCCGGTATCCGCAAGGCGCGGGCCGAGGCGGCTGCGCTCGGCGCTGACCTTGTGGTGACGCCGGAATTCTCGATCGGCGGTTACCCTCCGGAGGACCTGGTGCGCAAGCCGGCGTTCGTCGCCGCCTGCGAAGACGCGCTGGCCGCGCTCGCTCGCGATACCGTCGATGGCGGGCCGGGGATCGTCGTCGGCGGGCCGTGGCGGGAAGACGGCAAGCTGCACAACGGCGTGTTTCTGGTCGATCGTGGCGCGATCATCGCGCGGCGGGCGAAGCATGAGCTGCCGAATTACGGCGTGTTCGACGACAAGCGGGTGTTCGATCCGGGACCGCTGGCTGGCCCGGTCGCGTTCCGCGGCTTTCGCCTCGGGCTCATGATCTGCGAGGACTGGTGGCTGCCGACGGTGACCGAGACGCTCGCCGAAAGCGGTGCGGAGATGCTGCTCTCGGTTAACGGCTCGCCATTCGAGGTGGACAAGCAAGACCAGCGGATGGCGCGTGCAGTGTCCCGCGTGGTGGAAAGCGGACTTGCCTTCGTGTTCTGCGCGCAGGTTGCGGGACAGGACGAACTGGTGTTCGAAGGTGCCTCGTTCGTGCTCAATCCGGACCGAACGCTTGCTGTGCAGCTTCCTTTCTTCGAGGAGACGCTCAGGCTTACCGAGTGGCAGAGGCACGATGGCCGGCTTGTCTGTCTGCCCGGCGAGGTGGTTGCGGAGCCACCGAGGCTCGCGCAGATCTACGGCTCGATGATGCTGGGGCTGGCAGATTACGTCAGAAAGAATCGCTTTCCCGGCGTCATCCTGGGGCTTTCGGGCGGGATCGACAGCGCGCTTTCCGCAGTGGTCGCCGCCGATGCTCTTGGCCCGGCGCGTGTCAGGGCGGTGATGCTGCCGAGCCCTTACACGAGTGCTGCGAGCCTGGAAGACGCGATGGAATGTGCGCGGCGCCTGACAATCCGTTGCGATTCGATTCCGATCACGCCGGCGATGGGGGCCTTCCAGAGCATGCTGGCGCCAGCGTTCAACGGCCGGCAGACGGATGCGACCGAAGAAAACATCCAGGCGCGCGCACGCGGCATCACCCTGATGGCGCTTTCCAACAAGTTCGGCGAGATGCTGCTGACGACCGGCAACAAGAGCGAGATGTCGGTCGGCTATGCCACACTCTACGGTGACATGTGCGGCGGCTATTCGGTGTTGAAGGATGTCTACAAGACGACGGTGTTCGCTCTGGCGCGCTGGCGCAACGAGCAGATTCCGCGGCACGCCCGTTGTTCGGTCATTTCGCCGATTCCCGAACGCGTCATCGAAAAGCCGCCGTCGGCGGAGCTGAAGCCAAATCAGACCGATCAGGACACGCTGCCTCCGTACGAGGTGCTCGACGCGATCCTGGAAGGGCTCATCGAGGGGGAGCAGTCGGTCGATGCGCTGGTTGCCAAAGGCTTCGACCGGCCGACGGTACTCAGGGTCTGGCGGATGCTCGATCGGGCAGAATACAAGCGCCGGCAGGCACCACCCGGCGTGAAGATCACGTCGCGCGCCTTCGGACGAGACCGGCGCTATCCGATCACCAATGGCTTCACCGACCTGATTGCCTGACCCGACCGCGATGGGCATACGTGTCCGGTTTGCGCCGAGCCCGACCGGGTCATTGCATGTCGGCAACGCGCGCGTGGCACTTCTGAACTTTTTGTTCGCAAGGAAGTACCGGGGAGATTTCCTGCTGCGTTTCGACGATACCGACCGGGTGCGTTGCCGGCCCGAGCACGCCCATTCTATCGTGGAGGACCTCGCGTGGCTCGGGCTTTCCTGGCAGGGGCCGGAATATCAGTCGGGGCGTCTTGCCGCCTACGATGCGGCGGCGGCGATGTTACGCGAGTGCGGCCGGCTTTACGCCTGCTACGAGACGGAAGCGGAACTCGCCCGGAAACGCGACGCGCAGCGCAGCCTGGGACGGCCGCCGGTTTATGACCGCGCAGGGCTCGATCTCAGCGAGAGAGAGAGGACGCGCCTGGAGGCTTCAGGGCGAAAGCCTTACTGGCGGTTCAAGCTCTCCGATCGTAGCATCATCTGGCACGATCTCGTGCTCGGGGAGAGGCGGGTTCCACTGGCGAGCCTTTCGGACCCGGTGCTCGTTCGCGAAGATGGCACGCCACTCTATACTTTCAGCTCGATCGTGGACGATCGGGAATTCGCGATCACGCACATCATTCGCGGCGAGGATCACGTCACCAACAGCGCTGTGCAGATCGACCTCTGGGAAGCCTTTGGGGAAGGCGGGGAACGGCCGGAGTTTGCCCATCTGCCTCTCCTCACCGACGAAGGGGGCGGCAAGCTTTCGAAGCGGCTCGGCAGCCTCGGCATCGGTCGATTGCGGGAGGACGGCGTCAGAGCCGCGGCACTTGCCTGCTATCTTGCCAGGCTCGGCACGGCGGGTGGCGGTGAGGTTGCCGGGCTCGATTCACTTGCTGACGAATTCGATCTGGTCGGCTTCTCGCACTCATCCGCAAGGTTCGACCGGCATCAGCTTCTGATTCTCAATCGCCACGTACTGCGGCATCTCTCGTTCGCAGCGGTCAAAGGAGATCTGCCGGTCGGAGCCAGCGAAGAATTTTGGATCGCTGTGCGTGAGAACGTCGATCTTCTGAGCGAGGCGCGGCGATGGTGGGCGGTGGTTGCAGGGTCGATTGTGCCGCCGCCCCTCGAAGAGGAGGAAGCATTCCTGCACACCGCGGTGACGCTGCTGCCGCCCGAACCGTGGAGTGCGGACACGTGGGATGCGTACGGGAGGGCGCTCACGGCGGCGACCGGGCGGCGTGGGAGAGCGCTGTTCCATCCGCTGCGGCTTGCGCTGACCGCCGAAGAGGATGGCCCGGCGCTGGCCAAGCTTTTGCCGCTGATCGGCCGGGAGCGAGCGGCTGAACGGCTCGCACTGGCGGCGCGCAAGGGGTGACGGGACGGCAGCGCCGAACGGCGAGGTGCCGTTCGGCGCGCTGTTCGGAGCGTGTTCATCGTGACTGAACATGCTCCGCATCGTCTGACCGAGCGGATTTACGCGCTCCTGAATCACGACGTTATTCCAGTCAAGCGCGATCCGCTTGAGAGCATGTTCAGTTTGGCTGAACATGCTCTCCGTTTGTTTTCTCTGGCAATTTCATCATCC
>JBOHMN010000238.1:0-2698 GCA_050730175.1 Acetobacteraceae bacterium | reverse complement strand
GGGCGCCCGTTTGCTGCCCGCACTGCGGCTCGGACAGGACCGAGCGGATCAGCGAATTCGGCTCTACCCCGTGCAAGGCGCAGTGGCGTTGCCAGGCGTGCCTGGAGCCATTCGACTACTTCAAGTGCATCTGATCGCAGGCCGTCGTGGCGGGCTTTTATCCTCTTACAGTCGCCGGCATCCATCGCGAGACGGCGGATTCGGTCGTCGTCTCGCTCGCCGTTCCCGATGGGCTTGCCGCGGAGTTCCGTTTCATACAAGGGCAGTATCTGACGTTTCGCGCGATCATCGACGGCGCGGAAGTGCGGCGCTCCTACTCGATCTGCGCGTGCGTGGATGAACCTCTCCTGCGCGTCGGCATCAAGAAGACGCCAGGCGGCGTGTTTTCGAGCTGGGCGAACACGATCCTGCAACCGGGAGAGCAGCTCGAGGCGATGCCGCCGATGGGCAACTTCCATGTGCCGCTCGATCCCGCGCGCCGGCGGCACTACGCCGGCTTCGCCGCCGGCAGCGGCATCACGCCGCTGCTCAGCATCATCAAGACGACCCTGATCAAGGAGCCGCTCAGCAGCTTCTCGCTGATTTTCGGCAACCGTACCTCCAGCACCATCATGTTCCGTGAGGAGCTGGAGGCGCTGAAGAACGAGCACATGGAGCGTTTCAGCCTGACGTACATCCTGAGCCGCGAGGAACAGGATGTAGAGCTTTTCAACGGCCGGATCGACAAGGAGAAGTGCCGGAAGCTGTTCCGCTGCTGGCTCGACGCGGAGACACTCGATGCTGCCTTCGTCTGCGGCCCGCAGTCGATGATGCGCGAGGTCGCCGAGGCACTGGGCGAGCAAGGCTTCGATCAGCGTAAGATCAAGTTCGAGCTGTTCATCAACGCCGAGGCAGGGCGAAAGGAGATTCCAGCTCGCGCAGAAGTTTCGGCGCGGGCGGATTTGTGTCGGGTAACGGTCGTTCTCGACGGGCGGACGAGGAGTTTCGATCTCGAGAAAAACGCCGCGACGGTGCTCGATGCAGCCTTGGAGGAAGGCATCGAGGCTCCGTACGCCTGCAAGGCCGGGGTCTGCTCGACCTGCCGTGCGATGCTGGTCGGGGGGCAGGTGACCATGGACGCCAACTATGCGCTCGACGAGTATGAGACGGCGCGCGGCTACATCCTGACCTGCCAGTCTCACCCGGTGACCGACCGGATCGTGGTCGATTACGACCAGTGAAAAGGGCTTGGCGATGAGCAGTGGGGACGATCTCAGCTATCTGGCGGCGGGCGGCAAGCTCACCGCGCCGGACAATGCGACGCCGCGCTATCGCGGGGAGGTGATGCGGCAAATGGCGGTCCTGACCGACTCTCTCCTGGCGGGGGCGGCCGGATTCGCCGAGTGCATCAACCTCGCCCCTGGCCTCAAGGAGCGGATTACGGCGGCGGGGATCGTGCGCGAGAAGTTCAGCCATGCCGGGAGAATTCTGGAGCTGATGGATCAGTTTGGCGCGAACAGAGCGCAATATGTCAGTGCCCATTCCTGGGAGGCGCGACGCGATCGCAGCGTCTATCTCGGGACCAGGCGAATCGAGGGCGATATGCGCCTCAGCGTGTTCCACTATCCGATCCAGGGTTGGGTGGATTCCGTCGTGCTCAACACTCTGATGGGAAGAGCCACCGTTATTCAGCTCGACGAGCTTGCGCACTCCTCCTACGCCCCATTTGCCGAGGCGGTTGCGGAGATCCTGCCGGGCGAGGCGCGGCACGCGGAGCTGGGCCGGAGGGGATTTGGCGCGCTCCTGGTGGCCGGCTCTGCGAAGCTTGATGCGCAAGCAGCGGTGAATTACTGGTACCAGCGGGTTGCCGACACATTCGGGCGGGCGAATTCGGAACGGTTCGAGACTCACCGGAGACTGGGGCTGCGCCATCACCCGAACGAGGAATTGCGCCGCCGGTGGCAGGACGAGGCCGATCCGCTTCTCAAAGGCTTCGGCCTGCTTCCCCCGGAGCGCGAAGGCTAATGACCGCGTTACGCGAATTTCTGTCAAGTCCGCGGCGGCACTTCTGTAAGATATCTCGAAGAATTAAGGCAAGCGAAAACCCTGGGCTCTAGCGCATTGCCGCGCGGCACAACCCGGATATAAGCTGGTGTCGCCTAACGCGCTTTATGGAAACGCGATGCTTCTTGTGAGCTTTGTTTTTAATGATAGCCTAGCAATTCTTGATCCAACTGCCTCGGCGTCATTGGTTTCTCGCGGCGCGTTCGATATTCGATGCAACGAAGAACGAAGCCTGCGTAGGCTTCGTCAAATGCGACGCACGATTGGGGAATATTGAATCGTCGGCGAGGAACTTTTTGTCTGAGTTTTTCGTTTGCAAGAGAATCAAAGATAAAAAACGCATAGGGCTTGTGAAAATGCAGGTATTTTGCCGAGAATGCGGTGCGGTTCAGCTTTGAATCTTCCCTAATAAGATCGACAAGATGCTTATGCACGGCGAGGACGCGATCTAGATTTTCCATAGTAACGCTACTGACCTCAGAGATGCCTTCCAACTGTTCATCCAAGTTAGAGGCGGCAAGTTTCGCCGCTACTCTCGCATAGATGACGTTGCTTTTTCCCGGTTCACCTGCCCCGCGCTCGATCTGCGCGGCATAGGCGCGGCCGATCAACCACATCTTGCCCGCAATCACATTGCAATCTTTGTGGTGTGGAC
>JBOHMN010000237.1:0-10818 GCA_050730175.1 Acetobacteraceae bacterium | reverse complement strand
CTACAAGGACGTCCGCCTGCTGTCGCGCTTTCTCTCCGAGCGCGGCAAGATCGTCCCCAGCCGCATTACCGCGGTCTCCGCCAAGCACCAGCGGGAACTGGCGCTGGCAATCAAGCGGGCGCGGTTCCTGGCTCTGCTGCCGTACGTGGTGAGCTGAAGGAGAAGCCGATGGCCGCCGTCGAGGTGATCCTGCTGCAGCGGGTCGAAAAGCTCGGCCAAATGGGCGATATCGTCAAGGTGAAGCCCGGCTTCGCCCGCAATTATCTGTTGCCGCAGAAGAAGGCGCTGCGCGCCAGCAAGGAGAACCGCGAGCGCTTCGAGCAGACCCGCGTCGAGCTCGAAGCGCAGAACCTGAAGCGCCGGGAAGAGGCGCAGCGCATCGCCGAGCGTGTGGCCGGCCTCTCCGTCGTGGTCATCCGCCAGGCTGGCGAAGCCGGTAACCTTTACGGTTCGGTCGCCGCACGCGACATCGCAGAAGCCTGCACTGCTGCCGGTCTCTCGATCGATCGCCAGCAGGTCTCCCTCAGCCACCCGATCAAGTTGCTCGGCCTCACCTCGGTCAAGGTGCTGCTCCACCCCGAGGTCGCGATCGAGGTCGCGGTCAACGTCGCCCGCTCGCTCGAAGACGCGGCGCGGCAGGCCCGTGGCGAAACCCCGATCGAGGCCGTGGCGATCATCGAACCGGCAGAAGCAGCCGGGCCAGCGCTCCCCTGAACCGAAGCGGCTTTGACGCTGCGCGCTCTTTTGCCCATTCTCCTCAAGCCTTCTGCGGGGAATGGCTGAGGGAGGGGCAACGATGCAGCGCGTGCTCGAGAAAATCCTCGATCGCCTGATCACCGAAGGCCGGTTGACCGTCCGCTGGCCGGACGGCACGGAAACCAGCCACGGCCAGGGCCGGGGGCGCTGCGCCGGCGTTGAGATCAAGGACCCGGCAACCATCCGCCGCCTCGTCCTCAACCCTTCGCTCGCTCTGGGCGAGGGCTACATGGCGGGCCAGATCGTGCCCCTCGACGGTAGCCTCTTCGATCTCCTGGATCTGATCGTTGCCAACCTCATGGCTGGCCCCCAAGGCACCCTCGTCATGCGGCTCCGCGCGCGAGCGGGCCGGATGTTGCGCCGTTTCATGCAATACAATCCTGCCTCCCGCGCGCGCCGCAACGCGGCCCATCATTACGATCTGAACGGCCGGCTCTACAGCCTCTTCCTCGATCGCGACCGGCAATATTCCTGTGCCTATTTCCCGCACGGCGACGAGACGATCGATGAGGCGCAGGCGGCCAAGAAGCGGCACATCGCCGCCAAGCTCCTGCTCTCGAGGCCAGATCTCTCCGTGCTCGACATCGGCAGCGGCTGGGGCGGCCTGGCACTCGAACTTGCGCGCGAGCACGGCGCGCGCGTGCTCGGCATCACCCTCTCCTCCGAACAACTCGCCGTTTCCCGGACCCGTGCTGCCGAGGCGGGCCTCTCCGATCGTGTACGCTTCGAGCTCCAGGACTATCGTTCCGCCAATCAGACATTCGATCGCATCGTCTCGGTCGGCATGTTCGAGCATGTCGGCATCAATCACTATGCCGCCTTCTTCGCCACCATCCGCCGCTGCCTGGCCCCGGACGGGGTGGCGCTATTGCACGCCATCGGCCGCAGCGACGGTCCCGGCGTCACCAACCGCTGGATCGACAAGTACATTTTCCCAGGCGGCTATTGCCCGGCGCTCTCCGAAGTGCTGCCGGTGATCGAGCGTGCCGGCCTTTGGGCCACGGATATCGAGATCCTCCGCCTGCATTACGCCGAGACGCTCGCACGTTGGCGGCGCCGGTTCCTCGCCAATCGCGATGCCATCGCCGCGCTCACGGATGAGCGGTTTTGCCGGATGTGGGAATTCTATCTCGTCGGCGCGGAGCTTGCCTTCCGCCGCGAGGGCCACATGGTCTCGCAGATCCAGCTTGCGCGTTCCGTCGATACCGTGCCGCTGACCCGCGATTACATGTTCGAGGCCGAACGCCGCGCGATCCGCAGCCTGACCTGAATCATTTCAGTGTCATCGCCAGGAGGGCCGCACGCGCTCGTCGTGAGCGGCACCACGCGGCGATCCAGGCCGAGCCCTGCGCACGCCGCCACCACAGCAGCACGCAAACGCCGGAACCAGCGGGCACCGTGGAACACGCGCGGCCCTGACCGCCTTCCTTGGTAAGGAATCCTCAAAATCTCACGACGACCGGCCGACATTCCCTTCACGCTTGCCAAACTCGCATCCAAAACCCGTTGACACTGCCGAAGAAAGCCGTCGAGGCGTTCGGCGCAGTGACGTACTTCAAGGTCACGGTACAGGAGGATCACCTCGTGCTGCGGCCGGCGCGCATCGGCGGCGGACCCGAGGTCCGAGAAAAGCTGGCGGAACTTGGCATCACCGACAAAGACATCGTCGCTGCAGTCGCCTGAGCCCGAAAACGGCGCTGAACCAGCCCCGGCCAACGCCGGTGCGCGCGCTCTTCGACACCAACATCGGGCTCTCTGCGCTGGTCTTCGGCGGCCGGCTGGCGTGGCTGCACCAAGGTTGGTCTCGGAGTACGCTCACTCCGCTTGTCTGCCGGGAAACCGCGGCCGAACTATCGCGTGTGCTCGCCTATCCGAAATTTCGAGTGACCCCGGTCGAACGAGATCTTCTGTTTCCCGAGTCCCTCCCTTTTGCAGAGGTCGCACGGCTGTCGCGGCTGCTCCCGGCGATTCCTCTCGCGTGCCGGGATTGCGACGACACCGCATTCATTCACTTACCGCGCGCGGCCAAGGTTGATTGTCTGGTCTCCGGTGATAGCGAGCTTCGGGCTCTCAGCGACCTTCCCCCAGTGCCGATCGTGTCACTCGAGGCGATCCACCGTCGCGTCGCTCCGTAAGCCGACCCGCCTCTTCCGGGTGCCTTCTCTCAAGCATCCGGGCCTGCTCCTCTCTCCCCGTCCGCCGGAGGCGTTCGAGGTACGCCGGCAGCATGCCGCGGCAATGAAACGGCCCGCCTTCGCGCATCACCGTCATCAACGGATCGACGTTGGTAGGACTTCGCTCCATCATCTGCCGCTGCCACTCCACCAGAAGGGCCATGCTCCGCGCGACCAGATCGGGCTCGGTCGCAGCCATATTCCGCGTCTCGTGCGGGTCGGCGTCTGCATCGAACAGCATCAGTGACGGCAAATCCTTGTAGCCGTCATGATAAGTGACAAGCGCCTGCCAGCGCCGCCCCGCAGCAGCAAAGTGCACGCCACGCTGGCACGACCATGCTCCATGCGCCGTCACCAGATATTCCCGCCCTGCCTCGCCTCCGGCAGCCAACGCCGTCGCAAACGAGATCCCGTCCCATGTCTCCGGCACTCTTCCCCCTGCCATTTCGATCAGCGTGGCGGCCCAGTCGAACTGGTAATGCCACGCCCGATCCACCCGCCCACCAGCCCCTCCCGGAGGCCGCACGATCAGCGGCACACGGCAGGTGATCCGGTCCGCAGTCTGATGATCGCCCCAGATATTCAGTTCGCCGAGATTTTCACCGTGGTCGGCGGAAACGACGATCATGGTCTCTTCGAGCACGCCTTCGCGCGCCAGCGCCTCGATCAGCCGGCCGATCCATTGGTCGGCAAACCGCACGCTCCGGTCATAGCCGTCGATCCAGTGGCGAACGTCGTCGAGATCCGCAACCGGCCCCGGTGCACCTGGAGAACGGGGATCGGTGCCGCCGTCGTAGCCGCACGCTTCCCGGGCCGAATGCGGGCCGAATCCTCTCCTGAAACGTTCCAGCATGGCTGCATCGATCCAGCCGGGCGGTGCATCCGAGAGGAAAGATGGCTGAAAATCCCCGGGCGTCCGGTACGGAGTGTGCGCGTCCCACAGATTGACGTGCAGAAACCAGCCCGGCGTGCGCCACGCGTGCCGCGCAAGCCATTCAATCGCCAGCGGCACCACCTCATCCGCCCGCTCGAGGCCGAGGCCGCCCGGATTGATGATGTCGTTGAATCCCGCGTACCAGTGCCAGGCGCTGTGCCGTTCCCCGAACGAGGAAATCGTTGCAGTCCGATGGCCGGCATTGCGAAGCGTCGACATCCAGCCTTGTTTGTAAAACGAATCCCGGAAACCGCGCCGTGTGCCTTCACGAAAGGGCTCCGCGGCCGTGCCGCCGTGTCCCACCACGCCGGTCAGAAATCCGAATTGCCCGGACCAAAGCGCCGTCCGTGAAGGCAGGCATGGGCTGTCCGACGCCATCACGTTTTCGAACCGTATTCCTTCCCTTGCCAACCCGTCGATCACCGGCGAGGTCGCTCGCGCATAACCGTAGCAGCCGAGATGATCAGGCCGCAGGCTGTCGACATCGATATAAAGAATCTTCATAATAAGAGCATCCCCCTGTTCCTGGACGACCCCCGATCCACCCCGCATGAGTTGCCGCCGGCGCCGCTCCGGTGTGTCATAGGGTGCGGCGATCATCGACGGGAGAATGGGTGTGGACGAACCGGCAGAACCCCAGCCCGCTGGCAGGTCGGGACCATTCTACATATCTGCCACCGCCTCGCTCGCCGAGCAGCGGCCGCGCACGCTCAAGGCCGGTGATACCTTCGCGGTCTTCGGCCATTCGGGCGACGCCACGCCCGGCCCCGGCAGCGCCGAAGGCATCTATCATCGCGACACGCGCTATCTCTCGCGCGTCGCTCTCACCATCAATGGCGCGCGGCCGTTGCTGCTCAGTTCCGCAGTCTCCGACGACAACGCGATGCTGACCTGCGATCTCGCCAATCCCGATCTTCACACCGTCTCGTCCAAGCAACTCGATCGCGGTCAGGTCCATGTCCGCCGGGCGAAGTTTCTGTGGCGCGGTACCTGCCATGAACGCTTCACTATCCACAATTTCTCCCGCTCACGACTCGAGATCGTGCTGGCAATCGGCTTCGCCGCCGATTTCGTCGATCTGTTCGAGGTTCGTGGCACCCATCGCAGCCGTCGCGGGACTGTCCATCCGCCGCGTCTCGAGCCCGGTCTCGCGGTGCTCCGATATGAGGGGCTCGACCAGCTCGCCCGATCGACCCGTCTCAGCTTCGATCCGGTGCCCGATGCCCTCGAGGCGGATGAGGCTCGCTATGAGCTCACTCTCGCCCCCGGTGCCGGCGCCGCCGTCACGCTGGAAATCGTCTGCCTCGAGGGCGAGCCGGATCCTGCACCCTCGTCAGGTTTTTTTCGTGCCATGCGGGCCGCCCGCCGCGACCGCCGCACGGCGCACCAGGAATACGCTGCGATCGACAGCGATAACGCCGTCTTCAACGAGGTGATGCGCCGCGCAACCGCCGATCTTATCATGCTGGTGACCGACACCGACCACGGTCCTTTTCCCTATGCAGGCATCCCCTGGTTCAGTACCGCCTTTGGCCGCGATGCCATCATCACCGGGCTGGAGACGCTTTGGCTGCAACCCGCATTGGCGCGCGGTGTGCTTGGCTATCTCGCGGCCAATCAGGCGACGGTCGTGGACCCGGAGGCAGACGCCGATCCCGGCAAGATCCTGCACGAAGTGCGCCACGGAGAGATGGCGCGGCTCGGCGAGGTGCCGTTCCGCCGCTACTACGGCGCCGTCGATTCGACGCCCCTCTTCGTCATGTTGGCAGGCGCCTATCTTGACCGCACCGGGGATCTGGCGACTCTCGCCGCTCTCTGGCCCAACATCGAAGCGGCGCTCACCTGGCTCGACCGCTATGGCGACGAGGACGGTGATGGCTTCGTCGAATATGGCCGTCGCAGCCACCGGGGGCTCGTGAACCAGGGCTGGAAGGATAGCTTCGATGCGATCTTCCACGACGACGGCAGTCTTGCCCGGGGCCCGATCGCGCTCTGCGAGGTGCAGGCCTACGCATTTGCCGCCCGCATTGCCGCCGGTCGCATCGCCGAAGCCCTTGGCAAGCCCGAGCGCGCGCGTGATCTCGCCGCCGCGGCGGAACGCCTGAGGGAGTCGTTCGAGAGCAGGTTCTGGGACCAGGCGCTCGGTCTTTACGTGCTCGCATTGGATGGGCGCAAAGCGCCCTGCCGCGTGCGGGCCTCCAATGCCGGTCACACCCTGATGGCCGGGCTCCCCAGTGCCGAGCGCGCCGCGGCGATCGCCGGCAAGCTGCTCGACCGTTCATTCTTCTCGAAGTGGGGTATTCGCACGCTGGCCGCCGGCGAACCGCGCTACAACCCGATGTCCTATCACAACGGCTCGGTCTGGCCACACGACAACGCCCTGATCGTCCTGGGGTTGGCCCGCTATGGCTTCCGCGAGGCCGCGGCCCGCGTTCTATCCGGCCTCTTCGCCGTCGGCCGGCATGCCGATCTCCACCGCTTGCCGGAGCTCTTTTGCGGCTTCCCCCGCATGCGCAACCAGGGCCCGACCGGCTATCCTCTGGCGTGCTCGCCCCAGGCCTGGGCGGCCGCCGCGCTGCCCGGTGCGCTCGGCGCCTGCCTTGGCCTCGGTTTCCATCCCGGCGAGCGTTCCGTGATCTTCAATCATCCGGTGTTGCCCGACTTCATCACCTGGCTGCACCTCAAGAACCTCACGCTCGGCAGCGGTGCGATCGACATCGTGCTGCATCGGGTCGGGCGCACCACGGTCGCGATGGGCGTCACCGCACGCCGCGGTGATATCCGCGCTACGATGACGGGCTGATCGGCTCAGCTCCGGCCGGTGTGGTCGCGCCGGCCCCGGTCGCGCCCGGCCCGCTCTCCGGCATGATCAGCCAGACCAGCACCGTCGCAATCAGGCCGGCGGCCGCCAGTGCCACGAACGCCGCGTGATTGCCAAGCAGTTGCTCCACACCCCCCGCCAGCGTCGTGCTGACCGCCGCCCCGCCTCCGGCGGCGAGGCCGATCGCACCCATCGTCAGGTTGAAATGGCCGCGTTCGGCCGCGATGTCCGCCGCGATCAGCGGCAACAGCACTCCGATCACCGCGGCGCCGATCCCATCCAGGCCCTGGATCCCCATCAGCGCCACCGGGCCGTTCACCAGCGCGAACAGCAGCCCCCTTACCGGCAAGGCGGCAAATCCGACCAAAAGCACCGCGCGCCGGCCATATCGCTCGGCCGCCCATCCGACTGCCGGCGCAACCGCCGCGACCACGAGTTGCGGCCACACGATCGCTCCGCCGATCACCAGATTGGCGAGGTGCCCGCCGCCGGCGGCAATCCGGTTGCCGATGAACGGCAGCATCGCCGCATCCGCAAGCTGGAAGAAAGCGATGCAGACCATGAAGGCGACCAGCCGCCGGTCGAGGAATAACCCGCCAAGGTCCCCGAGATGCCGCGGTCGCTGATGCCGAACCATCTTTGGAAGCAGCGGTGAAGCCGGCGGCTGGATCCGAGTGAGCGCCACCAGCGCCGGAATCGCCAGCAACGCCGTCAGCACGAAAACCGAGCCGCTGAAGAAGTAGAAGCCGGCAATTCCCATCACTGCCGCCGACAGCCCGTTGCCGAGCGAGGCGAAGCGCGCATTGCGCCCGAGCCGCTGGCCCAGCACACGCCGGGCAACCAGTACCAGGGTGATCGCCGCGATCGCCTGGTTCAGCATGCAGCTCGCAAAACCGTGCAGAATTTCCGCGAGCCCGATGCCGAACTCCGAAGGCAGGAACACGAACAGCAACGCGGCGGCTGCAATCGCGCCGATGCCGAGCCCCGCGGCCAGCCGTTTGTTCGGCATCCAATCGACCAGCGCGCCCGCGGGCAGTTGGCTCGCCATGGCAACGATCGTGCCAAGCGAGAGCATTCCCCCGATGGCGAGCCCTGTCCATGAGTGCAGGGTGAGATAGACAGCGACGAACGGGCCAAAACCCGTCTGCACGTTGGCGACGAAGAAATTGAGCCAATCGAGGCCCCGGAGGCTCTGTTTCGAGACCATCCCGGGCTACCGACCCTGAGCGGAGCCCGACGCCGAATGGGCAGGAGCCGCGACCGGCACGGACTTGGCACTGGCGTCGTATTCCGGCATCACTCTGAGCGCCGCCACGTCCAGTCCGACACTGATGACGATCCGGTCGCCCTCGAGCGCGAAGTGCAGGGCCTTCCATGCGACCGCCACCTTCCGGTCCCCGACCCCGAGGAACCCCGTGAACTCGATCACTGCTGCCTGAGGATGGCCGTCGGTATCGATCAGCACATCGACGATGTGGCCGATCGTCTGTCGTTTCAGATCCAGGACCGGTTGGCCGAGGAGGCTCTCGGCACGTGTCTTCTCCACCTTCTCGAGTTTCGGTGGCGCCGGCTTCTTCTCCTCTGTCGGTACGGGCTTCGTTGTCTGGGCAGGCGTCGACTGGGCCAGGGCGTTGCCGCCATAGCCGAGCACCACCACGGCGGAAAGCGCCGCCGATTTCTGGGTAAGTGTACGCCTTCGCCATTTCACGCCTGGCGGCATGGCTCCTCCTCAAGGCCCTGAGGCGCGGCGATTGCGACGCCGCCGAGTCGCCGCACCGGCGAATCTACAGAATGTACATGGATTCCCGCGCCGGTATTTTCAAAGCGACGTCATCCGCCGTCCTTGGGCCAGATTCGGTCCGATTTTCGAGGCCGCGCATTAAGGAATCGCTGCGCTCACCCTGTTGGCCGCAATACCAGCTGCCCTCACCGCCCGAGATAGGTATCCGCCACCCGATGATCCTTGGCCAGTTCGGCCGCCCCACCTGCGAGCACTATGCGGCCCTGATCAACGACATAGGCCCGGTCCGCAGCGGCTAGCCCGAGTGTCAGACTCTGCTCGGCCAGCAGGATGCTCACCCCCTGCTCTCGCAACATCGGGAACGTCTGAAAGACCGAGAGCACAATCTTTGGCGCGAGCCCGGTCGAAGGCTCGTCGAGCAGCAGCACGCGCGGGTCCGTCATCAGCGCCCGTGCGATCGCCAGCATCTGCTGCTCACCCCCCGAAAGCGTACCCGCGCGCTGGCTAAGACGCTGGCCAAGCACGGGAAACATCGCCAGCATTCGCGTGCGCAACTCGAGACGCCGTGCCGGTGGCGAGAGCCGTCCGCCGAGTTCCAGATGGTCGGCAACCGAGAGACGGGGGAAAAGCTCACGCCCGCTCGGCACGTGCCCGATCCCGGCGCGCGTGATCTCGTACGCCGGCCGGCCTTCGATCGCGTGTCCGAACAGACGGATGCTGCCGCTCTCCGGTGGCAACAGTCCGGTAATGGTGCGGAGCAGTGTCGTCTTGCCTGCGCCGTTCGCCCCCAGCACCGTCACCACCTCGCCCGCGCCAAGCTCGAGTGAAAGTCCATCCAGAATGGTCAGCGGGCCGATCCGGGTCGTGACATCCTCGACGCTGAGGGCGGGCACGGCTTTTTGGGAATCGTTCATACCGGCTCGCCCAGGTAGGCACGCACCACCACGGGATCCTTGAGTACGTCCTCCGGCTTGCCTTCGGCGATTTTGCGGCCGAAATCGAGCACCACCATACGGTCGCAGAGATCGGCAACCGCAGCGATCACGTGCTCGACCAGGGCCACTCCGGCGATCCCGAACTCGGAGAGGCGCCGGATCACCCGGCGCACCTGCTCTTGTTCCTCGCGCGTCATCCCGGCCATCACTTCGTCGAGCAGCACCAACTCCGGAGAAAGCGCGAGCACGCGGGCGAACTCGAGCTGACGTTGGAATCCAGGCGTCAGCCTGCTCACCGGATCACGCCACATCTCCGCCAGTCCCATCGTATGCAGCACCCAGGCCGTATGCTCGACGATCCGATGCGCTTGCCTTCCGTGCCGGCTTGCCAGCACCACGTTCTCCCAGACCGTGAAGGACGGCATCAGACGCGGGATTTGAAAGCTCCTCGCCATGCCGCGCTGCGCGCGGCGGAACGTCGGCAGACGGCCGACGGGTTCCCCGAAATAAAGGATCTCTCCGCTTGTTGGGGTGATCACCCCGGTGATCGCATTGAAGAGCGTCGTCTTGCCGGCACCGTTCGCGCCGATGATGCACAGGATCTCCCCACGTGCCACAGAGAGCGAGACCCGGTCGACGGCGGCCAGGCCGCCGAACCGCACGCTGAGATCGCGCGTTTCCAGAACTGGCGTCGTTCCACCGCGCGCTGGCTGCTCCGGCGCCTGACCCGCCGGCAATCGCCGCGGCGCCAGGATGATCGGCCGCATCAGCCAGCCGAAACGGTTGGCCAATCCAACCAGCCCGCCCGGAAAGGCGAGCACGGTTGCAATGATCACAATCCCGTACAGGGCAAGTTCGAGGTTAGGGAAATAGACCAGGAATTCCTCGCCGATGATCATCAGCACCACGGCGCCGATCAGCGGCCCGAACAGCGTGCCGATCCCGCCGAACATCACATAGACCACCGTCAACAGATCAACCCCGGGATCGAATGCGCTGGTCGGATCGATGTAGCTGTGATTCCAGGCGGTGAGGCCGCCGGCGATCGCCGGCAAAAGCCCGCTCAGCACGAACGCGATCACCTTCACCCGCGTCGTCGGCACGCCCACCGCCAGCGCTGCGTCCTCATCTTCGTTCAGGCTCATCACGTCGAGCCCGAACCCGGAATGCACGAAGTATGCGGTGATCCCGAACGACACCAGCGCCAGCAATCCCATGCCGACATAAACCGCAACCGGCGTCAGCACCGCCGGCAGCGAGAGTCCGACCGACGCTCCAGCGTAATGCCAGTTGTTGAAGACCACTTCGAGAATCCGCGCGAGCCCCAGCATGCCGAGCGCGAACAGGATGCCACGCAGCCGCAGCATGATCCGTCCCAGCACCAGCGCCGCGCCCGCCCCCACCAGGCCACTGATCAGGACCGCGAAATACCATTCCATGTGCAGATGAAGCACCAG
>JBOHMN010000236.1:0-1627 GCA_050730175.1 Acetobacteraceae bacterium | reverse complement strand
GCTCTTGCTCGATTGCGCGCGCGGCGGCGGTGACATCGTGGTCGGGAATGGCGACATAGCCGTTCGCGCGGCCGCCGTCGCTCTGATCGCCGATCGGCCGGCCCAATGGGTCGAGACCCGCTCCGTTCCCCTGTCCGAGCCGGCCGGACAGCGGATTCCCGGAAAACTGCCCGGGCCCGAGGAGGAATCCCGCAGCGCCGGGGCCACGTCCCGAACGGCCCTGCCCGGCGGCAGCCGCCATCGCCGCCATCGTCTGGCGGCCGCCACGCTGGAGATCGGCGATCGCCTGGCGCTCGGCTCCGGCCGCCGCGTCGTCCTTGCCTGCGCGAAGCGCCGCCACGGCGTTCCGCATCGCGATATCCGCATCGCCGAGCGCGGGCGGGATTTTCCCGGTGGCGTCGGCGAGATTGCCCATGAGCACGCCGAGCACGCGGCGAAGCGCTTGCTGGACGGCCGCATCCTCCTGGCCGCTCGACGTCCCCGGATGCCCGCTCTGCCGTTCCGCAAGGCGGCGCTCGGCGCGATCGAGAAGGCCCGCTTCCCGCCGCACCACATCGCCGAGCGCCGCCATCGCCTGCTCGCCCTGCTGCCACTGCTTGGCACGAGCCACGTCCCCAGCATTCAACGGTCGCGCATTCTCGAGCGCCTGGAGCAGCCGCTGGAGCTCAGCCATCTGGGCACGCGCGGTCTCGAGATCGCCCTGGGCGATCGCCTGACGCATGGCCTCGGCCATGCGTTCGAACGCCTGCTGATCGTAGCGCTGGGCGGCGCTCTCGTCCGGAAGCTTCATGCCCTTCGCCGCGAGCGTCTTCGCCAGGGCGGCGATCTGGTTGCGGATCGCCTCCTCGAGCGCACGAATGCGCCGATCGAGCTCAGCCTTGCTCGGCCCGTTCTTCTGTCCGGCTTGGGCGAGCGCTTGCTCGAGCGCCCGGGTCGCAGCGGCAAGCGCCTCACTGGTGCGTGCCGTGGGGCCGGCCTCGTAGTGCCAGGCAAGCTCCCAGAGCCGGCTCTCCGCCTCCCCGACCGCGGCGGAAGCGCGATCGTACGCAAGCAGCGCGGCGATCGCACCCATGTTGACGAACCCGCCGAAATCGCCATTCCGCGCCGCAGGCGTCGCGCCCAGGCCCACCAGCGCCGCGATCGCAGGCCCACGCTTGTCCGGATCGAGCGCAAGCGCCTTCCGGACCGCGATCAGCGCCCGTGCCAGCGGGTTGCGAAAGGCGATCTCGGGCAGACGGAAGCGGACGGTCTCGCTCGTCCCGCTGAGGCCCGCGCCATTGTGCCCCACAAGCTCGGCATCGACTTCGAGCCCCGCCCAAGGGTTCGCACTGAGATCGGCGAGGGCAACCCCCGCAGCGTTCCGCGCGTCCACGTCACCGAGCGGAATCGGGATCTGGATCGGAGGTGCCCCGGCGCGAGCCGCCAGATGCAGCGATGCACCAAGCGCGGTCACGCCATACATGTCCCGCGCCTGCCAGGGGATGCGGGTCGCGGTGCTTCCGGGATCGACCCCCGGCCGCGCGCCGAAGCGCACGACGGGTGCACTCGGGGCGACAACGGCGATGTCCCAGGCAGCGAGACGCTCCGCGCCCCTCCCGAGCGTGAGGCGCCCCCCCTCGAGCAGGAC
>JBOHMN010000235.1:0-2579 GCA_050730175.1 Acetobacteraceae bacterium | reverse complement strand
AACTCGCGCTCGGCCCGACGCTCGCGAAATGCCATTTCGACCTCGGCACTCTGGAAGCCCAATTCGGCAAGGCAACCGCCGCGCGCCGCAGCTTCCTCGCCGCGCGCACCGTCTTTCGCCGCTATCAGATGCCGTCCTGGGTCAGCCGGACCGAGCAGAAGCTTTAGAGCGGATCCTGGATGTCGAAGCGAGCCACCTTGCCGTCTCGAAAACGGAAAACGTGTCCGACGGTCTTGTCTTTAAGCCCGTGCGTCTGCCCCTGGAGCGGTTTGCCTTCGAGATCGCAAACCGTCTGCCGGACTTCCGCGATGATCGCGCCATCCGCAGTTCGATGAAAGCCGGCAGGCTCGACCTGCGGACTGACCATGGTCCACTGGCGCGTCCAGTACTCGCGTACGGCCTCGCGGCCATGGACGTGGCCACCATCCATGGCGTTGGCCCAGGTGACATCATCGGTGAGCGCGGCCAGCACGCCGTCTATGTCCCGCGCGTTGAAAAGATCGTAGATGTGTTCAAGGACTTTGACGTCATCGTCCATCGGTTTCTCCGTGCACACTGCGGGTCTTGCGGGAGAGGCCAAGCCAGTTGTATATGCACATATGTATCAGCGCGACGGTAGGTGCAAGGGGTGAGACGCGGTGAACCTGGATGTGCTCTCGACGCCTGGACACCTGATCAGCCTCGCGGCGCGCGGATTCACCCGCCTCAGCGAAGCGCGGCTCAAGCCGCTCGGCTTCGGCGTTGGACATTTGCCAGTGTTGGTCGCGCTGCAGGATGGCCGGGCAAGCACGCAACGTGATCTCGCCCGCTTCGCCAGGATCGAACAGCCGCCGATGGCACAGATGCTCGCCCGCATGGAGCGGGACGGGCTGATTCGGCGCGCGCCTGACCCGGCGGATGGGCGCAGCAGCCGCATCACGCTGACGGAGGTCGCAAAAGCGCGCCTGCCGGACGCGGTTGCTGTCTTACTCCGAGGTAATGATGAGGTATTGCGCGACTTCACGGACGAGGAGGCCAGGCTGCTCGTTGCCCTGCTAACGCGCCTGATCGCAAGCCTCGATCGGGTCGCGAGCGTCGAAGCGTCGCCCGGCACGCTCATTTCTGAGAAGGGAGCCTGACCGGACCGTCCGTTGGAAACTGATTGAGTCTGAACCCCAGCCGACGAAGCCCCCTGCGGCGCGCTTGCCAGGCCGCCCGCCATCGGCAACTCTCTCTCCGGAGAGAGCGCGCGGCGCTCCGGCGACGACGGAGAAGCAAAAATGAGCGCATCAGCCCGGCCGCGTTACGCCGGCGTCTTTCCGGTCGTGCCGACCACCTTCGACGAGGCGGGCGCGCTCGACCTGGAAAGTCAGCGCCGTGCCATCGATTTCATGATCGATGCCGGCTCCGATGGCCTCACCATCCTCGCCAACTACTCCGAGCAGTTCGTGCTGACCGATGCCGAGCGCGAGCATCTCAGCGGGGCCATCCTCGATCATGTGGCCGGCCGGGTGTCGGTGATCGTCACCACCACTCACTTCAGTACTCGCGTGGCGGCGGAGCGCAGCCGGGCGGCAAAAGTGGCCGGGGCAGCGATGGTGATGCTGATGCCACCCTATCACGGCGCCACCATCCGCGTAACCGAACAGCAGGTCTTCGACTTCTTCCGCGCGGTCGCCGAGGCCGCCGGGATCCCGATCATGATCCAGGACGCACCGGTCGCCGGCACACCACTTCCCGCGCCAGTGCTCTCCCGCATGGCGCGCGAGATCGCCTCGGTCGCATACTTCAAGATCGAAACGGCGGGCGCCGCCGGGAAGCTCGAGGAACTGATCCGCCTCGCCGGCGATGCCATTGACGGCCCCTGGGACGGCGAAGAAGGCATCACGCTCATCGCCGACCTCGAGGCCGGCGCCACCGGCAGCGTGACCAGTGGCGCTTATCCGGATGCGTTCCGCCGGATCTTCGATGCCTGGCGCGCCGGCAATCGCGCCGAAGCCGCCGCCCTCTACGATCGCTGGCTGCCGTTGATCAACTACGAGAACCGCCAATGCGGGCTGCTCGCCTGCAAGGCGCTGATGAAGGCAGGCGGCATCATCGCCTGCGAGGCACCGCGTGCGCCCCTTCTCCCGTTGCACCCGGCAACTCGTGCCGCCCTGATCGCGATCGCCCGCCGTCTTGATGCGATGGTGCTCCGCTGGGCCGGATAGACGCGCTCCTCCGCCTCACATCGTGGCGCCGATAACCCAGGGTGCAAATTCCGAGCTGCCGAAGTCGTAGGTCTCGCTCTTGGTTTTTTGGCCGGAGGCCACACGCAGGATGAGATCGAAGATGCGCTCTCCGCACTGCTCGACCGTCTCATCGCCATCGAGGATCGGGCCGCAGTTCAGGTCCATGTCCTCTGCCATGCGCTGATACATCGGCGTGTTGGTGGCAAGCTTGATCGAAGGCGCAGGCTTGCACCCGAACACGCTGCCGCGCCCGGTCGTGAAACAGACGAGGTTGGCACCTCCCGCGACTTGCCCGGTCGCCGCCACCGGATCGAAGCCCGGCGTATCCATGAAAACGAAGCCCTGCCGGCTCGGTGCCTCGGCATAGCG
>JBOHMN010000234.1:0-2453 GCA_050730175.1 Acetobacteraceae bacterium | reverse complement strand
TTCCGCCTGCTGGTAGTTCACCATCTCGAGGCAGAGCGCGCTCGCCGTGCGCAGGCGCGGCGGGGTCTGGACGACGAGCGCCTTCCGCGGTCCCGTCACGAACCTGACGTGGATGCCGTCGCGCGAGACGCGCAGCCTTCCGGTGGATTTGCAGTAGCCAATCGCCTCCTCGTGGGTCAGTCCGAGCATTGCGCCTCCTGGGCTAGGGTTCCACCGGCACCGAACGGCGTCTGGACTGCGGCTGGGCCATGGCATTTACCAGGGCCTGCGCCTCTTCCTTCGATTGCTCGGTGGCCCAAGCTGACTTGCGTACTCGGACCAGATACGGTCGCGCCCGCGCCGGATCCTTTTTGCGGAGATAGACCTTGGCGATCTCTAAATTAGCGTCCGGGTCGCCCAGTTTCGCGGCCCGCTCGAACCACTGGAGCGCACGCGCCAGGTTGCCGCGATCCCGCCAGATGCACCCGGCGTTATTTGCGGCCGAGTCGTCGCCGTTATCGGCGGCCCGTTGATACCAATTGAGGGCAGCCCTGTCGTTCTTTGCAACGCCCTCGCCACGGGCGTAGAACTGGCCGACAATCCCGAAGGCGGGCACCATGCCGGCCTTCGCGGAGGCCAGAAAGAGTCGGAAGGCCGAACGCACGTCATTCCCGCGCCACGCCTCCTCGGCCTGCACGTAAAGAAGGTTCGCCCTGTTCGCCTCCGCCAGGTTCTTGAACCCGCCCGTCCGCACCCCAAGCCTCCGGAAATGGAATTGCTCCGGCTGCCTCGCTGACGACATTCCGCTGGCGCCGCCTCGGGAGCCCGATCCCCCCGGGGCCGGTTCAGCCTACATCGCCCCGACCGCCTCGCCGATCCCTGCGTCCTAGAGTATCTCGATCAGGATACCTGCTCCGGCTGCAGCATCGGCGCCCGCCACTACCTTTTTTGCGGTCTCGGGGGACCACCCTGTGGTTTCGGAATCGTGTTTCCGTAATGAGGGCCGCACCCGAGGAATGCGTTAGCCTCCCCGCGCGGTCGCTTCCATCTCGCGCAGCAGGCGCCGAGCCTCGCGCTGAGTGTCTTTACCGACGCCTATGGGAGGCGTGGCTTTCAGGATGGCCCGCAGGCAGGCAACGGCCTTGCCCCGTCCCCGGGCATTCCGAAGGTAGATTTTCGCAAGCTCAAGGTTTGCGTCTACGTCCCCGCCGTGGAGCGCACGCCGGAACCAGCGAGCCGCCTCTTGGTAGCTGCCCTCGGCCCCGAAAAATCGTGCCGATGTTGCTCGCCGCGATTCCCACCCCCTGGCGATAGGCCCTACGATACCAATATATGGCCGCTGCTCGATTGCGACGGACGCCGATGCCAACGTCGTAGGTGTACCCGAGGTTGAGCTGCGCCGAGGGATTACCGAGCTTCGCCGCCATGATCAACAGCCGGAACCCAGATCTTAGGTTGCCCTTCTGCTGCTGCCTGTCCCCACGCAGGAGAAGCTCCCTCGCCCGGACCCGGCGCTGTTTAATTGAATCGCCGCTCACCACCACGGCCTTCGCCCTCCCTTCCTGGCGAGGCTGTCGTACGGCCTGCCGGCTCAGACGGGCGCTCACGCACCTGGCCGGTGAAGTGCATCGGGGAATAATCGGTGCTGCCAGCACAGTTCAGGTCCCCGCCGAAGGGCAGCGAGGTGCAGGCATCCTGCGCGTAGCCTGAAATCGTCGCTCGCATGCGCTCGGTTCCGAGCCAGCCCGGGGAATGGGGTGCGTTGCGTCGTGCGCGGCCGTCTGTTTCGGCCCGGCACCGTGGCGGCTGCCGGGGCTCATCCGGCCTCTCGATCGTCACCGGTTTCGGCCGGCAGCAAGTAGAAGTCTTCTTCGATATCCGCGCCGAGCTCAGCGATCTTCGCGACCAGGTCCGCCGGAATCAGTGGGTTGGGGAAGTAGTAGGCGTAGCCAGTGAGAACCACGATGGCCCTCGCTGGCGGGACAAGCCCGGCGAGGCCCCGGCGGACTCGGACAGGATCGATACGGGCGAGGAGGCGCCGCAAGCACCGCTCGACGGCGGCACCGTAATATGCGTCTTCGGGGATTCCAATCTCGGCTTCCTCGAGGCGCCAGGAGCCGCACCTCGCGGGGATCGTGTAGCCGGGCCGTGTATGGCCGGCTGGCCACGAGTTGTCGGGGACCATGGCGAGCGCGCGCGTGACCACGTCGGGGTCTGGCGCCGTCACGTGCAGAACGGCTTTGGCCTCCTGCTCGCTGTTGCGCTTTGCGGGGGCTGTGTCGCTCATTGCTGCCGCCCCTGCGCGGTTTGAGGGGGGCAGGGCTGTACCCAGCCAGTCGGAGTCGTCGAAACGGGCCGCTCCAGCGGTCAGGTTAGCCATAGAGATCGACGATCCTTCGACAGGCTTCAATTACCGACGGCCGCGCAACCTCTAGGTAGCGCACCGCGCTCGCATCCACGCGCCTGAGGTAGTC
>JBOHMN010000233.1:0-1626 GCA_050730175.1 Acetobacteraceae bacterium | reverse complement strand
CGGGCGAGAGCTGGAACCGGCGTTCGGCAGCGGCGACAGAGACACCGTCGACAAGGCATGCCGACTGGCCGAGGAAGCGTTCGACACGTATCGTGAGACGGAGCTACCGCTCCGGGCGCGGTTTCTGGAAACGATCGCGCAGAACATCCTCGATCTGGGCGATGCTCTCGTGGAACGCGCGACGGCGGAAACCGGCCTGCCCGCCGCTCGCATCGCGGGCGAGCGTGCGCGCACCGTGGGTCAGTTGTGCCTGTTCGCCTCGGTCGTGCGTGACGGTCAGTTCCTGGAGGCGCGGATCGACCCGGCGCTGCCCGACCGCAAGCCCCTGCCCCGCGCCGATTTGCGGGAACGGCATATCGCGCTCGGCCCGATCGCTGTCTTTGGTTCCAGCAATTTCCCGTTGGCCTTTTCGGTGGCGGGAGGCGATACGGCTTCGGCGCTGGCGGCCGGCTGCCCGGTGATCGTCAAGGCCCATCCGGCGCATCCGGGCACTTCTGAGCTGATCGGTCGGGCCATTCAGGCGGCCGTTGCTGCCTCGGGCCTGCCGGAAGGCGTATTTTCCCTCCTGATTGGTGCGGGCAATGAGATCGGCGCGCTGCTGGTTGGCGACCCGCGAATCAAGGCGGTGGGGTTCACCGGCTCGCGCGCCGGCGGGCTAGCCTTGCTGCACATCGCCAACAACCGGCCGGAGCCTATTCCGGTCTATGCCGAAATGAGCAGCGTGAATCCGGTCTTCCTGCTGCCCGCGGCGCTGGCGGCGCGCGGCCCGGCCATCGCCAAAGGCTATGTCGCCTCGGTCATCCTCGGGGCGGGGCAGTTCTGCACCAATCCCGGCCTGGTATTCGCGTTGGCCGGCCCGGCGCTCGACAGTTTCCTCGCCGCCGCCGCCGCCGCGCTCGCGGCCGTGCCAGCCGCCACGATGCTCACTCCGGCTATCCACGCCGCCTATGAGGCTGGCTTGGGCCGCCTCAAGGGCCACGCCCAGGTACGCCGTGTGGCTGAGGGGCAGCCGGCCAGGCCTTCGGCACACGCAGAGGGCCGGGCGATGCTGTTCGCAACCGATGCGAAAACCTTCCAGGCCGACCGTGCATTGCAGCAGGAGGTGTTCGGCGCCGCGTCCATGGTGACTGCT
Organism: Acetobacteraceae bacterium; assembly: GCA_050730175.1. Lineage (GTDB taxonomy): Bacteria > Pseudomonadota > Alphaproteobacteria > Acetobacterales > Acetobacteraceae > JAKAWQ01. Next base: position 494 of record JBOHMN010000233.1, on the reverse strand, counting down.
TGCCCGGACGTGGAGACGATGCGCCGGCTCGCGGAGCAGGTGGAGGGCCAGTTGACCGCGACGCTGCACATGGACGATGCGGACGTGGATATCGCGCGGCGGCTGCTGCCGACGCTGGAACGCAAAGCCGGACGCATCCTGGTCAACGGCTTTCCGACGGGCGTCGAAGTCACCCACGCGATGGTGCATGGCGGGCCGTTCCCGGCGACGACCGATCCGCATTTCACCTCGGTCGGCACGCTGGCGATCCGCCGCTTCATCCGCCCGGTCTGTTACCAGGACCTGCCGGCCGCCTTGTTGCCGGCGGCGGTGCAAGACGGCAATCCCCTCGGCATCTGGCGCAGCGTCGACGGCCAGCCGGGCCGCGCGTGAAGCAGCGCAATCGTCCAGCTCCAGGCACCAATCGAGGGCGGTGCGCGGAAATCCGCGTAAGATTTCACGATCGGCAGCCATCCGTCGTTCGCAGGATTACGTCGACCAACGCAGCCTTGGGC
>JBOHMN010000232.1:0-9582 GCA_050730175.1 Acetobacteraceae bacterium | reverse complement strand
GCCTGGATGGGCGCAAATACGATATCGCCTGCGGGCAGATCGATATCGGCAATGCGATGTCGCCGCTTGCCGCGCGGATGGAAAAAGGTGTGCCACAGGCCGACGGCAGCGTGCGGCCGGAACCCTTGATGGATGTCGAGAACGTCGCGCGGTCTGTCGTCTTCATGGCCGGGCTGCCCAAGGATGCGAATGCGCTTTTTCTCACCGTGATGGCGACCAAGATGCCGTTCGTCGGGCGGGGCTGAGGATCGATCAGTTGGGCGGAACATCGGTCATCACACCGGGCGTGGGGCAAAGGGTCACGAGCGGGCCAACCGGCCGCACCCGGGAGCATTTCAGGTGAGGCAATGCGGAATCGAGCGGCACGGGAGCAAGGCGGTGAACACGACGCTCTGGTTGGAGCACGCTAGCGGGCGCCACTGCTATTCCACTCGCTTCGCGAGCGGAACCTTTGCCAGCGCTGCCTGCACGTCCACAGCCACTTCAACGGCAAGCGGTACGGGCCGCATGACGAAATCGCGAACCTTCGGCGGCACTCCCAACCAAGAACTTGGTCCCGATGGGCTCCAGTTTTTTTGCATACCTCGCAAGATTGTGGGATCTCACAGTGCCGTAATGATGGCAATTTGCCTGCCGTTTGGTTGGCTTTACACGAATTACATGCTAATTGTTCTCTTGTTGCAAGGAGCGGAGTGAGCGATGCATTTCCGATCAACAGCCCAGCCTCGCCCAGAGCTTCCGGCCTGCAGACCGTCAAGACGGATCGCTCATGGCAAACTCCTTCGGTCATTCCCGGAATCAGTTCCTCTCGCACTGGCACGAGCGTCCGCAAGTCATGAACCTGAGCATAAAAAATATTCAACAGTCTGCTGAAAACATTGCTGCGACGCGGAGCGGAGTGATGGAAGGCGGCGGCAGCCGTAGGGACGGGTGATGCGCGGTCGTTTCGTGACCGGGGCGGCTTATTCTCTTATATCTCGCCGGAGACGCGGATTCCGGCCGGATATCCGCTGTGCCCGATGCGGGGATTGATTTGCGACACGCCGGGGGAGATGAGCCCTGGCTTCGGGCACCGCCGCGCGAGCGAAGGGCGTTCGTCGATCCCACCGGAGCGATTGCCGAGCGCGCTGCTACCGCGGGTGCTCTACGGCATCCGCTCGGAGCGACAGTTGACCGAACAGCTCAACTGCAACCCGCTGATCCGCTCACTCGTCGGGGCCGGACCGGTTGAACCGGTTTGGGATGCCACCACCGTCACGAAGAACCGCGAGTCGCTGGAAGGAAGGCGACCTGTTCCAGAAATTTATGGCCAAGCTGGTCGGGCATCCTCAGGATGAGCTCAGCAAGGCGAATGGCACCGCAGAGCCCCGAGCCTCAGGGGGCATGCTGACGGCTATGCCCCAGCGGGTCGGGCATCGCATCGGTGCGGGCGAGGACGAGGCCCACGACGCCGCAGCGCGTGTCGCCATCTTGCACGCCAGCGGGGTGACGCCGCACGTCGACCGGAGCAACGCCCCAACCGAGACCTGCAAAAGCCGACGGCGGCCATCGGCCGGCGGGCCGCAGGGCATCCGGGCTACCGTCTGTCGCAGTCAAGCCGCGCCATGATGGACTGCATCTTCGGTCGGGGCAGGCAGCATGGTATGCCGCGGGAGGCGAAACATTGCCGGTTTGCCTGCCTCGCCGGCGACTTTCCGCTCAACCTGATCGCCTGGGACTCGGTCCGATTGCCAAAGTTGCTTGCCACGTAGGAAGAGGCACCCGTACACGATGCAATCCGATCATTTTTTAGTGAACTCCCGTCACTATTCCGGGAATACGGCGGTACCTGCGAGGCGGGATTTGGCAGTGGCCGTACGTGAAATCTGCCGGCTTAAGTTCGATGCAAGCGGTTTCATCGGGTGGTCGCCTCGACTGAGGCAGCGCTACGGGTATTTCACTCCGGACGAGTGGTACGAAGCGGCAATGTTCCTCCTGGTCGAGAGTGGAACCGAGTGGTTGGATGTCGGGTGCGGGAGTAGCCCGTTTCCGTTCAACCAGGCGCTTGCCAAGCTCCTTTCGTCTCGTGCCCGCACCCTTGTTGGCCTCGATCCCAGCGAAAATATCGAAAAAAACCCCTATCTCCACGAGCGCGTGAGGTGTCCCATTGAGGAATACGAAAGGAAAGGAAAGTTCGACGTTATCTCACTACAAATGGTAGCAGAGCACATTACCGATCCAAAGTCTGTTGTTGCTGCTCTTGCCCGGTTGACACGGAGTGGCGGGTTCGTCGTTGTCTATACCGTCAGCAAGTGGTCTCCGGCTTCGGTGCTCGCCGCAATAACGCCCATCGTTGTCCGTCACGCGGTGAAGCGGCTGGTTTGGAACGTAGCCCCAGAGGATACCTTCCCTACGGCGTACCGTATGAATACCAGGGGAAGACTTGGGAAGCTCTTTGCCGCGGAGAAGCTCATCGAGGAGGGCTTCTTTTATTTGAATGATTGCCGCACCCTGTGGAGGTGGCGTTTTGCAACGATACGCGAGCTATCAGCAGAGAAGGCATTCAGAAGCATCGGCCTGCATTACCCGGACGTTTGCCTTCTGGGCATATACCGCAGGGCGTGATGCCGGCGCCTGGCGAGCCGGTCTTCACCCGCTGTTCGGAGCGGCAGCGGCCCGTTACCTGGCGGTTCGCTTGATAGCAGTAACGTGAACAGAGCCGAATTTCGCCTCCCTGCTAAATTGAGTATGAGTGGCGAGGAAACAAACCGGTTCCCTCGGCGCCTGACGGGCAGGGTGCGGATGGGCCGTGAGCGCTGCGGGGCTGGGCGTAGGCCGGGGTTTGCGACGTCCGGTCGTGTTGTACGTCCATCGCTGCACACTCCCTGTGCCGCGGGTTCGTGGACACGCTCGCCAGGACTGGCAATGCGTAAAGAGGAGATGATCGTGGGCGCGGTCTTGGGAATGTTCCTGGTTAGTGGCGTTGCGCTTGCACGGCGGCCACAAAGCGGGACCGCGCTGCCACGGTGCCGGCCGAGCGAGGCGCAGGCGGATTCCGGACGTTGCCGTTGATGGTTGCGGCGAGGGAGCGGCCTTGACCAAGGGATTCCGAGCGCGGATCTCGGCGCGTCGCTGCAAGCGCTCGGGCCACCAGCCTGTTTTTACCCCGGCGTGACCGCCGAACAGGCAACCGAGCCCAGTTCTGCCGGGGCTGGCGACGTCGGCTTGGCAACACTTGCCCGGCCCGGAACCGTCCTCGAACGGACGGCGCACGGCGCCGTTTGGGTCGTCATCTGGCGTATGGCGACACGGCTGCTTGGCACAGTCAGCAGCCTTGTCCTGATTCGGTTGCTTGCGCCTGCGGATTTCGGCCTGGTTGCGCTCGGTTACGGATTCGTGAGCGGGCTGGATGTGCTATGCACCGTCGGAGTCGAACAAGCGGTCATCCGGGACGAGCATCCCGATCGTGGCCTTTACGACACCTGCTTTACGGTCAATCTTCTCCGCTCGCTCGTCATGGGTGCGGCTCTCGCGGTCGGCGCGGGGCCAATTGCGAGCTTTCTTGGCGACAGTCGCCTGTACGGCATCCTGCTCGTGTTCGCCGCAATGACGGCGGGCACGGGCATCACCAACATCGGGGTCCTCGATTTTCAGCGTTACCTCGCGTTTGACAAGGAGTTTCGGCTGAAGATTGTGCCCCGCGTGTTCTCGATCGCAGTTGCCATCATCACTGCCGTCATCTGGCGATCTTATTGGGCGCTCGTCGCCGGCATCGTCGCTTCAGCCACGTCCACTGTGCTGTTCGGCTACCGGATGCATCCCTATCGGCCGCGGCTCACGCTTCGGGCCTGGCGCCGACTGGCGGGGTTTTCGCTCTGGATGTGGGTGCTCGGGCTGATCGGCACGGTGCGCGGTCAGGCACCCAACTTGATCGTCGGGCGTTTGGCCGGCGCCGCTCCGGTCGGCATCCTCACGGTCGGCGATGAGGTGGCCAGTCTGCCGATCACGGAATTCGTTGCGCCTCTCAACCGGGCGTCGTTTCCTGGGTTCGTCGATGCTCGGCGGAATGCGGAAAGCGCCGCCGGAACCTTCCTCCGCATCCTTGCGGCGACGGCGCTCATCGTCTTTCCGGCGTGCGCCGGCATCTCGCTGGTCGCCGATCCGGTTGTAAAACTTGCCTTCGGTACAGCCTGGATGCAGGCCGTCCCGCTGATCGAGGTGCTCGCGATTTCCAGAACATTGCAGTTGTTCGGGATGATCAGCAGCAGCATGTTTGCCGCGCACGCCTGGCTACGGCCGATGGCAAAGATGAACACGGCGACGACGGTCGTCTGTCTGCTGCTGCTGCTGGCGCTTGTGCCGCGTTTTGGAGTTTTGGGCGCCGCCATCGCGATTGCGGTCGCCGATGCACTCAATCAGGCGCTTTATCTGGTCGCAACCATGCGCCGGCTCGGGCTTCGTCTGTCTCTCCTCTTTGCCCGCGTATGGCGCGGTATGCTCGGCACCGTCGTGATGGCGGTCGTTCTGGTGAAGCTTGGCCTCGGCTGGACCGCCATTTCCGGTACCGGGCTTGCTCTTGCAGGGCACCTGTTGGTCGCGGTCGTACTCGGAGCCGGTATCTATGTTGCCGTCCTCGCGGCTGCCTGGCTGATTTCGGGAAAGCCGGAGGGAGCGGAATCCGACATGCTTGCTCTGGCGAGCAAGCTCACGACGTACCTGCGGCGAACATAAGGGCCGTGCAAGCCGGTCTCCCTGTGGCTGCTCTTCCGGTTTTCGACAACACGCCTCCGCTCTCAGGGGTCGGGCTTCAATTGGTTCGCTTCGCCCGTTTCGTCCTCGATCGTCATGAAGGTGGCACCGCGGGGGTCGACGATGAGGCGGCACAGGGGGTTGGAAATACGCAGTTTCACGGAACCGGTGTACCAGCCACACATCGGTGTCGGTAATGATCGCCACCTTCCCGAGCACGCGTCCCATGGTTGCCGCCGCTCGCGCTCTGTTCCGCCACTAGAGCAATATCACCCTGACTGGAATCGCCAGATGCCAGTCAGGGTGATGAAATTGCTCGAGAAAACAAACATAGAGCGCGTTCAGTCAGCCTGAACGCGCTCTAAATTTTCTCGACCCGAAGGCGCAGCGCGGCGGCGACAATGGCGGCAGCCAGCGGATGCTCGCTTGACCGCTCGAGACTCGCCGTCAGGGAAAGGATGGCGGCCTCGCCGAAGGTCTCGGCAGGAATAACCGCGATGACCCTTGGCTTGCCTTCAGTGAGTGTGCCGGTCTTGTCCACCACCAGCGTGTCCACTCGTTCGAAGCGCTCCCGCGCCTCGGCATTCTTGATGAGCACGCCGATGATGACGCCGCGCCCGACGCCCACCATAATAGACATGGGTGTCGCGAGCCCGAGCGCGCAGGGGCAGGCGATGATGAGCACGGAAACGGCGGCGATCAGGGCGTAGGTCGCCGACGGTGCCGGGCCCCAGATCGTCCAGACGACGACGGCGACGGCAGCCGCTACCAGGACCGCCGGCACGAACCAGGCCGAAACCACGTCGGCCAGCCGCTGGACGGGCGCACGGCTGCTTTGCGCTTCGCCCACCATGTGGACGATTTGCGCAAGGACGGTCTCGGAGCCGATCTTCTCGGCCCGCATGACCAGGCTGCCGATGCCGTTCACCCCCGCCGATCAGCTTGTCGTCGGGCACCTTTGTCACCGGCATCGACTCGCCGGTGATCATCGACTCGTCCATCGCGCTCCGCCCTTCGAGCACGATGCCGTCAACCGGCACGCCATCGCCTGGCCACACTGGGAGCCGATCGTCCCACTGTACTTCATCGAGCGGGATTTCCTCGTCCCACCCCTCCGCCGTGACGCGGTGCGCGATCTTCGGCGCCAGGTTCAGCAGGGACCGGATCGCGCCGCCGGTGCGCTCGCGCGCCCGGAGTTCCAGCACCTGTCCGAGCAGAACAAGCACGGTGATGACTGCTGCCGCTTCGTAGCAGACGGAGATGGCACCCTCGACGCGGAAGCTCGCCGGGAAGAGACCCGGCAGAAATGTCGCAACGCGGCTGTAGATGTACGCGGCCCCGACGCCGAGAGCGATCAGTTCAGCGGAATGTCGGTTGCCACGCCTGGCGTGAGCAGCAGCAACTGGGCGCCGAAGCCAAGGGCGGCAAAGGACGTCCTCAGATCCTCGGCATTCTGCTTGAAGTGCCGCCATCCGTCATAGTGGAGCGGGACGATACGCGCGTCGGGGAATGTTCGGGCGGTTTCGACGACGTCGTTGACGTCCATGGTGAGATGGAACGGACCGCGCGTCTGTGCGGCGCCCGCGAAGGGCATCACAACGCCTGGATTGAAACGCCGGGCGACTTCCGCCACACCGTCGTACCAGACGGTGTCGCCCGTGATGTAAACCGGGCGCGCGCCCGGATCGTTGGAGCGCAGTACGAAGCCGATCACGTCTCCGGCAAGCGGCTCGATTCCCGCCGGGCCGTGACGTGCCGGCGTTGCGGTGATCACGAGATTCGGGCTGCCCTGTTTGCTCAGTATCCTCTCCTCCCATGGCGCCAGCCCCTCGGCGTGCCCGGCCAGGCGCTTAGCGCCGGCGATGGTCGTGAACACGCGATCGGCTTGGGTGAGGAAGGTTTTGCCGGAATGGTCAAGATTGTCGGCATGCTGATCGTGACTGAGCAGCACCGCATCGATCCGGCCGATCGCGGCCGCGCTCCGTGCAGGGCCGGCAGTTTTCACGAGGGTCACATGCGGGAGGGAATATTCTCCTGGCGGATCGAATGTCGGGTCGGTCAGCAGCCGGAAGCCGCCAATCTCGATGAGGGCGGTCGGGCCCCCAATCAGGGTAACGTTCAGGGTGAGCGTGAGCGGGGTCATCAGGCGCGAGCGAGGCGGGTGGTGCGGTAGAGAGCGGCGAGAGGAACACGGAAATCGATACTGGAGAGGAAAAGTTCGCCGGTTTCGGCGTGCTCGGGCTGCCGTGGCCAGGGGCCGTCGGGAGCGCGGCGGAGAAGCTCGGCGCCGATGGCCGACGTGTGCACGATGAGGATCTCCTGCAGGCTCGGGATGGTCGTGTAGGCCCAGACGTTCGACCAGGTTTCCGCCTGGTTGCTGGGCGAAAGGATCTCGATCAGCAGGACGGGATCGGTGAGTGCGGCCTCTTCGGCCGCATATGGGGAGCAGGCGACGGCGAGATCCGGGACCCGGATGTTGGTGTCCGACTGGACGCGCGGGATCACGCCCGGTGTAACGATCAGCGAGCAGGGGCCCCCACGATCGCGGAGGTGGTTGCGGATAAGACTGCCAAGCTCGCCCTGGATGGCGCCGTGCGTGCGGCTCGCCGGGGCCATGGCCTGCGGCTCGCCATCGACGAGTTGCCAGGTCTGGCCACCCGACGGGTTCCAGGCCAGGAACTCGGCCAGCGTCATCCGCACCGGAATCTTGAGCGCGGCGGTCATAGGAGAAGAGTAGCACGTGTGCCGTATGCTTCAACGGAAGCTGCGCGCGGGGATCCGGAGTGGGGCCGAGGCGGCTTCCGCCTCCAGGGACTGAAGCAGGAAAGAGAGATCGGTGAGGGTTGCGGCGATCAGATGGATCACCGGGCCCTCGCGCTCGATCTTGCCGCCGCAGCCGATGAGAGAGGCAGTGAGGACGAGGTGGCGCGCGCGGGTGAAGAGATCCGGCCAGAGGATGAGGTTCGCTTCGCCCGTTTCGTCCTCGATCGTCATGAAAGTGACGCCGCGGGCGCTGCCGGGACGCTGGCGCATCAGGACGAGGCCGGCGACGGTGACCGCACTCCCGGGCCGGGCGGTGGCGAGAGCGGCGCAAGGCGCGATGGAGCGGCGGGAAAGTTCGCGGCGGAGGAAGAAAAGCGGGTGGCGGCGGAGGCTGAGCCCGGTTGAACGGTAATCCTCGATGACCTCGGAAGCTTCGGCCATCGGGGCGAGTTGGGCTGCGGGTTCGGTCGTTCGCTCACCGCCGGCGGCGGCGAAGAGCGGCAGCGGTGCCGCGGGCAGGCCGCGCACGGCCCAGAGCGCCCGGCGACGATCGAGCCCGAGAGCGGAAAATCCGTCGGCTTCGGCCACGCGCTCAAGAACCGCGGGGGCAATGAAGGTACGATCGGCGCAATCGGCGAGGGAGGCGAACGGGCGCAAGTTGCGCGCGGCGACGAGGCGGGTTGCGGCAGCCTCGGAAAATCCTTTTACCATGCGAAGGCCGAGGCGGATGGCGAGAAAGCGCCCGCCGGCCGGCTCGAGCGTGCAGTCGAAGCGGGAAGAGTTGACGGAGACGGGGCGAATTTCGATGCCGTGCGCGCGCGCATCGCGCACGATCTGGGCGGGCGCATAAAAGCCCATCGGCTGGCTGTTCAAGAGGGCCGCGCAGAAGACATCCGGATGGTGGCATTTCAGCCAGCTGCTGGCATAGGCAATGAGCGCGAACGAGGCGGCGTGGCTTTCCGGAAAGCCGTAGGAACCGAAGCCTTCGATCTGGCGGAAGGTGCGTTCGGCGAATTCTTCCGTATAGCCGTTCCGCACCATGCCCCGGATCAGCTTCTCGCGGAAATGCGAGACCTGGCCCGTGAAACGGAAGGTTGCCATCGAACGGCGCAGGCCATCGGCCTCTTCGGCGGTGAAGCCCGCGGCGACGATCGCGATGCGCATTGCCTGCTCCTGAAAGAGCGGCACGCCGAGCGTGCGGCCGAGCACCGATTCCAGTTCCGGGGTGGGAAAACTGACGGGCTCGAGCCCCTGGCGGCGGCGGAGATAGGGATGGACCATGTCGCCCTGGATCGGGCCGGGGCGGACGATCGCGACCTCGATCACGAGATCGTAGAAGGTACGTGGGGCAAGGCGCGGCAGCATCGCGCGCTGGGCGCGGCTTTCGATCTGGAAGACGCCGAGCGTGTCGGCGGCGCGGATCATCTCAAAGGTGGCCGGATCTTCGGGCGGGATCCCGGAGAGATCGAGAGGGATCCGCCGATGCCTGGCGAGCAGATCGAAACTGCGGCGAATGCAGCTCAGCATGCCGAGGGCAAGCAAATCCACCTTCATGAAGTTGAGCGCGTCGATATCGTCCTTGTCCCACTCGATCACCTGGCGATCCGGCATGGCGGCGGGCTCAATCGGAACCAATTCGTCGAGCCGGTCCTCGGTCAGAACGAAGCCGCCCGGATGCTGCGAGAGATGGCGGGGGAAGCCGATCAGGGCGCGGGCGAGATCGAGCGTGAGACGGAGCCGGCGATCAACGCCGGCGGATGACGGGATGACGAAATCATCCTCGCCGGTGCCCCAGATCTCGGCGGAGAGAGCAGCGATCTTGTCCTCGCCGAGCCCCATCGCCTTGCCCACGTCACGAAGTGCGCTTTTCGGACGATAGCGGATGACGATCGCGGTGAGCGCGGCGCGGTCACGGCCGTAGGTGTCGTACACCCACTGGATCACCTCTTCGCGCCGCTCATGCTCGAAATCGACATCGATGTCGGGCGGCTCCTTGCGGGCGGCGGAGATGAAGCGCTCGAAGAGGAGGCCCGAGCGCGTGGGATCGATGCTGGTGATGCCGAGCACGTAGCAGACCGCCGAATTGGCGGC
>JBOHMN010000231.1:0-1512 GCA_050730175.1 Acetobacteraceae bacterium | reverse complement strand
CGAACACCTGCCGGGCAATATGGTCGGTGGCCATGGCCACGCTCAATGGCTCGCCGCACGCCGCACAGGTCTGCGGATAATAGTCGATGATGGCATCGGGCGTCTCGATCCGGCGCAGCGTCTCACTGGGTGGCCCTTCTGCCCACCCGTCTTTTTGCCAGACGGTTCCAGCAAACTACTGACCCGCGGCGGCTTCTTCAGCCCGTCGCCGGATGGCGGCTGGCCGCTGTTGCTGCTGTTCAGCCCGAGCCGGCGCTCCAATTCGGCGATGCGTGCCTGCAGCGCCGATATCAGCTCCTGTTGCTCGGCATTTTGCCTCCGCAACGCCGCGATAACCGCTTCCGCGGACGCCGGACCTGGCGACGCTGCGGTGGCCGGTTCGTGCGAATCAGAACCCGCAGGCAGGGAAATGGGGAGCTTGACTCATGTCCCGAGTCGCGTGTCACCCGTCGACCAATCCTGAGCAACCTGGGTAGTAACAGATTATCAGTTGCGCCGCTGGCAGCCTCGGGCGGCATAGTGTTTCACGCTCCGTCCCGGATCTCTTCCACGATGATGGGGCGGGGCTTCCCATCGACCTCGATTTCAGCTTCGTCCTCGACATGGAGCCCGATCACGGCCTTGCCGAGCGGGGATGTCGGGCTGATCCTGTCGCGTCCGTCGGCGGTTCCGTCCGCGACGATGTGGACGGTGCGCGAGCGTCTGGTGCCGTCGGCGTAGCGCACCACCACAATGTCTCCTACGCGCACTTTCCTGATGAAATCGGTCGTTGAGACTGGCTCTGGCACCGGCGCCGGCCGGCTGGGTTGCGCCCGCACCGCCTGAGCGAAGAGCCCCGGGAGTTCCGGCCGCTCGCCGCTTGCCGGCGGCGGCCGCGGGACGGCAATCGGCGGTGGTTTCGGAAGTCGCGGGGTCGGCGGCAGTGGCTCGGGCTGAGGAGCGCCGGGCCGCAGCGGTTCCGGCCGCGGAGCGTAATACCTGACCCTCCGGAACTCGACGAGCGCGCCATTCGCGGACGGTGCGGCACCGATCGGACCAATGCCGTTGCGCTCGAGCGTCGCTACGAGATCGCGAAACATGCCCTCCTTGTCGGATTCCCACTCGGATGCCCAGCAGCGCCAGAAAATCCACCCGACCCGTTCGAGGGTTTTCTGGCGCCGTACGTCCTCCGCCCAACGATCGGGACCGTGGAAGCCATCGCCATCCAACTCGATGGCGAGACGGCGATCGTTCGCACCCTCGACGACAAAATCGATGTGATAGCCGCCAACGGGAACCTGTGCGCGCAGACGATAGCCCGCTCGCAGAAGGTGCTTTCCGACATCCCGCTCGAAGCCGGATTCGCAGGCGGCCAGCACGTCGTCCGATTGGCCGATGTGCCCGCCCGCCATCGGGTCCTGGAAGTGCCGCAGGGCCTCGAGCTTGATGTCACCCTCCTTCAACATGGAAGGCGTCACCGAGCGGACGAGCACCATCCGATCGCGGGCGCGCGAGAGCGCCACGTTGTAGCGC
>JBOHMN010000230.1:0-6205 GCA_050730175.1 Acetobacteraceae bacterium | reverse complement strand
TTTCCGGGCACGACCTGATCGACACGCGCAAGCACCTGCACAGCGCTCGGCTCTGTCGTCATGAGTGAAATGACCCAGTCTCCGTCACGCAGCTTCCTGTCCGCGATGATAAGTGTGCCGGTCTCTCCCGCGTTTTGCAAAGCTGACGGCGCAACCCGAATCAGTCGTGTCGTCGCCCCAACGAGGCCGGCCGGCCCGTGTGCAAGCCAGGCGGCAAGAAACCGCAAACTATCAACTCCGGTAAGCCAGTGCCCGACCGCGCGGCGCAAAGATCCCTGATACCCGAGCGGTGCGAGGTCGCGGAGCAGGCAATCGCCGGTGTCACCCAACGGCCGCGCGCGCGAAAAGAGCCGGCTCCTCGCGCGATCACCTTCCACCAGCACCAGCTCTTCATCCGGAGGCTCGCGGAGAAAGTGTGCGGTCTGACCAAACCTGTTGCGCAACCTGGAACCGGCGATGTCGCGCGCCTGCAGACGGTGGACCTCGGCGACCGACAGGCAGCCAATGGCAAACAGCCGTGGTTTATCGTCCCGGGGACGCGGAACGAGTCCGGCGTAGAAAACCAGCGTGTCGCCGGGCGCCAGGTGAGCGAGTTGCCGGCGCTTGCGTGGCGCCGCATCACCATACGTGGCTGCTCCAAAGTCCGGATCGATATGGACGCGGCACGCTGCAAGCCGCGGCGGTAACACCTCCGCCAACGTCCGCACATGCTGCCCTGGCATGCTCGCGTAGGTCACCGCGGAGCGTGTTGCACTGTACTCGGGGATCGGCATGTATTCGAACGTACCATCGGGAAAAATCGGCCCCAATGCGCCACCGGTTCCGCGGTCCATGCCGACCCGCAGCAGCAAGGCTCTGGCCGCGGGCGGGCTTGCCTGCCCTGTCTCTCGCCGGCCCATCACCCACCCCCCGGGAGTTTGCTTCTTCCCTTGGCTTTGCCCGATGACGAGGCCAGTTGCGAACGACCACCCGCCGCTTCCGCCTTGCGCGCGCCATGTTGCGCTGCCGGTCGCCGGGCGCTGCCGGACGGAGCCGCCGATGAGGAAGGCTCCGTCGGCGGCCGCTTGCCGCCTTCCCTGAGGCGCCAATGAGCCGCCAAGTAGAACGCGGCCAAGCCGCGATACGGCCGGAACGGCTCCAGCACCTCCTGCAAGCGCTGTGCGGCCAGACGGGTCCCCGTGAGGTAGTGGCCAACCACGCGCTGGAGTCCGACATCGCCGGCCGGAAGGCTGTCAGGTCTGCCAAAACCGCGGTTGAGAATGTAGTCAACCGACCATTCGCCAAAGCCACGGCTGCGCACCAGCGCCTCCCGAATCCGTTGGTCAGTTTCTCCTTCGAACGCCCGGAAATCCCACGCTTCAGCGACGAAGCGCGCCGCCAGATCCCTGATGTACTCGGCTTTTCGCTGCGAGACGCCACACGTTCGAAGGTCCGGCAAGGAAGCCGCCGCAAGCTGTTCAGGCGAAGGAAATAGCCGCAAATCATCATGAACGGTGCCGAACCGCTCAATGATACGGGTGCGGACATGAAACGCCGCGGCGAGTGAGATCTGCTGCTCCGTGATGGCGATAATGGCCATCTCGAACAACGAGGCGGGTCGCAGCGGCTTCAATCCCGGTAATGCAGAACTGACGGCCTTCATCACCGGATGGGACTGCGCCAGCGCATAAAACGGCCGCAAGTCGAGCTCTGCCGTGACCAGCCAATGTACCGTCGTGCGCAGCTGCCCCTCGGGCAAATCCGGGGTCGCCAGCACATGGAGCGGCGCGTCAGCACCGGCAGGTTGTGACACCTCGATAGTGGCCGCTTCTCCATTCACGACCAACGACGTTTTGAGGAGTGTCGGCGGCGGCTCGGCGCCCGCGGCGAATTTTGCCGCTGCCGCGAGCGACAGACGGAGGTCAAAGGGGCCCGACAAGCGAAAAACGCCAGTCGCGTGCCCGGTGTCAGCGCCCGCTCCCGGCGCGACCGCACTCGCTTGCATTGCTATCAGCCTCATTGCGTAAGGACAAGTGTACGGGAGGCGCAGGTTCACGTGACATGTCAGACGTTATGAACGCGCATCCCATATGGAGTTGCTATCGGTTTCTTCCGATCCGATGTTGTTGCGGGACGGGCATGAGGGGCAAGGGTCGGTGTGGCGTGCCGCCGGAATGGTTCAGAGTCGCTGTTACCAGCATCCTGAATTCGTCGCTGTTCGGGAAAATGCATCGGCCGTTGTCGCAGTGCCGGGAACGACGCCTCGGCGCAGCGGTCCACTTCGCAACCGCCGCCCCAAGCACGCCGTTCCGTGAGTTGCATCAATGCGATGGCCAATTGTCTGCGAGCGAGCTACGCGGTCCAACCTTCGCCGTGCTTCGCGATCTCGGTCAGCGGGTTCTGATGGTTGGCCAGGAGCACACAATCTGCGGCCGGTTCGTGACGACCCGGATGCTCGAGCCGCCGTAGAAGAACCGGGGCATCGACGACCCGCGCGCGATGTCGACTCGTAACGAGTGGCTCGAGCCTCCGATGATACCTGTCCAGCGGGCGCATTCGTTTGCGAGCCGCCGATACCCAAACCAAACCCAATCTCTTCATGCAAGCTGAGACGCGTTCCATTAGCGGCGACATGACGGTCGCGATGACCGAGCTGATGTCTTCTTCGAACTTGCGCATGCTCGAGGAGCCTGCGCAGTACGAAAGGGGCCTGTACTCCGACGCAACAACCGACGACTTGGCGGTGCCGTTGGCCGACGTTCCGGGCCGCTCGGATACGCACGCCGAGGGGGGTCCGCCGAAGGCGCAGCGAAGGTATGGCGCGCCAGATGCGCGAAAAATATCGCGACGCATAGTGTGGGCCACGGACCGGGGGCCGGCACCGCGTCGCGGAGCCACGAGACGTTGATGCAACGGCACTCCGTTTTCACCGCCGTGACGCGGCCGACGGCTCCACCTGCGATGTTGCCGGTTATTTGCAGCGCCGCCTTCCTGGTGTTCGCGCAGACATTCATGGTGGCACCGCTGATCCCACGCCTCGCCATCATCTTTCATAGCCCGATTGCGTGGGTGGGCCTTGCGGTCCCCGCCTACGTCATTCCCCAAGGGCTGGCGACGTTGCTCGGCGGACCGCTCTCGGACCGGCTCGGCCGGCGCGAGGTCATCTATGTTTCGCTCGCCGTCTTCATCGCGCTGACCGCGGCCACCGCCACGACCAGTCATATCGAGGCGTTCATCGGCTGGCGCATTGCAACCGGGGTCAGCGCAGCGGGGGTGGTGCCAATCAGCCTCACTCTGATCGGTGACGTCGTTCCGTTCGAGCGGCGGGGCCGCGCGGTAGGCTGGCTGTTCGGGTCGATCGCCGGCGGTACGGCGAGCGGCGCCGCCGTGGGTGCGCTGCTTGAACCGATCATCGGGTGGCGAAGCCTGTTTCTCGGTGTCGCCGCGCTGTGCGCCATTGTGGTAGCGGCCGCTCTCCTCACGGGTGCGTTCCCGCGCCTGGCCCGCCCCTCGGCAGCGCCTGCGTGGTCAGCCATCGCACGCGGCTATCGCGCACTGCTGTCGCTCCCGCGGGCGCAGCGCACGTATGCGTACGTGCTGCTGAACGCCATCCTCCAGTCGGGCGTGTTCACCTGGATGGGCGTCTATCTGCATCAACGGTTTGGTCTGGGGGAGACCGGGATCGGGCTGGTGCTGCTCGGGTATGGCGTTCCCGGGCTGTTGTTCGGTCCGATCATCGGCAGATTGGCTGACCGCTACGGGCGCGCGAGGATCATTCCCGTCGGGGTGATGCTGACTGGCGTATGTGCGTTGCTGCTGGCGCTGCCGCTTGGGCGGGTCTGGGTGCAGGCGGCGATCGTCCTATTGTCGCTCGGGTTCGACCTCACCCACCCGCTGCTGGCCGCGATCGCGACCGACCTGCGCGGTGCCAGAGGCCAAGCCGTGGCGCTGATGGCGTTCTCGCTGTTCCTTGGTTTCGGTCTTGGCAGCTTGCTGTTTCAGGCGGCGCTGACGTTGGGCTTCACGGATGCACTCATGATCTTCGCCGGCGTCGCCCTGATCGCGGCGGCAGCCGCCGCTCTACTATTTCGCAGTGAGCGCCCTCGGGCCGTGCGGCCGGAATAATGCGGGCCCCGCGCGGTCAGGGATAGACGAAGCGCGGCGGAGGCAGTTGCACCACTGGCGCAGCAGCGTCGAGAATCTCGCTGCGATCCTTGGACCGTGGTGGATAGATGCGCTCGCGGTTGATCAACCGCTTGGTCTTCTTCGCAGCCTGACCCGTGGCGACCACGTGGCGGTCCCATCCCTCGGTGTAAAGCGCACCCCACGCACCCAGATCGAGAATGGTGGTGTACCAGTCAATGCGCAAAGGCGACATCGGCTTGCCGAGCAGGTCGCACACAACATTGTGGCCTGCGAAGCGCCCCATCGGCCGTCCATGCTGGCAGGACATGACAGACGCGTGGCCTGCGTCCAGCGGCGCTGACGCGACGTCGCCGGCCGCAAACACCCCTTCCATCCCCTTCACCTTCATGAAGGCATCGACGGGAACGCGGCCGAAGCGGTCGCGCTCCACGGGGAACTGCGCGGTAAGCGCGTTGGCGCGCATGCCTGTGCACCAGACGATGGTTGCCGCCGGGATGACTTCGCCACTCGCGAGCGTCGCACCCTGACCGTCGAGCGCGGTCACCGTGATCCCAATACGAGTCTCGATGCCGAGTCTAGCGAGAGCCTCGCCGATCACCGGACGCGCGCTCTCGCCCATATTGGACCCGATGTGCGCATTGTGGTCGGCGACGATCACGCGCGGCTGCGTCTTGGCCGCACCGCCGCCACGGGCGATCGCGGCCTGCAGTTTGTCGACGATTTCGGTCGCCGCCTCGAGCCCGGTCAGGCCGGAGCCGACGACCAGCGCGGTATACTGCCCCGCAGAAGCGGGTTGCGAGGGCAACGCGGCGATGTGCAAATTCAGCCGCTGCCCGCCGCCAAAGGTATCGACGTCGAACGCGTACTCGGCAAAACCCGGAATATCCGGACGCACGAGATGGCTGCCGAGCGCGAAAACCAGACGGTCGTAAGCGAGTTCCTGCAGTGCCGCCGCTCCTCGCACCGCGACCTTGCGCCGGGTGAAGTCGAGGTCCGTCACTTCGCCTTCGACGCGGCGTACGCCGATCGGGCCAAGCACGTCATCGAGCGGCACCCGCACGTCGCTAAGATCAGACTCGTAGTTGCGCACGCGAATGCCGTGCCAGGCGTCGCGATTGACGACGGTCACTTCGACTTCGTTCGCGCCAACCTTGAGCTCACCAAGCTTGCGCGCCGCACCTGCCGCGCTCCACAGGCCGGAAAACCCGGCGCCCAACACAAGGATACGTTGCATGCGAAGAATCTCCGACGAACGGACGATTGTCCGCTCGAGCGGAACGTAGCCCGCGCCGGATCGTTCTCACAAGGCTCTCACGGCGGAAGCGCCCGCCTATCCAAACTTGATGACGCCCGCTCCGGCCAGACGCGCGGAAAATGTCTAGAGCGGCTTCAGGCTGGCTGGACACGCTCTGTGTTTGTTTTCTCGAGCAATTTCATCACCCTGCCTGGCATCTGGTGATTCCAGTCAGGGTGATATTGCTCTAGTCGCGACCGGAGGTGACATCGCATGAGCAGCAACACGAAGAAGAAGATGATGGAGAAGATCGAGACGGCAGCCGAAGCGGCTCCCGCGCGTCCGGCGAACCCGCCGGTGCCGGCAAAAAAGACGGCCAAGGGAAAGGCGACGGCGCCACAGGTGGAAGAGACCGAGCCGGCCCGGTACTCGTCCCCGCCCTGCATGATGGGCGAGCTTGACGAGATCCTGGAGGAATAGCGGGTGGCGCGGCCAGGCTGAGCCACGCTCAGCCGATCGCCCTGAGCGCGCCCGCGTAGCGGCGCCAGCGTGCCACGTAGCCGAGGGCGGTCTCGCTGAGGGCTCCGATTGCCGCCGCGTCGAGCGCGCGCGCGCGCCTGGCAGGGACGCCGAGGAGCAGCGAATTGTCGGGAAACTCCTTGCCTTCCGTGACCAGCGCATTGGCCCCGAGCAGAGAGTTGCGGCCGATTTTCGCGCCGTTCAGGACGGTCGCGCCCATCCCGATCAGCGTATTCCCGCCGATCCGGGCGCCATGCAGGATCGCATGATGACCGATGGTGCAGCCCGCTCCGATGGTCATCGGGAAGCCAGGATCGGTGTGCATCA
>JBOHMN010000229.1:0-3011 GCA_050730175.1 Acetobacteraceae bacterium | reverse complement strand
TCGTTGAGCGAGAGGGGGTTGTGTGCATCACAGCAAGATTGGTCGGCCCAGGGCACAGAAGGGACAGCGGACTAAACCGCTCGCGCGGTAGGACGCACCGGCGAGCGGCGAGTCAGGAGCGCTGACGGCGGGGGGCGTCCTGTCTGAAGATGAGAGGTTTGCAACCTCACTTCAAACAGGAGCATCCCCATGACCGACGAGGCAATGAGCCCATTGCGCCGGCGCATGATCGAAGACATGACGATCCGCAAGTTAGCGCCAAAGACCCAACAAGGCTACATCCGTGTCATCAGGAACTTTGCCGCGTTTCTCGGCCGCTCGCCGGACACCGCGAGCTTCGAGGATGTCCGGCGCTTTCAGCTGCATCTTGTCAACGGCGGCGCGCAGACGCCGATTCTCAATCACACCATATCGGCGCTGCGGTTCTTTTTCCGGGTTACGCTCAAGCGGCACGCCATCGTCGAGCACACGCATTTTATTGATCAGCCGCGCAAGCTTCCGGTGGTGCTCAGCCCCGAAGAGGTGGCGCGATTGCTCGATGCGGCGCCCGGGCTCAAGTACAAGGCGGCGCTGAGCGTGGCCTACGGCGGCGGCCTGCGCGCTGGTGAAGTCGTCGCGCTCAAGGTCTCCGACATCGACAGCGAACGCATGCTGATCCGCGTCGAGCAGGGCAAGGGCCGCAAGGATCGCAACGTGATGCTGTCGCCGCATCTGCTCGACCTGTTGCGCGCATGGTGGAAGGCGGCGCGCCCGCAAGGCTGGCTATTCCCCGGCCGCGATCCGGTGCAGCCGATGACGACGCGCCAGCTCAATCGCGCCTGCCATGCCGCAGCGCAACTGGCCGAGATCGACAAGCGGGTGTCGCTGCATACGCTGCGGCACAGCTTTGCCACCCATCTACTGGAGCAGAACACCGACATCAGGGTGATCCAGGTCCTGCTCGGTCACGCCAAGCTGGAGAACACTGCGCTCTATACGCGCGTTGCCACCAAGACGATCCAGCAGGTCATGAGCCCGCTGGAGCACATCGCGGCAAAGCTCAAGGGGGCTCGGCCGCCGACTTAAAGCGCGGCGCGCATGGCGCGCCCGGCCTTGGAGGTTGCGGACATCTTCCGCGGCCATGGAGCGGCGTGGCGTCAAGCCCACGCCGGCCATGTCAGCCTTGACCAATTGAAGGTGATGGCGGCGATTGAGCGCTGTCGCACCGCGGCGCTGGGCGGCCATGTCGCGCGCTGCGAGGACTGCGCCTACACCACGATTGCCTACAACTCCTGCCGCAACCGGCATTGCCCGAAGTGCCAGGGCGCGGCGGCAAAACAGTGGCTCGCAGAGCGCGCCGCCGATCTGCTGCCGGTGCCGTACTTCCACGTCGTCTTCACCCTGCCGGCCGCCATCGCCGACATCGCCTACCAGAATAAGGCGGTGATCTACGATCTGTTATTCAAGACCGCAGCCGAGACGCTGACCACGATCGCAGCCGATCCCAAACATCTCGGCGCCCGCATCGGCATCACCGCAGTGCTCCACAGCTGGGGCTCGGCGCTCACCCACCATCCGCACATCCATATGATCGTGCCGGGCGGCGGCATAGCGGTCGATGGCGCGCGCTGGGTGCCGTGCCGGCGGGGCTTCTTCTTGCCAGTGCGCGTGCTCTCGCTGCTGTTCCGCCGGCTGTTCCTCAACAAGCTCGCAGCAGCCCACGCTGCCGGTCGCCTCAACTTCTTCGGCAACTACGCCAGGCTCGGCCAAGCCAAACACTTCGCGACCTATCTGGCGCCCCTGCGCAACACCGAGTGGGTCGTCTACGCCAAGCGTCCGTTCGGCGGACCCGAGGCGGTGCTGGCCTATCTGTCGCGCTACACCCACCGTGTCGCCATCGCCAACAGCCGCCTGCTCGCGCTCGACGACAACGGCGTCACCTTCAAGTGGAAGGACTACAGGATCGAAGGACCCGGTCGATACAAGACCATGACGCTCGCCACCGACGAGTTCATCCGCCGCTTCCTCAGCCATGTGCTGCCGGCAGGCCTCCACCGCATCCGCCACTACGGCTTGTTCGCCAAGACCGCCGCCGACAACCTCGCCCGCGCCCGCGAACTGCTTGGCACCCAAAAACCGCAAGCCGAGCCCGCCAGTGCCGATCACCCTGCCGGCACCGACGCGTCAGCCGCCGCGCAGACCTGTCCCTGCTGCGGCGGACGCATGATCATCATCGAGACGTTCAACCGCGGATCAACGCCGCGCTTTCAACCGACAGGCCCAATCATCGCCGTCAGGATCGACACGTCATGACAACACCCACGCCGCCGGCCAACAAATCTACCGCTCGGTACCCCGGTCGTCGGCCGGCACCGGCAGAACCTGGTCAAATACCCAGCCAGCCGCACAAGACTGCCAACACCGCACAGCCCTCGCTCCAAAAAATCCGGTTGCCGTGAGCCAAATCATCGACCATGGCTGTCATCGAACCGCCGAACTGCACTCCGCCGCATCAACTGCGGCACTCAAATCTCCATAGCGCCAGCCGCATCGCTTCGATTCCGCCCACTGCGGTTTCCTCCCTTGGAGGCTTTCGGACGCCGGCCGCCGGCCGCCCGTGCACGCGATATCGTCCGTCGCGGCCGGCATCCGAAACCCTGCACATTCACGTCATATTGCACCGCAAAAAAACAGTGATCATCTTGGCTGTCTCTGACGAACCATCTCATGGCACTTCGATGCCGTGAGAGGGGCGCGGTCCGCCACGTCGGAAGCTATCACGTCATCATCCGCCGGCGAAGACATTGCCGTCCCGCAGCGAGCAGCTGACGGCGGTCGTCTTGACGGACTGGATAACGGCCCCGTGACTGCCCTGGATCACTGCGGCGCCAGTTTCCTTCCCGCGGATGACATCAGCGCTGCAGCTGGTGAAACCTTGATCAAAGGCAACCTGGATTCTTCGCGCGCCATACTGAGACCCAGTCTGAATCACAATCAGTTTGCGTCCTGCAAAGCTTATTCTCGTATTGCCC
>JBOHMN010000228.1:0-1720 GCA_050730175.1 Acetobacteraceae bacterium | reverse complement strand
AAGGCTTCCTGCACCGCCTCGTAGGTGTGGAAATGATCGAGATGCTCGGGATCGATATTGGTGACGATGGCGATGTCGGCGGGCAGCAAGGCCGCGATCATGAGGGCGGCTCTTTTGCGGTCGCTCGCCTGGCCTGCTCGGAGCCGCGTGATAATCGGCCGGCCGGCGGGCTTGACTTGCGGCCTTCCCTAACGCCCCTGCTTGCTTCTGGGAACCTGTTGGCAAACTCTGCGTTACTACTCACGCATTTTTCCACTTTCCTCGCCGTTGCCGCAGATCGCGTCAACGCACGTCAAGAACGGTGCGGGTGAAACCCTCCACATTGTCCATCAGGCGCTCGTGCCAGGTCACGGCTGCCACGTCATCGCCATCGGCGATCGAGCGCGCAATCATGGCATGGAGATGGGTGGCAGCCGAGAGGTCTGCCGCTTTTTCATAATAGGCAAACCAGAACCGCCGCGCCAGACCTTGCATAAGCTTCATCGCACGGAAGGCAAATTCATTCCGGGCGGAAGCCAGGAGCGACTGGTGGAACTCGAGGTCGAGCATAAGGAACGCGTCGCCAGCGCCTTCTTGTCCGGCCTTCTCTATCGCCTGCGCCAGGCGCCGGAAGTTCTGGCGCTCCTCTGGATGAGCCCGCTTTGCCGCCGTGGAGACCACGTAGCATTCTACGATGCGCCGAACCTCCAGCATCTCGAGCTGCCGTCGCACATCCATCTCCGAGACAACGATGCCGCGCTTGGGCAGGATGGTGACCAGTCCCTCCCTCGCCAGCCGTTGGAGCGCTTCGCGAACCGGGGTGCGACCGAGCCCCAGCGTTCCGGCGAGCCTGTTCTCGGAGATGACTTTCCCCGGAGCGAGCCCCAGGGTGACGATCAGCTCCTCGATCGCGACGTAGGCCTGCCGAACCAGCGACGCGTCGTCGCCAGGCGCGATCGCGGCGAGTGCGATCGAGCGCGATCGTGTTGCCACGAAATTGTCCTGAAGGGTCGTTCGATGCGGGCGTGATGAGCGGAGCAGCGGTGGCCTCGGGCGCAGCGTCTCAATCCAGAGAGGCGCCATCGCGGTTGAGCAGGAGCCGAACTTCTTCGCCGCTGATGTCGCGGGGTTGCGCCCGCTCCCTGACCGCAAGGACGGCGGCGTGACCGATGGCGTGACCGTATGAGAAGCACTGGGCCGTGACACGCGCGGAGGCTACCGCCTCGTGCTCCGCTGACAGACAGCGTCCGGCCGCCAGCAACGACTCTCCCGTCTGCGGCACGAAGCAGTCATAAGGAATCTCGTAGTAGTCGTCGAGCAGCCATTCTACCCGGGGTTTGTCACCGCTGTGCAGCTCGATCGGCCAGGGCGAGCGGGCAATGCCGTCGGGGCGCTTGCGTCCGGCCACGACGTCGGTGTTACGCAGCGCCTCCTTGCCCACGATCTGGCGGGTCTGGCGAACCCCGACCTGCACGCCGGTGTCGTTCACCCAACTGTCCTCGCAGCCTGCGAGGTACTGGCGGAAAAAGCGTGCATACTCACGAGCCTGGGCGCGGCCCCGCCATTCGGCTTCGGCAAAGTCCCGATAAAAGACCGTGTTGAGTTCGCGGCCGTGCGGGCCGGTGACGCGGGTGCAGTTGCACAGGAGTTCGCCCGGCCTGGTGGTCGGGAATAGCCAGATCTTGCTGCGGGGAAGCTCGAAGCCGGCGGCATTGGCGGCGTGGATGGCATCGATGACCTC
>JBOHMN010000227.1:0-3356 GCA_050730175.1 Acetobacteraceae bacterium | reverse complement strand
CAGGAACACGCCCTCCGCCACGGCCTGCATGGGCTCATAGGCGGCGCGTGCCTTGGCCGGCTCCGTCGCAAGCACTGAAAGCCGGTTCAGGCGTGGTTTCTCATCCGGCTTCTCCTTGGTGCGATAGCGGTCGAAGCGGTAGCTGCGCAGCGCTGCCCCATGAGCAGCGGCGGCGGCGAGTTCCGGAGAAAGCGGGTCGGCTGCGAGTGCGGCCGTGTCATCGCGGGCGAGCAGCGCGCCTGCGGTTGCGCCGGCCTCCTCGATACTGAGCCGGGTGCGTTCCGCGCTTTTGCCAAGCCCGACCGCGACAATGCGGGAAAGTCCGGCGATTGGGGCGAGCACGGTCGCGCTCTGCCCCTTCCTGGCGGTGAATTCCGCCGCCTTGAGCGCCCGCCCGAGCGCCCCGTCACTCGCCTCGTCCGCCGCCTGCCAGATCCCCGAGGTGCTTTCCCCCTCGCCGATCAGCAGACCGAGGCCACCGGAACGTGGCAGTTGTGGTCTGGCAAAAGTGATCTCCAGCATGGATGTGAGCTCCGTCGATCCCGGGAGTGCTCGCGAAGTGTAGGGCAATATCACCCTGACTGGAATCGTCAGATGCCGGTCAGGGTGATGAAATTGCTCGAGAAAACAAACATGGAGCGCGTTCAGGCAGCCTGAACGTACTCTAGCCCGGAATCATTCTTGGCTGATACACGAAATCCCTCGCCGCCGCGTTCAGAGTAGCGGCCCCCACCTCACCCAACCCTCTCCCCCCCAAGGGGCGGAGGGGGTATAGCGATATCCGTGGCGGCTGACACTCTGGCAGCATTACAGATAAGCAACGAAATGGGTATGAGGACCGACTCGGCTATTTCAGCCGGCCGGCGCGGCTTGAACCAAGGCCAAGCTTAGGCTCATCCAAGCCGGCCATGGTGGTTTGGGCTCCCGCAGTCGGAGTCGGGCTGGTCGGCAAGGCGCAGGCCAGCTTTGCGAGCGTCGCCGCCGATGGTCGGCGGGTGCCGGCGAGGATGCGGCCAAGGTGCCCGTTGTTGATACCGGCAAGCCGGGCAACGGATCGGCGGTCAACTTCCTGGCAGCGCTGCCGGACCGCAGGCAGCACGTCCACCGCCCTTAGCCGCGTCGCCGCGAGGCTATGCGCCACCCGTGCGAGCTTGCTCAGCGTCGCTTTCCTCGGCACCTTCGCTCCCGAGAGGGCATCGTTTAGATGCTGCCGAGAGAGCCCGGCCTTACGAGCTACTGGCAGGATGCCATGGGCCGCGGCGGCTTCGCGGATCGCCGCCATAGCACGCTCGCGGTCTTCCGGCGCCAAGCCGTATTCTATCTGCGCCTCGGGATCGGCGCCCAGATAAAATTGCTCCTCCCAGCGGTTCGTTTCTTTGCCGATCAAGTGAACGGCAACCGCCTCTATGTGCCGCCGGCGGGTGGTGCCACGGCCGGCATACCGCCCGCCAAGGAGCTTCGCTTCAGCGTGCAGGTGGTAGCGAAGAAGCGCCTGCCCGTAGGTCTTCAGCTGCCGGGTTGGCACTGGCTTGCCGGTCTGCCGGTCAAAGCACCGCCCCGCCGCCTTCGCCGTGTCACAATCGAACGGTGCAACCGCCCGTGGAGCGTCGGCCAGCACTTTGGCCCGCCGCCGGTCCAACGTTGGGGAGCAGCGCACATCCGACAGCAGCGGTCTAACCTTCGGGTCCGCCAAGATCGCAGCCAGAAAGCCGCGCGCAACATCGCCTCGCAACAGACGCTCACGGTTCTTGGTGAACACCGTCACATCTCATACCGGCGCATCCATCCCCAGCCCGACAAACCAGTCGAACAGCATGTTGTAGGCGAGCTGCTCCATTAGCTGCCGCTCCGAGCGTACCGAGAAGAACGCCTGCAGCAGCAAGGCCCGTAATAGCTTCTCCTGGGCAATTGAATCCCAACCGATCCTCGAGTAGATCTTGTCGAAATCCCTCGACAGGCGCGCAAGCGTTGCAGTCACCAGTGGGCGAATGGCCCGCAACGGGTGCTCCGCTGGCACCAATGCTTCCGGACTGAAATAGCTAAACATCGCCGCAGTCTGACGGTCGGCGCCATGCATTCGTCCATCACCCTATTCAATCCGTCGGCTCTATTGAGCCGTATCGCCACCGTCCTGTGAAGCCGATTTCCCGTAGCCTGCTAAGCGCGATTCGACGGGAACCACACTGTAGGGTCCGCCACGAACCGGTCGATATATTCCCTGTATGAGACTCCCGCGTTCGCCTTGTCAGGCACTAATAGATCGAGAAGGCGCTCGACTGGATACGATAGCTGATCAGCGTAACTAAGAAGTACCTCGACGGCAGCATCACCGAGGCCGTAGGCCTCGAGAATACAGGCGGTTTTGATAACCCGTTCCCCGTCCGCCTCAAAATCGAACAGTGCCCTATAATTCGGAGACGCCAAGTCGCGGACATAGAGCACATCAGCCCATACCGGAGATCCACCGATCGTTTGTGCCAAGAGATCGTATTGGAACGGGCCAGGGAGAACGCCGCGAGTGTAAGTGAAAGGCTTAATGTCGAATAGATAGAATCCCCTTTTGGTCATGAATTTGTCTACGTTCGAGAATGTGTTAGCGTATGCGCTCCTGGGCCCGTGGAAGAAACATTCTAGGCGCACAGCCAATACCGATGATTCCAGAATGCGTTGCGCTCCGATAAGGACTTGTAGGTCCGAACCATCGGTGTCGATCTTGAGCACGTCGACGTTTGTAATGGAATGCCGTTGAGTGAAATCGTCCAGCGAAGTCCGGTGCGGCGCATAGACAACCGGAGATCCGGAGTTAAAGATCTCCTTTTCATAGTTGTAGGAGAGACTGGCCATTGCACGCCGCGCGCTCGATCGTGCGAAGAAGTTCGGGAAAAATTGGTCGCGCCTGGACAGTGAGGCTTCGTGTACTTCACGTTCATGTTCTTGAGCTGGGTTCAGGCCTACGAAGGTAGCTTCATAGCTTATGTTGAGCCGCGACTCGGCCTTCCGGAGACGTTCCACTTCGGTCGTCAACGGATCGAATCCGACCGCATGTAATGCAGTACCGAAGACGTTCCATTCAACTCCTACACCTCCGCTGCAGCCGACGTCCAATAACGTCACGGCGTCCCGATCGCTAGCCTTCTCGTCGTACAGGAATTTGCTCAATCGCCCGGACGCGTCGGCCGAGGTGCTTACTCGAGGCAGCGGGGAATCCGTTTTGGCGGAGCAGGACGGACTGCCCGGAAGCGGCGGGCATTGTGCTTTGAGGAGAGCGAGCGTTTCGGTCCTCACGACCTGATAGCCGCCGCGTCGTAACAGACGATTGATCGCGTAGGCGATGGACATCGCGGTTCTTTCTCTCA
>JBOHMN010000226.1:0-12971 GCA_050730175.1 Acetobacteraceae bacterium | reverse complement strand
GTCCAGGGGACGACCCGGGCTGGACGTTTCTCAGCGACAAAAACGGGGATCCCAGAAGGAGAAATACCATGGCTGTGCCGAGTGCCGCTGCTGCCGGCCAGTTCACGATCGCCGGCGAGAGTGCCGTCAACCGCCTCGGATTCGGTGCGATGCGCGTCACTGGCGACGGCATCTGGGGCGAACCAACGGATCGTGCGGAGGCACTCGCAACGCTTCGCGCCCTGCCCGAGTTCGGTGTGAATTTCATCGATACGGCCGATAGCTACGGGCCCTATGTCAGCGAGCTCTTGATCCGCGAGGCGCTCCATCCGTACCGTGGCATGGTGATCGCGACGAAGGGCGGCTTGGTGCGTACCGGGCCCGGGAAATGGATTCCTGTCGGCCGGCCCGAGTATCTGCGCCAGGAGGTTCTGATGAGCCTGCGTCGCCTCGGGCTCGAGCGCATCGACCTCTGGCAGCTGCATCGGATCGACCCGAAAGTGCCGCAAGCCGAGCAGTTCGACGTGATCCGCGCGATGCGGAACGAAGGTCTGATCCGCCATGTGGGCCTGAGCAACGTGAGTGTCGCGGAGATCGAGGCCGCGCAGCAATTCTTCCCCGTTGTGACGGTGCAGGACCGCTACAACCTCACCGATCGTGCCCATGAAGCGGCGCTCGAGTACTGTGCGAGCCATCACATCGGCTTCATCCCGTGGTATCCGCTCGCCGCGGGCGACCTCGCGCGCGCCGGTTCGGCGCTCGATACCGTTGCGCAGCGCCACAATGTTCGTCCCGCCAGTATCGCGCTCGCGTGGCTCCTGCAGCGGAGTTCGGTCATGCTGCCGATCCCCGGCACGAGCAAGCGGACGCACCTCGAGGAGAATGTCGCCGCCGCCGCGCTCCGCCTTAGCCCTGAAGAGCTTTCGGCGCTCACGCAGCAGAAATTCCCTGCGGCCCGCGCCGCCTCCTGAGCGGATTGCACGTGATAGCGGCGTGCGAGCGCGCACCGTGTGCGTGGGAGACTGAAGAGGGTTGAATTCCAAGAAAGAAAGGGGTCCCCGGTGGGACAGGCGGCGGAGTCCATGTCAGGGCGCCATTCGCTTTAATGGGCATCGGCGTCCCAGCCTGTGCGGCATGCACCGCGGTGATCGAATTTCTCAGGTAAATATTACGACGGCGCTCTGATTCAGCGTTAAGGTCCTGCCCATTTCAGAGCGGAGCGATTGCCGGGCTCTCAGCAGAATCCTGGGGCTGCGCCCAGCGATCTTTTGAATCCGCGATTTGCAGGGGGCCGGTGAAACTGGTCCCTTGGTATCGCCTGGCGCTGCAGTCACTGGCGTGATCGTGCGCCGGACCCGCACGCGCGGCCACAATCGGCGCGCTTCAGAACGGACGAGCTGCCATATTTCTGCCATCAGCGTTCGCCAAGGAGAAGCCCCACCGTAACGAGTCACGCGACCTGCTGCTTGGATGAGGGACCAATGCGACATGATCGCTCGATTCTTGAGATGACCCGAGTGCGGACTACCCCGGCTCTTGTGCTGGTGGTGGCTGTCGTCACGTTGGCCGCGTGTAGCTCCGGCGCCGTGCATGATGACGCGGTTGCGCGCGGCACCCCATCCGGTCCGGTGCCGAGCCAGGCCCATCGTTCGCCTCAGATCTCCACGGCTGCCCGGGTCGGGGCCTCGGTGATTGGCTTCGCTTCATGGTACAGACGCGGACCACATCTGCAACGAACCTGCACCGGTAAACCGCTGTCCGATGACGGGCTTTTGGCGGCATCGCCGACCCTTCCCGTAGGAACGGCAGTGCGCGTGACACTGCTGCATGACGATCGCTCGGTCATTGTCCGGGTGGACGATTGCATGCCGCCGGGGCATCGGGCCATAGATCTGTCGATAGAAGCAGCGCGTCAACTCGGCTTGCTTCAGCGTGGTGTCGCCTTGGTCCGCATTACGCCTGTCGCCTGGCGGTAGCGCAGGGAGTGTCACGAGCGTCGCCGTCGCGTGCGTGGTGTCCGCGCACGATTTGTGAAAAACAGCACGCTTGGCCGTTCGATGTGCGTGACAGGTATCGAAGCTCGGGCATTCCCGACGAAAGTTTCTGTTTGCTGATATTTTTGAACGGATGTCCGAAAGGCTGGAGCGCGCGAAAATGCTTAGAGCAATATCACCCTGACCGGAATTGCCAGATGCCGGTCAGGGTGATGAAATTGCTCGAGAAAACAAGCAGGGAGCATGTTCAGCCAACCTGAACATGCGCTGATTGGCGCTTGGCCAGACGCCCTGCGAGCTGCCAGTAGTTCTGGACGAAATGGGTAACACCCGTGAACACCGCCGCCACCAGGCACCACATCCACATCGTCTTGCGGCAGAAACGATCCATCCCGTAGCCGGCAAACAGCGTGATGACGAACATCGCCGCGTAGACGATGAATCCGAGCAGCCCAACGACGCTCGCCGAGAGGTGGGGGCTCTTCGAAATATCGGGGAAGGTGAGGATCAGCAGATTGAAGTCGTACGAGGCAAGTACCCATCCGGCGAGTGCGATAATCACCAGAAAAGCTGTATAGCCGCCGATCACCTCGGAGCCGCGCGGCGCCGCAGCAGCGGACCCGCTCGATTAGGAATCGTCCTCCCGTGCCGCGCCATCACCGGCGCCCCGCGAAAATATTCCACTTTCGCGCGGGTCGGCGGAACTGAATTTCGCGCCCAGTGGCAGGGGAACGGCATCGGGCGATCGCCGGACGCGCAGCGGACGCCGTCCGCGTAAATCGCTGCGATCCTCAGCTCGACCCGTTCATTGTTGCGCGTCCGGCCGGTCACGGCAGCGCAGCAGCGCCTCGGCCAGCATCGGCACGTCGTCCGGCCAGTATTCCTCGGGCCGCGGGTGCCCGGCGCCGAATTCGGCGAGCGGCCGACAGGCGAGTACCGGCAGTACCCAGCGCGCCGGCCAGGCGTCGCGCCCGTACGCCGCGCCGAGCAGGGCGCCGGTGATCGCCGCATTCGTATCGGTGTCTCCACCTTCGCTCACCGTCTCGATCAGCGCCTGTTCGGCATTCTGGGCCTGCGCGAGGCGGTGGAACGCGTTCTGCAGCGCGGTCAGTACCCACCCTTGATGATGCCGGAAATCGGCGGGCTTTTGCCCGGCCGCCGCTTCTCTCAGCCGGCCCGAAACGACCTTGCCACCTTCCGAGGAACCGGCTTGGGCGTGTGCGGCTCTGCTCATTTCGTCGGGGTCGGCCCCGGCGATTCCGGCGGCGATCGCGGCGCTGAAGGCGGCGGAGGCAGCGACGCACACGGGATGCGGGTGCGTGAGCCGGCAATCGCACGCGGCCCAGGCGGCTGCCCGAGCGGGGGTGCCGGCGGCGATGCCGATCGGTGCGGCGCGCATCAGTGCGCCGTTTGCCTCGCTTTCGCGGTTCGCCGCTGCCCGTGCCGCTTGCGCCAGCCGGCCCTCGCCCGCGGTCGCCGTGGCCGAGAGCGCACGGGCGATCGTGTTGCCGCAATCGAACGGTCCGGATTGATACCAACGCACGTACGAGGCCGCGGCCGATTCCGCATTGTAAGTGCCGGCCGCAACGATGGCTCGTGCGAGCGCCAGGGCAAGCTCGGAATCGTCGGTTGGCTGGCCGGCCAGAGTGTGCCAGTGGCCGCCATCCGCGAGGTCGCGGACGGATTCAGGATAGAGGCTTGCGATTTGTTCCCGCGTCTTGAATTCCACCAAAGCCCCGAGGCTGTCGCCGATCACCTGGCCAAGCAGGCAGCCGATCGCGCGGTCCGACCGTTCCGGGTCATGGGGAAAACCTGTTTCGACGCGCGGGGGGTGTCGCGGTCCGAGGATCCGTTCGCGTTCGGAAAGCAGGATGGCCGCGCCCGGCGCCCCGGCGAACAACCGATCGATCGCACCCTCTCCGTCTGCCGCGTAGCGCACCGCGCGACCGCGCCCGTCGCGCATGATGCCGCCGGCCGCGGCAATAAGCGCGTGACCGCCGGCGATGTCATAGGGAGAAAGCGTGCTCCACGTGGCAGTGGCCACTGCGTCTCCTGCCGCGACGCGCGCAAGGCGATAGGCGATGCTGGGGAGCGCGATGAAGCGGGCGGGTGCGACGAGCCGCGCGTAATCCGCGGGGCGGAAGCGCGACCCGGCGCTTAAGAGGACGAGGTTTCCGGCGGCAAGCTGGCCGCTGCCAAGACGCTCGTCGACGGCCACGCCGTTGCGCGTGAGAGGCCCGGTCCCTTCGGCCCAGGCGATGAGGTCCGACCCGCGATCCGGCGGAACGGGCGCATGGACGACACCAAGCACCGGCCGGCCATCGGCGAGCAGGGCGACGGAAATCGCGCTGCCCCGGCGGCCGTGGAGAAAATCGCTGGTGCCGTCGTCCGGGTCGACCACCCAGCAGAGGCCGTCGGTAAGCTCGCCCCACGCGCCTTCCTCTTCACCGACGTAACGCGTGGGGAGGAGCGCGGTCAGCCGCGTCCGCAGGAACTGCTCGATCTCGACGTCGACCGGGGCCTTGTCTCCGGAGCCGCGCGGGCCGGCGGGGCGGTAGAACTCGGCGGCGAGCATCTCGCCGGCTTCCCGCACCGCCGCGCTCACCGGTGCGAGGAGGTTGGCGAAGCGGTCGGGGCGGCTGTTCGCGGTGCTCACTGCTTCATCCTATGCTGTTAGCCGTCGCGTTGAAAACACGGAGCAGAGCTGAAAACACGGAGCAGAGCTTTGGCTGAGAGGATAAAGCCCAGTAACAGGATAAAGCCGGGTACGCGTGCCGACTGCCTCGCTCTTGATCAGGTCGATCCGCTCGGCCATTTCCGCCAGCGCTTTCATCGCCCCCCGGGGCTCATTTACCTGGACGGCAACTCGCTCGGCATGATGCCGAAATCGGTGCCGCCGCGCATCGCGGCTGTCCTCGCTGAGGAGTGGGCAGAGGGGCTGATCCGAAGCTGGGACGATGCCGGCTGGTGGGATTTGGCCCTGCGCGTAGGGGCGAAGATCGCGCCGCTGATCGGTGCAAGGACAGATGAAGTCGTTGCGACCGACAGCACTTCCATCAACCTCTTCAAGCTGCTGGCTGCTGCGTTGGCGCTCCGCCCCGAGCGGCGCGTGATCCTGACCGACCCCGGGAACTTCCCGACTGATCTCTATATTGCCGAGGGTCTTACGCGCCTTGTTCCGGGTTGTGTGCTGCGCTCGGTGCCGCCTGGCGGGATTGCCGCCGCGCTCGACCGTTCGGTCGCGGTGGTTCTACTCGGGCATGTCGATTATCGCAGTGCCGAGCTCCTGGACATGCCCGGAATAACGCGCGCCGCCCACCAAGCGGGCGCACTCGCGCTCTGGGATCTGTCGCATTCTGCGGGTGCGATTGCGGTCGCTCTTGACGCAGCGGAGGTCGATCTCGCGGTTGGCTGCGGCTACAAGTACCTGAATGGCGGGCCGGGCGCGCCGGCTTATCTTTATGTGCGGCAGGATTTGCAGGCGGACATTGCGACGCCGATCGCCGGATGGTGGGGACATGCCGAGCCGTTTGCCTTTGCCTCCTCCTACGTTGCGGCACCGGGCATCGCGCGCATGCTGTGCGGCACACAGCCGATTTTGGCGCTTGCCGCGCTCGATGCCGCGCTCGAGCTTTGGCGCGAGATCGATTTCGCGTTGCTCGAGGAGAAGCGAATCGGGCTGAGCAACCTTTTCATCGGTCTGATCGAAGAGCATTGCCCGGAGCTGGTCCTGGCAACGCCTCGGGATCCTTCGCGCCGCGGCAGCCACGTATCCTTCCGCCACCCCAAGGGTCGGGCGCTCCTGGAAGCGCTGCGCGACGCGGGCGTGGTGGCCGACTTCCGCGGCCCCGATATTCTCCGTTTCGGAATCACGCCGCTCACGCTCGGCTACACGGATCTATGCGATGCGGTGGAGCGGCTGGCCCGGGCCTTGCCGCTTGTGTGACGTGATCAGGCTGTGGCGCTGCTCTCGCGCAGTCGTTGGGCGTAGATGTTGATGATCAGAGCGGCGAGCAGGATCAGGCCGCGGATGAGGACCTTCAGGAAGCTATCGATGCTCACATGATCGAGGCCGTTATTGAGCACACCGAGTACCAGAAGGCCGATGATCGTCTCGCCGATGCCGCCGCTGCCGCCGAACAGGCTGGTGCCGCCGACGACGACGGCGGAGATGCTGTCGAGCAGGAAGTCGCCGAATTCGTTCTGCTGTGCGCTGCCGAAATGCGCCACGCCGAGCATGCCGGCAAAGCCGCAAAGGACGGCGGAAATGATGAGGACGGAATTGACGATCCAGCGCACGTTGACACCGGAATATTCCGCCGCTTCCCGGTTGCCCCCCACCATGTAGACGTAGCGGCCGAAGCGTGTGTACCGCAGCACAAGATGGGAGACCAGCATCACCAGGGCTGCCATCACGGCGATCCAGGGCACCGGTCCGATCGAGCCGCTGCCGAGGGTCTGAATCAGCGGCGGAACGGTGTAGGCGATCTGCCCGCGCACGAGGACCGCACAGATGCCGTTGCCGATTTCCAGCATGGCGAGCGTGGTGATGAAGGAGGGCAGGCCGATCATCGTCGTCGCCAAGGCGTTGACGCCGCCGAGCAGGAAGCTCGCCGCGAAGCCGAGGAAGATCGCCAATCCGCCGGACAGCGGAATGTTGGCGATATTGACGCTCGAACTCTGGACGGTGAAGAAAGCGATGACGATGCCGCCGACGTTGGCGATGGCGGCCACTGAAAGATCGATCTCGGCGCAGAGGATCACGAAGGTGAGACCGACCGCCATGATGCCGGTGATGGAAATCTGCTGCAGGACATTCTGCAGATTGGAGAAGCTCAGGAAGGAGGGGCTGGCGATCCCGAAGAAAGCAACCAGGAAAACCAGGGTCGCGAAGGGAGCGATCGTGCGCAGCCGGTTTTTCACGAGCTGCCGGGTCCGGGAAGGGCCTGTGCGCCCGCTGGCGGCTGTTGCATCCACGGAAGGGCTCCTCAGGCTGCCGCCAGAAGTTCGTCTTTGCCGATGGTCTGGGCAGCGAACTCGCAGGCGAGCGCGCCCTTCTTCATCACCAGGATCCGGTCGGCGAGCGGGAGGATGGTTTCGGGTTCGGTAGAGATGACGATAACGCCGATGCCCTCGTCGCGGACCTTGCGGATGATGCGCACCACGTCCTCCTTGGCGCCGACGTCCATGCCGCGCGTCGGCTCGCTCAGAATCAAAACCTGCGGCCGCTCGGTCAACCACCGGGCCAGTGCGACTTTCTGCTGGTTGCCGCCTGAGAGGGCGCCAAGCCGGATTTCGGCCGAAGGCGGGCGGATGCCGAGATCGCCGATCCGGTCGCGGGTGATGCTGCGTTCGCGGGCCGGGTGCAGCATGATGCGGCCGATCTGGCCGAGGATTGCGATCGTGGTGTTCTTATAGACGGGCTCCTGCGCGAACAGCATGCTGCGGCGGCTTTCCGGGACGAAAGCGATGCCGGCGCGCCGCGCCCGGCTGGTGCTGGTCAGCCGGATCGGGCGGCCGGCAAGGCGGACGGTGCCGCGTTCGGCGGGCCGCCGGCCGAACAGACTCTTGGCGAGCTCGAGCTGGCCAGAGCCCATGAAGCCGTAGATGCCGAGCACTTCGCCGGTGTGCAGGCGGAATGAGATGTCGGTGAAGGCGCCGGCGAGAGAAAGCCCTTCGACCTCAAGGGCGATGGCGGTATCGGGCTGGCCGCGAAGCCGGACCCGGTTGACGTAGCTCCCGGCGAGCTCGCCGTGGTCGCGGCCGATCATGTTTTCGATCAGCCAGGCCTTGTCGATGTCCGGCACGGCGGCGTGGCCGATCCGGCGCCCGTTGCGGAAGACGGTGACGGAATCGCAGATCGTCAGGACGTCATCGAGGAAGTGCGATATGAAAACCATGCTGCGGCCGCCTTCGCGCAGCCGCCTCAGGAGAGAAAAGAGCCGCTCGATCTCGGGTGGAGAGAGGGCAGACGTCGGCTCATCGAGAATGATGATCCGCGCACCCGAGAAAAGAACGCGCGCGAGTTCGATGAGCTGCTGCAACCCGAGCGGCAGCGTGCCGAGGATGGCAGCGGGGTCGGCATCGATGCCAAGGCTTTCGAGCTCGCGGGCGGCATCGCGGCGCATGCGCGGCCAGTCGATGGTGCCGAAGCGGGTCAGTGGCTGATCGCCGAGGAAGACGTTCTCGGCGACGGTAAGCTGTGGAACGAGCGAGAGCTCCTGGTGCACCATGCCGATGCCGACGTCGCGCGCGTCACGCGCGGACGCAAAGGAAACGATCCGGCCGGCGAGCTGCATGCGGCCCTGGTAGGCCGCATGCACGCCGGCGATGATTTTCATGAGCGTTGATTTGCCGGCGCCGTTCTCGCCGACAAGGCCGTGGATTTCACCTTCTTTGAGGGTGAAATCCACCTCCTTGAGCGCGGCCACCCCGCCAAATGACTTCGAGATGCCGCGGAGCGCTAAGAGCGGCTCCGGCTGCTCAGGCTCCATGCCGCCTCAGATCAGGAAGTGCTTTTCCATCCACAGCAATCCCGGTGCGTTGGCTCTGGTGACAACCGGGCCGTCGATGACGATGTTCTTCGGAATCCCGGCGCCGGTTTTTTCACCGCTCACCGCCGCGGCCACGCCGGCGATCAACGAATAGCCATGAGTCCGGCAGGAGGGGTTACGAACGGTTGCGGTCATCTTGCCGGCCAGAATCGCATCGAGCGCCGGCGGCATGGCATCGCACCCGCCGATCTTGATGCTGGTGCGATGGCGGCTCACCATCACATTGTAAGCGGCAAGCGCCATGTCGTCGTTGTGGAAATAGGCGGCGTCGATTTTCGGGAAACGGGTGAGCAAATCCTCCCACAGCCGTGCCGTCTTGGTGACGTCCCAATCCGCCGGTGACGTATCGAGTACTTTGATCTTCGGATAGTGCTTGACGATGGACCAGAATCCTTTGGCGCGGCCCTGCGCGCCGCTATGGCCAAGCGCGCCTTGGGTCATGATGATATTGCCCTCGCCACCGATTGCGTTCACGAGCTCTTGCGTGACGGCCGCGCCCATGAAAATGTTGTCGGGCGCGATGAAGGTGTGGACGTTGATTTTGTCGAGTGGCGCAATCAGCGTATCCATGTCGATGACCGGGATGCCGGCGTCGATCATCTTCTGCACCGGCTGGGTGAGCGTGCCCTCACCGAACGCCTGGATGGCGGCGAAATCCCACTTCTGCGAGGCCATGTCGTCGATCGCAGCGCGCTGCTTCACTGGATTCAGTTCGCCGTCGAACCACGTGACGGAGACATTGAAGAGCTTGCCCCAGTATTCCGCCGCCTGCTTGCCCTGGGCGCACCAGGTCGCTTGCAGGCCCGCGTTCGAATAGGCCGCCTTGAGTGGCTTGGGCGAACGTCCGGCGGCGGCAACGCTTGCGGCGAGCGCCGGTTCGATCCCGAACCCCGCAAGCATGGCGCCGGCTGCCCCCGCAGCACCCATTCCGGCCAGGAAACCGCGCCGGCGCGTGTTGATCTGGCTGTCTTTTTCGGTCATCGGCTGAAGTCCCTCCCGCGGCCAAAATCGGCCGGCATTTTTCATAGCGCTGATGGGCGAGGCAGGGGAAGGGAGGTGTTGCGAAAAGCGGGCGATTGTCGTCCCGGTTGCCGAGCGCCAAGGAACCGGGGCAATCAGTTGCGCTCGACGCCGTCGCTCGCGAGATACCCGCCATCCACGGGAATGACGATACCGCTCACGAAGCCGGAGGCAGGAGCGGCGAGGAAGCGCGCCGCGCCGGTCAGATCGCTCGTCTCGCCCCAGCGGCCAGCCGGGGTCCGGCGGATGATCGCACGCTCGAAGGCCGTGCCGCGCAGCTCTTCGGTCATTTCCGTGAAGTACCAGCCCGGCGCGATCGCGTTCACCTGGACCCCGAGCGGCGCAAGCTCCACGGCGTTGACACGGGTCAGGCCGATCAGCGCGTGCTTGGCCACGGTGTAGGCGACCTGCAGACCGCGGCTTGGCCCGACGAGGCCGTAAATCGAGGCGACGTTGATGATCTTCCCCGCGTGCGCCGCCTGCATGTGCCGGGCGGCGTGCTTGGTGCAGAGGAATGCACCGGTCAGGTTGGTATCGAGCACGCGCTGCCAGTCCGCCCGGTTGAGCTCGAGGACCGAGGCGCGATGGCTGACGCCGGCACTGTTGAGCAGTACGTCGAGCCGCCCGAAGCGGGCAACGGTTTCTCCGATGCAGCGTTCCACCGATGCTTCGTCGGTGACATCGAGGGTGGCTGCAGCGGCGCTGCAACCGAGTTGGCGCACCACCTCTTCGTTGCGGGCGGCGCGCCGCCCGGCGATGATGACCTGCGCACCGGCGGCGGCGAACGCACCGGCGACCGCCCGGCCAATTCCGCTGTTGCCGCCGGTGATCAGGGCGACGCGGCCGGCCAGCGAGAACGCATCGTCGGCCACCCGCCTATCGTGCCGAAGAGGAGGCATGGTCGAGAAAAATGCGTGTTCGCATCGGCGCTCAGTAGAAGGCGATGGTGCGAAGCTCGATACTTTCCCGCGCCGGGGCATCGGGTGCGGTAGCCGGGTCCTCGAAGGCGCTGTGCCCGAGGAAGCGCGCGCGCCCGTCGATTTCGGATTCATAGGTTTTCAGCAGCAACGCCTGCGCCGGCGTCATCCCGGGGAAGTACCACCAGCGGTGCTGCGGCGCGTGCCGCACCACGAAAATTTCGCCGTTACGCTCGCGATAACGGAGCGCCATGGTGATGAAATCGGCAGGCCTGGAGGACGTCGCGTCGCACATCGCGAGCGGCTTCTCTTCGACGCGCCGGTGGATGGGCTTCCAGACGTTGTAAAAAGCAACCCGTCTCTCGAGGAGCTTCGGCGCTTCATCGGGAAGCAGTTGGCGGACTCGCAACGGGCCGGAGTTCGGCGTGTAATCGCAGTGGACCAGCATCACAGGTGCACGCTGGGTCGTGGTGCGTTCGGCTGTCTGCTGGGCGGCATTCGCACGCGTGCGGATCGTGTGGTCGAATACGATGACCCGGCGCGCGCCCGCCGCCGCGCGGACGAGGGCGGTCACCTCCGGATAGAAGCGCTCGTGGATCGCTCTGTCGTCATCCCAGGCAGCGAAGCCGGAGGGAAAGTCGCAGAGCGCGAACCCTTCACGGTCGAGAGAGAAGCCGCCCGCGCGCGGCCAGCCGTCCGTGACCGGCATCTCCTGCGGATCATCGCCAGGAACATGCACTTCTGTGCCCGGCGGCGGTTCATAGAAGTAGATCTCGGGCGGTCTTCCGGTATCGCGCGTGTAATTGAAGACCGCGCGCACGCCGCTCGGCTCGGGCATGTTGGTAGCGGGCCTCCAGCCTCGGCTCTCAGGTCGGCAGTAGCGCCTTGTCGACCGCCGGCTGGGTGCGCTGCCAGCAGGGCAGGGCCTCAATTCCCTTGGTCAGCCAGCGTTCAAGGTGCGGGTGCTCGGCGAGCGGCAAGCGCTGAGCGGCGTGCAGGTGCATCGGCGCGGCAACGGCGATGTCGGCGATCGTCACTCCCTCGCCGGTGAGCCAGGGCGAGCGTGACAGGCGCGCATCGAGGATGCCGGCCAGGCGGTGCCAGTTCGGCGCTTCCTTGGCCACGACGGCAGCATCCGGCGCCGCTTTCAGGAGCGGCTTGACGACATATTCCACGAGATAGACGTAACAGCTCGGAAACCAGCTCGCGGCCTCCCACAGCATCCAGCGATGAATGTCGGCGCGTTGCTTCGGGTCTTTCGGGTAGTAACGGGCCGCGTTGCTCACCTCTGCTGCGTATTGCAGGATGGCGTTGGATTCCGAGAGTGTGAAATCGCCGTCGGTCAGAGCCGGCAAAGCGCCGTTCGGGTTGATGGCGAGGAAGGCCGGCTGTTTGTGCGTGCCTGCGAAATAGTCGACATGCACATACTCATGCGGCGCGCCCATGAGATCGAGCCCGGCCAGAACCTTACGGCTGTTGACCGTGCAGGGGTCGAGATGAACCTTGAGCATTGCGGCGCTCCCCCTTTTATCGCACCCTTCGCCGCGGAGCGGCCGCGACGCAAGCATTCTGCCGATGTGGTAGAAGGCGCGCGGGGTGAAGTCAATTGCGAGCCGGCGTGCCTCTGAGGCCCGCTGCCCGCCTGGAGCGGAACCCGCGGGCGATCGCATGAGGCTGGTAATTCCCGGCGGTCCCGTTCTATCCTCGCGTTGCGTGCGGTGCCACCCGGGACCGCCTGAGAGGAAACGGGACGAGACGATGCAACTCAACCGCGATGATCTGCTCCGCGCCTGGCGCGACATGGCAACCATCCGCGCCTTCGAAGAGCGCGTGCATACCGAGTTTGCCGCCGGCGGGATACCGGGCTTCGTGCATCTTTATGCCGGCGAAGAAGCCTCCGCCGTCGGCATCTGCATGCATCTCACGGATCGTGATGTGATCGCCTCGACGCACCGCGGCCACGGCCACTGCATTGCCAAGGGTTGCGATGTGAAGGCGATGATGCAGGAAATTTTCGGCCGGGCGGGCGGCCTCTGCGGCGGCAAGGGCGGCTCCATGCATATCGCCGACATCTCGCTCGGCATGCTCGGCGCCAACGGTATCGTCGGCGGAGCACCACCCTTGATCTGCGGTGCGGCGCTGACCGCCAAGACGCGCGGCACCGGCGGGGTTGCGATAGCGTTTTGCGGCGACGGCGGCGCGAACCAGGGCACCACGGCGGAGGCGATGAACCTCGCCTCGGTATGGAAGCTGCCGGCGATCTTCGTGATCGAGGATAACGGCTATGCCGAATCGACGGCCGCGGCGTGGTCGCTCGCCGGTGATCCGGTGAAACGCGCCGAGGGCTACGGCATGCCTGGCGTGCGCGTCGACGGGCGCGATTTCTTTGCCGTGCACCAGGCGGCCGGCGATGCCATCGCGCGGGCACGGAAAGGGGAGGGACCCGCGCTTCTGCACGTCAAGCTCGAGCGCTTCTATGGTCACTTCGAGGGCGATGCGATGACCTA
>JBOHMN010000225.1:0-3136 GCA_050730175.1 Acetobacteraceae bacterium | reverse complement strand
GCGCAAGCTTATGCAGTTGTGGCCGATCAGGTCCTGCGGCTGCTTTGGTCGCGGTCTATCCTTGAAGTACGAAGGCGATCCGACAACCGCCATCCGCACGTCCGGCGCGATGCGCACCGCGATCATGCCACTCGCCACCTGCTCGCCGCTGCGAACGCCGGCGTCAAAGCGCCCTGCGACAATGTCTGTCAGCCCATAGTCGATGATAATCTCGACCTTGATGTCCGGATAGTTGCGCAGCAGCCTCGCGAGCCTGGCCAGAAGGACGGCGTCTGTCGCATGTTCCGTGGCGGTGATCCGGATAGTGCCGGCGGGCCTGTCGCGAAGCTCGCTCACCGCGGCGAGCTCGGCATCGATTTCCGCGATCCGCGGAGCGGCGGTGGCGCAGACACGCTCGCCAGCCGCGGTCAGCGCGACGCGGCGCGTCGTGCGGGTGAGGAGGCGCACGCCAAGGCCCGCCTCGAGCGCGCGGATTGTCTGGCTCAGCGCCGGCTGCGAGACGCCGAGCCTGGCCGCCGCCTTCGTGAAGCTTTGCTCCTGGGCCACCGCAACCAGAGCGCTCAGGTCACCCAGATTGCCGCGGTGCATCTATCGGCCATGCTTATAACCGTTTGCCGATTATAGCGGCTTGTCTCCGCTGCGGCATGCCTCATCTCAGGGCCGACGCACCGGGAAGCGCAGCAGATGTTGCTCGGGCGGCGCGGGCAGGCGGAAAGGAACATGAAATGCAGACACGCACACTCGGACATGGCCTGAAGGCTTCGGCGATTGGCCTCGGCTGCATGGGGATGAGTTTCAGCTATGGACCGCCCATGGAGAGGCAGGAGGCGATCAAGCTGATCCGCGCGGCCGTGGAGCGCGGTGTCACGTTCTTTGACACCGCCGAAGTGTATGGGCCGCTCACCAACGAAGAGCTGGTCGGGGAGGCGCTGGCGCCGGTGCGCGACCAGGTGGTGATCGCAACCAAGTTCGGCTGGAAGCCAGCCCACGCGGGCGAGGTCCGCTGGAGCCAGCTCGACAGCCGGCCCGAACACATCCGCACGGTGGTGGAAGGCTCGCTGCGGCGGCTGAAAACCGATGTGATCGACCTCTATTACCAGCATCGCGTCGATCCTGAGGTGCCGATCGAGGATGTTGCCGGTGCGGTGAAGGAACTGATCGAGGCGGGCAAGGTCAGGCATTTCGGCCTCTCGGAGCCGGGGATCGGAACCTTGCGTCGCGCGCACGCGGTGCAGCCGGTCACGGCCGTGCAGAACGAGTATTCGTTGTGGTGGCGCCGCCCCGAAGAGGCGATCCTGCCGGCGTGCGCGGAGCTTGGCATCGGCTTCGTGCCGTACAGTCCGCTCGGCAAGGGCTTTCTGACCGGCAAGATCACTGCAGAGATCAAGCTCGACGAAAGCGATTTTCGCAACAGTGTTCCCCGCTTCGCGCCGGCGGCGCGGCGAGCCAACCAGGCGCTGGTCGATTTGCTCGGCCGCGTCGGGCGCAAGAAGGGCGCGAGCCCGGCGCAGATCGCGCTGGCCTGGCTGCTCGCGCAGAAGCCGTGGATCGTGCCGATCCCGGGCACCACGAAGCTTGATCGTCTTGACGAGAATATCGGCGCCGCTCGGGTCGCGCTTACGCCAGACGATCTCCGTGAGATCGAGGAGGCCGCATCGCGGATCGAAGTGCAGGGCGCACGCTATGCCGAGGCGGCGGAGCGGATGACCGGGGTCGAGGCGCCAGCCGCCAAAGGAGTTCGGGCATGAGCGAGAATATCGCCTGAAAGGTTGTCGTCATCACCGGGGCCAGCAGCGGCCAGGGCGAGGCGGCCGCGCGTCATCTCGCCCGAGAAGGCGCAAAGCTCGTGCTGGGCGCGCGGCGAATCGAGCGGCTTCGGGCGATCGCGCGGGAAATCTCTGGATGTGGGCGCCGCTGTGAGGATGGATGTCGTGGGACGCGCGCAGGTGCGGGCGCTCGTGGGTCGAGCCGTGGAGATGCACGGGCGCGTCGATGTGATGCTGAACAACGCCGGCCTGATGCCGCAAGCGCCGCTCGAGCGGCTGAAGGTGGACGAGTGGGAACGGACGATCGATGTGAACCTGAAAGGCGTTCTCTACGGCATCGCGGCGGTGCTGCCGCACATGCAACGGCAGAAATCCGGGCACGTCATCAATGTCTCGTCCGTCGCCGGGCACAAGGTCGGGCCGGGATTTGCGGTGTATGCCGCGACGAAGGTCGCCGTGCGGGCGCTGTTCGAGGGGCTGCGCCAGGAGGTGAAGCCCTACAACATCCGCACCACGGTCATCTCGCCCGGCGGGGTTGCGACCGAGCTTCCGAACACCGTGACCGATCGGGACACGGCCGCGCGGATTCGGAAGTTCTGTGACGAGGCTACTATTCCCGCGGACTCGTTCGCGCGCGCCGTGGCGTTCGCCATCAGCCAGCCGGAGGACGTCGATATCAACGAAATCGTGTTCCGGCCGACGCGGCAGGAACTGTGAGCAGCGGGAGGAGGCAATGCCGCATGTGATGGTCAAGCTCCTGGCGGGACGGACGGAGCAGCAGAAGGCAAGGATTGCCGAAGAGGTGACCAAGGCGATCATGGCGACCACGGGCAACGGCGAGGACGCCGTTTCGGTCGCGATCGAGGATGTCGCACGCAAGGACTGGACGGAGAAGGTTTATCGGCCCGAGATCCTTGGTAACTGGGACAAGCTGTTCAAGAAGCCGGGCTACAAACCGTAAGCGGGACGAGACGTGGGGCGGGCTGCGCCAAGATCAGGCGGCGTGACGGCGGCGGCGAACGCGGTAACGGAGGTCGTGCAAACGCGGAATGCCCGCCACGGGTCCGAGACCCCATCGCGCGAGCGCGATGGGAACCCGGCTTGGCGGGCCACGCGGCTTTCCGTCCCAGAGGTCATAGCGTCGGTTGTCAGACAAGCAACGCTAAGCAAGAACCAAAGTGAACGACGCTGTTGCTGGCTCGGAACTCCACAAATCGTCCGTTCTGTGGGCACTCCTCCAAACCCGTTCGCAAGGCCGCTCCGTCCGGTGCTTCCCGTCCGCAGAATACGTCCCGCAATTGCCGCCCGTCGAAAAATGGGTAACTACCTTCGCTAAACTCCCGGAGTTCCTGGAATGTTCGCTCTTGGCG
>JBOHMN010000224.1:0-2371 GCA_050730175.1 Acetobacteraceae bacterium | reverse complement strand
CTGATCTGGGACCGGCTCGACAAGGTCCACGCCAAGCATCCCGACATGGTACTCCTGCATGGCGGATCGCCGAAGGGCGCCGAACTGATCGCCGCCAAATGGGCGACCAATCGCAAGGTGCCGCAGATCTCGTTCAAGCCCGACTGGACGAAGCACGCCAAGGCCGCGCCGTTCAAGCGCAACGACGCAATGCTGGAGGTGCTGCCGATCGGCGTCATGGTGTTCCCCGGCACCGGCATCCAGGGCAACCTCGCCGACAAGGCGAAGAAGTTCGGCATCCCGGTCTGGAAGTTCGGCGAGGGCGGCGCGTGAGCGCCGCCCCCTAAACCGTCGATCCCACGATCCGACCGCTCCGTGATATCATCGTTCGCATGATCGGAAAGTTCAGTAAGCGCGTTCTTCTCACCGGCGCTGGATGGTCACGCAACTGGGGTGGCCAGCTCGCCAACGAGGTTTGGTCATCACTCGTTGGGCATCCGCGCATCCGCGCGAACGCCGGCTTGCGTGACCTCCTCCTGAACGAAACGGCCTTCGAAGTCGCGCTCGGCAAAACGCACGTAGCACCCTTCACGGCCGCTGACCGCGCCGAAATCGAGCAAGCGGTTTTGGACACTTTCGTCGCGATGGATCGTGAGATCGCGCGGCCAGACCATGATCCCTGGATCAATATTTACAAGGTGCAGGAACTGCTGTTCCGCTTCTTCGGACAGCGCAACGAGGGAAACAGTTCGGGATATCTGTTCACTCTGAATCAAGACCTTTTCTTCGAACGGCATCTCTACAACGAGCATGTCGCGGGTGCACCCGGCGGAGTCCTGCCGGGTCTTGTTCCAAGCCCTGGCCAGCGCTGGTTCGGCACAAATATTGGCGCTTACGATCCCACATTCACGATGCAGCCAGTCGTCGATCCGAGAGCACAGGGACGGCTCGCCAACCAGATAAACGTCATCAAGCTACACGGATCGTTCAATTGGCGATCGCCTGACGGCGGCAACGTGATGGTTGTTGGAACCGAAAAGACAGCAAAAATCGCTTCGATGCCCCTGCTGAGCTGGTACGCCGACATCTTCAGAGCGGTCATCAACGCCGGTGATGTACGGCTGATGATTGCAGGCTATGGCTTCGCCGACGAGCATATCAACGCTGCTATTGCCGAGGCGGTCGAACATCACGGGTTGTCAGTGTTCATCTGGAACACGACGTCGGACGTGAAGGGCCTAGTTTTGTCGTCGCCGCACGGCGCGCGTATCTGGAAGGGATTGATCAGCACGGCCACACGGCCTTTGATCGAGGTCTTCCCGAGCAATCAGGCAGAAACTGAAGAGTATCGCCGCATCCGTGCGACCTTTTTCCCCTGATCCGCATACGATTTCCGGTATCCCCAAGCCTTCCCCGCCCAGATCCCGGATTCCAATCGGCCCGGCGATGAGCTAATCTGCGCAGCGCGCCGCGGTGGTGGTGGAAGGCGCGACCGTCACAGCATTTGTCACGGAGGTTACCACCATGCTTGTCATCGGACTCATCCTCAGCATGTTCGGGATCGGCCTGTTCTGCTGGCTGATCTTCACGCTCGCCGTCTACGCCCTGCCGTTCTTCGTCGGCCTCACTGCCGGGATGGCGGCGTTTCATGGCGGCGCCGGGGTCATTGGCGCGATGCTCGTCGGCATTGTCGCGGGCGCTCTCACCCTCGGCGTCGGCCAGATCGCGTTCGCGGTCGTTCGCCCGCTGCCTCTGCGCGCCGCCATCGCCGCCGCCTTCGCGATTCCGGCGGCGATTGCCGGCTATCATGCGGTTCTCGGACTCTCGCAGATCGGCGTTCCGTCGCTCGTCTGGCGCGAAGTGTTCGCTTGGATTGGCGCAGTCTTCATCGGCGGCACGGCTTGGGCGCGGATGACGGTCTTCGCAGAGCCCCTTCCGTTGCGGTCGGGCGGAGCGCCGCAGAACGAGCCCCAGCCGCTCTTGACCTCCGCGACACAAAAGGGGTGAGCCCTAACCTCTCCGGTCAAGGTTACACTGACGATCGTGTGTTGACGGATCTCGCGATGAAGTCACAAAGCGAATGACCGTCGTTGGAGTCCTTCGTCGGCATCCCTCCGATCACTTGCCGGCCCGCAGCCCGCAAAGACGAGC
The DNA here is from genome assembly GCA_050730175.1 of Acetobacteraceae bacterium. Classification (GTDB taxonomy): domain Bacteria; phylum Pseudomonadota; class Alphaproteobacteria; order Acetobacterales; family Acetobacteraceae; genus JAKAWQ01. Next base: position 241 of record JBOHMN010000224.1, on the reverse strand, counting down.
GTTGTATCGTGGCTATTTCCCGGCAGACGATCCGCCTTTTCCTACGCTACGCCTTCTTTCTCTACGCCGGGGCTGTCCGACATCTTGTGCAGTACAACCGACATCCGCCACGTCTTCTCCCGAGGATGCTGTTCAAGCACGGACGCACCTGGCCTCGTGATGGCCTGATCTGGCCGAAGACCGGCTGCGCCTCGATCGCCTGAGCCGCAACGCCGTCGGATCGACTTTCTTCCCCTGGGCT
>JBOHMN010000223.1:0-1544 GCA_050730175.1 Acetobacteraceae bacterium | reverse complement strand
GTGCAGCAGCTCCTTGCCCGATACATTGACGGCGAGCGGCAGGCAGGTGCCGGCGTCGCGCCAGGCACGCAGCTGCCGGCACGCGGCGCGTATCACCCACTCGCCGAGCTCGATGATCAGGCTGCTTTCCTCGGCGACCGCGATGAACTCGCTCGGGGGCACCTTTCCCAGCTCGTCGTCATACCAGCGCGAGAGAACTTCAGCGCCGATCAGCCGCTGATCGGCGAGACGGAATTTCGGCTGAAACTCGACGGTCAATAACTCGGCATGCAGCGCGCGCCGCAAGCGCGATTCGAGCCGCATGCCTTTGCGCAAACGCGAGCTCATGGCGGGAGAGTACGCCGCGACACCGCCCGTGCCCGTGGACTTCGCATCATACATCGCCGTGTCCGCGTGCTTGAGCACGGTTTCAGCGTCCGCACCATCCTCGGGAAATACCGCGACGCCGACGCTCGGTATGGTGAAGAATTCGGCCGCTTCGTAGCCGATGGGTGCCCCGAGCATGGCGTGACAGGCGCGAGCAACCTCGAGGCCCAGACCGGGCGTACGAGTGCAGATCACCACCACGAATTCATCGCCGCCGAAGCGCGACAGAATGATCTGATTGTTCGCGGTCTGATGGGTAGCGATCGCCTGCGTGAGCTTCTGAGCGACGATGCGCAGCACTTCATCGCCGACGGTGTGACCGAAGGTATCGTTGATGCGCTTGAAACCATTCAGATCCAGATAGATGAAAGACACTGTCTCGCCGGCTGCAGCAGCGTGTGAGATCATCTCACCCCCAACATCGAGACATTGCTGGCGGTTCGGCAGCCCGGTAAGCGGGTCGTAGTAGGCCAGCCGCCTGATGTGCTCGGCCCGTGCGCGCCGCCGCATCCGCATCCGCCAGGCGGCCGCCACGAGTGCGAGTATCAACATCAGATAGGCGAGCTCGGCCGGAAGCGACGCCCAGAGCGGCGGATCCTTGTGAATCGTGATACGAAGTGGGCTGCTTCCCCAGGCCGAATCAGCGCTCGCCGCGCGTACTTCCAGGACATGGTCACCCGCCCCGAGATTCGTGAGCGTTACGTCGTGGTCGGTGCCGAGATCAATCCAGCGGTCGCTGAAGTTCGGCAGCCGATATGACAGCCGGTTGTGCGCCGGCGAAATGAAATCGAGCGCCGCGAACTCAAAAGTTATGATGCGCGCACTGGCATTCACATGGATTTGATCGAGCAGCCAATAAGGTTGGGAGCTCCGCAGTGGCACACCGACTACGTCGACGTGCGTCAGTACGACGCGCGGCGGAGTGCTGGAAGCCTCTATCGATTGCGGATCAAACAGATTGAACCCACCCGGGCCGCCGAACGCCAGTTGTCCGGAGCGCAACCGCCGATAGGCCCCCATATCGAATTCCTCGCCCTGCAGTCCATGCTGAACGTGGTAGGTACGGAAACTGCCGGTGTCGGGGTCATAGCGCGTCAGCCCTGAGTTTCCGCTCATCCAGAGCCTACCCGACGCATCGGGCACGACGCCGTAGACGACGTCGTCTGCGAGGCCTTCAG
>JBOHMN010000222.1:0-9012 GCA_050730175.1 Acetobacteraceae bacterium | reverse complement strand
ACTGAAAACAAAGAGCCGGTGTGCCGACAGCAGGCTCGATTCGTGAGCTACGAGCGGCAGTGTAGGCGCGCTAGGCGCACCGCGTCAGTTTCCGCGGAGCGCGTCCATCAACGACTTCTGCTGGCCGCCGTCGATCTCGATCATCGTGCCGTTGATGAAATGCGCCCGATCCGAGGCGAGAAACACGACAAGATCGGCGACCTCTTCGGTCTCCGCGATCCTGCCGAGCGGAATACTGCGCGGTGCGAGCTTGTCCGCCTCTTCGTATGAAAGGTGCATGTCGCGCGCCATGGCCCGGACCAGGCCGTCCCAGCGCTCGGTGCGCACAGGGCCCGGATTGACCGCGACGAAAGTGATGTTCTCCTTGCCCCACTGGCCGGCCATCGAGAGAGTGAAGTTCTGCCCGGCGGCATTGGCAGCACCCGGGGCGATTTCCCAGTAGGAAGGCTTGACGCCGTCGTTGCCGATCAGATTGACGACACGCCCTTTCCCCTGGCGGCGCATATACGGCAGCGCGGCGCGCACACACCGCACGTAGCCGAGAAACTTCAACTGCAGTGCGGCTTCCCAGTCTTCGTCCGTCAACTGCTCGACGACGCCGCCACGGGCCGCGCCCGCATTGTTGACAAGGATATCGAGCCGGCCGAAGCGCTCGACGACCGCCGCTACCAGCCGGTTCGCATCCTCGGTGCGGGTGAGATCGGCGGGAAACGCGAAGGTGGGTGCGCCGGTTTCCGCGTGGATCGCATGCGCCGCGGCCTCCAGCTCCGAGGCCGTGCGCGCGGCCACCGCGACGCTCGCCCCTTCGCGCGCGAGCCCGCGCGCGATCGCCTTGCCGATTCCCTTGCTTCCGCCAGTCACGAGCGCGATGCGGCCGCGCAGTCCGAGATCCATTTTCTGCCCGTTTCATCGGTGGAACAGGAGGGGCCGGATAGCATTCGCCCCCGCGCAGGGTCAACTCTGCCGGGGCGGAGGCGCTGCCCCGACTTGAATTTCAGCTCTCGACCCGGCTGAGCGTTCGGCCCGGCTGCAACGCCGTTCACCGGTCCTGCGGGCGCCGGACAGGGGCGGCGAGTGAATGCGGATTGCCTTTCACGCATCAACCTAGGGTAGAGTTGGTCGACTTGAATCACGGCGGACCGGGCATGGGCGCGGCGCATGTGCGATCGGAGGATCTGCCACCACGACGCGGGGCTAGCTTGGCTGTTTCACGAGTGACCGCGCGGTGCGACACTAGGCCTCAGAGGCTCACATCGACACGGATTCGGGCGGATCGCCGTCGCGGGACGTCAGATTAAAGAGATCCACGAGATCGCGCTTGAATACCCGGCCCTGGCCTCCTAGCCTCCTAATCCGGCGATGCGGCTCCGCCTTTTTTGGCGATGAACGGATCATCTCGGGGGAAGATGGAACATATATGAAATGGGGCCGGACGGACTCACGACCGCCAATGTCGCAACGCCATCGCCAGCAAAGCAGATATCGCCACATCCGCCCTTCGTTTGCCCGCGCGACTGGGGAGTCTTGCTGAGAAAAGACAACGTACTGCAATGCGCTACCTGTGCGTCGACGTACAGGATCGTGGACGGAATCCCGATATTCATCTGCGATGAACGGTCGGTTTTTGCAGCTTCGGACTACACATCAGCTGACACCCGCCAGGACGGATCAAATCGCGACGACACAGCCGTGCGCCGCGTTTCGGCGCTCAAGCGGATCGACCAAAGAGTTACGGGCTACCTGGATTCGTTCTATTCTAATTCGAAACGTCCATTTTACCCCGACGTCATCGCAATCGCTACGCGAGGAAAGCCTTCTGTTCGTGTTCTCGTAGTTGGTTCTGGTGGCCGACCGTATAGCCACCCCGATGCCAACGTCGTGTGCACGGATGTGATCTTCGCGCCGCATGTCGTGGCGATCGTCGACGCGCATGACCTGCCGTTTACGGCCGGAAGTTTTGACCTGGTCGTTGCCGTGGCTGTTCTCGAGCACGTAGCAGACCCGCAGCGCTGCGTCGCCGAGATGCGGCGAATCCTTGTCGACGACGGCATTGTCTTCGCGGTGACACCGTTTCTTCAGCCGGTGCATATGGGTGCACATGACTTTACCCGGTTCACCCCTATGGGCCATCGGCGGCTGTTTCGCGACTTCGATACGATAGATGAAGGGGTCGCGATGGGCGCTGGCAGCATGCTCGCCTTCGCTATATCGGGTTTTCTCGTAAGCCTTTCGCGCCGTCGCCTATATCGCAACGCCGCCGGGCTCGCCGGCCGTCTGCTGACCGTTCCCCTTCGAAAGCTTGATCGCTGGTTGTCTCCCGTTGTCTCGCGGGACAATGCCGCCGGTTGCTATTTCATTGGGAGGCGCCGCGCTACGCCGATCCCGGACAGGGTGCTCATCGACCAATATAAGGGGGGCTTTGACTCAAGCGGCCCGGGCTGATGTCGGCGAAGCGCACGACACTTCCAGCAAAAGTAAACCGCCGGCCGGGACCGGACGCTGAGCGACCCCTCGATCGGCGGGGCCTGTTCTCTTGTGCGCAGCCGGGCCGCCGCGCCAGCAGTGAAGCGTTACCTCGAAGATATCTGCGATCTGGCTGCGAAGTTTCCTGCGCCGCAGAGACCGTAGGTCTGCAAGCGGGCGGCGCCGCCGCGAGGTCGGTTGCGGACCTGCCGTGTGGCCGGTATTGCTCGGGGGTCCGTCCCGATGAGGAGCCAGCCGATGAGCAGTGCCTCCCGCAAGTCCGCGCTCGACGCCGTTCTCGCCAAAGCCGATGCCGGCCTCGAGGCGGCGCGCGAGCGGCTGTTCGCACTGCTTTCCATTCCGAGCGTCAGCACGGATCCGGCACACGCCGCGGATTGCAGGCGCGCAGCGGTTTGGGTCGCCACCGATCTCAAGAGCTCGGGCTTCCAGGCCGAGGTGCGTGAAACCAAGGGCCAGCCTCTGGTTCTGGCGCAGCATCCCGGACCCGGCGGCAAGGCACCGCATCTCCTCTACTACGGTCACTACGACGTCCAGCCGCCGGACCCGCTCGCGCTCTGGAAGAGCCCGCCGTTCTCGCCCGTGCTGGTCGACGGGCCGCACGGAAAGCGGATCGTCGCGCGCGGCGCAGTGGACGACAAAGGCCAGGTGATGACCTTTCTCGCGGCATTTCGCGCCTGGCATCAGGCAACCGGCAGCCTGCCCGTCCGCGCGACCGTCGTCATCGAAGGCGAAGAGGAAATCGGCAGCCCCCATCTCGAGCCCTTCCTGGTCGCCGAGCGCGCGCAACTTGCGGCGGACGTTGCCGTCGTCAGCGATACCGGAATGTGGAACATCGATACCCCCGCGCTGACCACGCGGTTGCGCGGCATGGTGTATACCGAAATCACGCTCAAAGGTCCGAATCGCGACCTCCATTCCGGCATGTATGGCGGCTCCGCGCTCAATCCGATCAACGCATTGACGCGCATGCTCGGGCATTTGCACGACGCGGAAGGCTCGGTCGCGATCCCCGGTTTTTATGACGACGTGCGGGCCCTCGATCCGGCGATCGCGGCGCAATGGCAGGGCCTCGGATTCGATGAATCTGCCTTCCTCGGCGCGATCGGGCTCAAGCACCCATCCGGCGAGCATCACCGTTCGGGCCTGGAGCGGCTGTGGGCGCGGCCGACGGCAGACCTCAACGGCATCTGGGGCGGCTATACCGGCCCCGGCAGCAAGACCGTGATCTCGTCCGAGGCTTCGGCCAAGCTCTCGTTCCGCCTTGTTCCCGACCAGGACCCGGAAAAGATCGTGGCCGCCCTCAAGCGCTTCGTGGCTGCGCATGCCCCGGCCGACGCGCGGGTCGAAGTCAAGGAGCTCACCGGGTCACGCGCGGTCGAAGTTCCGCTCGACACACCATTCGTTCGCGCCGCGACGCAAGCGCTCGCCGACGAGTACGGCCGCGCACCCGTGATGATGGGATGCGGCGGCTCGGTGCCAGTGGTGGAATCGCTCTCCCGCGCGCTCGGCGTTCCCTCTCTCTTGATGGGGTTTGGCCTCGAAGACGATCAGATCCACAGCCCGAACGAGAAGTTCGAGCAACGCTGCCTCGAACACGGCATCCGCTCGCACGCCCGCTTGCTCGCCGCACTGAGCTGAGGGGGGCTCAGGCCAGCGGTTCGGAAAGGGCGATGGCGGGGCAAATTCTGGCGCTCGACCAGGGCACCACCTCGACACGCGCCATCCTGTTCGCCGCACCCGCGCTCGCGCCAATCGCCGAAGCGCGCCGCGAGCTTGCGCAGATTTATCCGAAGCCGGGCCAGGTCGAGCATGACCCCGAAACAATCTGGCAGGACAGCCTCGCCGTGCTTTCGGAAGTCATGGCCGCCGCGGGGCAAGCAGAAATTGCCGCACTGGGTATCGCGAACCAGCGTGAGACGACGCTGCTTTGGGATCGCGCAACCGGCAAGCCGCTGTACAACGCGATCGTCTGGCAAGACCGGCGCACCGCCCAGGCGTGCGCGCGGCTTGCCGAGCATGAAGCGCTGATTGCCGCCCGCACGGGCCTGCTTCTCGACCCCTATTTCTCGGCAACGAAGCTCGCCTGGCTGCTCGATCATATCGAAGGCGCGCGATCGGCGGCCGCGGCCGGGCGGCTTCTCTTCGGCACGATCGACTGTTTCCTTCTGTTTCGCCTGACGGAAGGCCAGGTGCATGCAACAGACGCGACCAACGCCTCGCGCACGCTCCTGTATGACATTCACCGCGGCGATTGGGATGAGGAGTTATTGAGTCTCTTTCGGATCCCCCGCCAGGTGCTGCCCGAGATCCGCGATTCCGCCGGGACCTTCGGCACAACCCGGCTGCTTGGGAAGCGAATCCATATCGGCGGAATCGCCGGCGATCAGCAGGCGGCAACGCTCGGCCAGGCCTGCGTCGCCCCCGGCATGGCCAAGGCCACATACGGGACCGGCGCGTTTCTTTTGCTCAACACCGGAGAGCGTGCCGTCGCCTCGAATCACCGGCTGCTTTCGACCGTCGCCTGGCAGCTTGCAGGCCGGCGTACCTACGCGCTGGAAGGCGCGATCTTCAACGCCGGCACTGTTGTGCAATGGCTGCGTGACGCGCTCGGCGTGATCGCGACCGCGGCGGAAGCGGGCCGGCTAGCCGCGGAAGCGCCCGACGATTCCGGCGTCACTTTCGTTCCTGCCTTCACCGGCCTCGGCGCGCCGTGGTGGGACGCCGAGGCACGCGGCGCGCTGTTCGGTATGACGCGCGCAACCGGGCGGGCCGCGATCGCCCGCGCCTCCCTCGAAAGTGTGGGGTTCCAGACCGCCGATCTCTTGGCGGCGATGGCAGGAGATATCGGCGGGTCGCTCGCGACGGTCCTGCGTGTCGATGGGGGCATGGCCGCGTCCGACTGGACGATGCAGTTCCTGGCCGACATCACGGGTGCACCGGTCGATCGCCCGGCGATCACGGAAACGACGGCACGCGGCGCGGCTTATCTCGCGGCATTGAGCGCGGGCCTCTGTCCGGAGCCGGCAGGCTTTGCGGCAAGTTGGGCAAGAGAGCGGCGCTTCGCCCCGGCGATGCCGGCGGCGGAAAGAAGTCGCCGTATCGCGGATTGGCAGGAAGCGGTGCGCCGGACGCTCAGTCCCACACGAAGGCGGGAAGCGTTGCGACCGGGCTGAGCCCGGCGCGGCTTGCCAGTTGCTCCGGTGTTTCTTCTCCGCCGGCGAGCCGTTCGGCGTAAATACCGCCGAGCACCCAGGCCGAGGCAATGGCGACTGCCTGCGCGCCGGCGATGTCGGTCTCGAGCGCATCTCCGACCGCAAGCACGCGCTCGCGCGCGAGCCCCAGCATCGCCAGCACGGGCGCATAGATCGCCGGATCCGGTTTGCCCACGCGGCGCACGTCGCCGCCGAGGTCCTCGTAGCGGTCGGCGAGCGCCCCGGCGCACAGGACCCGGAGGCCATCGCGAATGACGACACGGTCGGGATTGGCGCAGACCATTCTCAGACGCTGCTCCCGGCAGGCCGCGAGCTGCGGCTCGAATTCGGCGAGCAGCGTCGGGTTGTGCGCTTCGTCGGGGCCTGTGTTCAGCACGAATTCGGCAGCCTGAGGACGTGCAACGCGCTGGTAGTCGAGCCCTGCGATCACGTTCCGGTCCCGCTCCGGGCCGAGATGGAAAACCCGCCGGCCGAGCGCCGCGAACCACGGATCATCGCGATCGCGCAACATGCGCCAGGTTGCCTCCCCGCTCGTCATCAGGCCTTCGTAGAGCGCGCCCGTGATCCCCATCGCCTCCATCACGGCCGCAGTCACGGCGGCCCGCCGTGGCGCGTTCGATAGCAGCACCACTTTCTTTCCCGCCTGCTTGAGCCGCGTGAGACACGCGATTGCGCCCGGACTGGGGGTGACGCCGTCATGCAAAACGCCCCAGAGATCGACGATGAAGCCATCATATTCTCGAGCGAGTGCGCGCATTCCTGCGAGATGCCGCATCAGGCGACGCGCGTAACTCTCCCCGTGCGGATTCGCTGCTTCGCGTCGACTCCGATCGCTTCGGCAACCGACCGAAAGCCCTCCTCATGAAGGAGGGCGGCGAGTTCTCGCTTGATCCGCGGGATCAGAGATGGTCCTTCGTAAGCAAAAGCGGTGTGGATTTGCACTAGGCTCGCTCCCGCGCGGATTTTTCCGAGCGCTCCGGCGCCGTCGGAGACGCCGCCGCAGCCGATGAGGGTAAGGCGCCCGCGTGCCAGCCGCCAAGCCTCGGCGAGGACGGCGGTCGAGAGCGGGTAGAGCGGTGCGCCGGAAAGTCCACCTCTCTCATCGGCGTAGCGCGACTGCAACCCTGCCGGCCGGCTCGTCGTCGTGTTGCCGACAATCAGCCCGGCGGCGCCGCCGACAATTGCTGCCTCGACCAGTTGGATCAACTCCTCTTCGTTGAGGTCGGGCGCGATTTTCACGAGTATCGGCGGTCGTTTCGCCGCCGATGTCGTGATCGCAGCCAGGATCCCCCGCAAGCGATCCGTCCCCTGCAGATCGCGCAGGCCGGGCGTATTAGGCGATGAGACATTGAGCACCACGTAATCCGCGTAGTGCGCCACCGCGGCGACCAGTGCCGGATAATCGCGCTCGGGCACCGCGCCCTCCTTGTTGATCGCGACGTTCACGCCGAGCACGGCGGGCCGTGCCGAGAGCGACGCCAGTCGGGTGACGAACGCATCGATGCCCTGGCTGTTCATGCCCATGCGGTTGACGACGGCGCGGTCTTCGACAAGACGAAAAACGCGGGGGCGCGGATTGCCGATCTGCCGTAGCGGAGTCACGCTGCCGACTTCGACGCACCCGAAGCCGAGGCGCATCAACGGGAGAATAGCCGCAGCGTCCTTGTCGATCCCAGCCGCGAGACCAATCGGGTTTCGGAATAGCTTACCCAGAGCCTCCACGCTTAGTACAGGGTCGTCAGGGGTCGTGTCTCCGCGAACTGCTCCGTGCCGAAGGGCGACCAGCGCAAGGTCGCGCGCCCGCTCAGGATCGACCCGGCGGAGGAGGCTCAGCACGGTCGACTCGGCCCGTAAGCGCATCGAATGCCCCTGTCCTTGTGGGTGTCTTGCACCACAACGCCGAGGCGACGCAACCGGAAAGCCCGGTAGGGCCGGCTTGCCGGCCGGGGCAAGTCGCCGCAGACTCCGCGGCCTGAGCGATGTGGAACGAGCCGTATCTTGAAACCTGCTGCCGTGCCTCCCTGCATCGCGTGATGTTGGCCGGAGCGCTCGGCCGGCCCGACGGTCTCAAGGATGGCCCTTGCCTTGCCAGGCTCACCGGCATGGGCCTCGTCTGCCGGCGTGCAGACGGGCGCTACGAAATCACCGATCCCGGGCGGCAGCGGCATGCAACGGAGATCCTGAAGCGAAACAGCCCGCCCCGTGACTGAGCGCGTTAGCCACAATCACGCCGCAATAGGCCCAGACAGTCGCCGCCTCGCCGGCCGCCTTTCACCACCATCCAGGGTGGGAGCCATGCAGCATAAAGATATCTGGCGCGCGCTCGACACGCTCGCGGCCGAACACGGGCTTTCGGTATCGGGTCTTGCCCGCCGTGCCGGCCTCGACCCAACCACCTTCACGCCCGCCAAGCGCCGCCTGGCGAATGGCCGCGGCCGTTGGCCGAGCACGGAAAGCCTGGCCAAGGTGCTGGAGGCGACGCGCACGCCGATCGATGCCTTTACGGCGCTGGTGAGCGGCGCGCGCGCGCTCCCGACCGCATCTCCCCGCTCCGGCGCCCGGCGCCTGCCGCTTCTGGCGAATCTGGCGGACGCGGAACATTTCTTCGATCCCACCGGCCGCCCGGTGGCAGGCGCGCCAGCGGAGATTTCCTTGCCCGGGGTGGGCGACCCTGCTGCGTATGCCGTCGCACTCGCGGACGACACGATGGCTCCCGTGTTTCGCGCCGGCGATATCGTCATCGCCTCGCCGGCGGCGCCGATCCGCCATGGCGATCGGGTGATCGTGCGGCCCGCCCGGGGTGCGCTGATGGTGCGCGAACTGATCGAGCGCGCGGCGCGCCGGCTCATCCTCCGGCGCCTCTCTCCGCAACCGGCGGAATTTCCCGTCGATCCGTCCGAGGTCCACTTCCTGCATCGCATCGTCTGGGCCAGCCAGTAGCGCGCGGCGCGCGATACGGCGAAATCGGGCGGCTGCGCTGCAGCAGCAGGGCTTTGACGCCCCCTGCTTCCTTTGCCACGATTCCGGGCGACCCCATCCAGAAAGATTCGCCATGGAAATGCGCAATGTCGGCCATTCCGGCCTTCGCGTCTCGACGATCGGGCTTGGCTGCAACAATTTCGGTGGCCGGATCGACGAAGCCGCAACGCGCCGTGTTGTGCACAAGGCGCTCGATTGCGGCATCACCTTTTTCGATACCGCGGACGTGTATGGCGGGCGTGGCGCCTCGGAAAGCTGCCTCGGCCGCATTCTGGGAGAGCGGCGGAAGGACATCGTGCTTGCCACCAAGTTCGCGAAGCCGATGGATGATAGCGGG
>JBOHMN010000221.1:0-1547 GCA_050730175.1 Acetobacteraceae bacterium | reverse complement strand
GCGCGGTCGACCCCGCCGCCACGCTCACCGCCGTGCCGTTGACCAGCAGCACCAGCCCCGAGGAGTTTAGCCCGCTGAACGTCGCGCTCAGCGCATAAAGCGCAGCCGGCGACGCCGCGCTCCCACTGGAAGTGTCCCATTGCCAGCAGCCGCTCAGACCGAGCAATGTGGCCACCAGCGTCGCGCCGGCACCCACACGACCGGCTCGAAATATCAAACCCGTAGACCGCGGCATCGCCGATTACCTTTGTGATCGGCGCCGACCAGCCGGTCAGCGCAGGCGTCAATTCAATGCGATAGCGCGGCCCAACGCCCATGGCTCCGGTCGCAGTTACTCGCGCAGATGCGGCTGCTGCCATGTGGCCGTTGGAAACTTGAATGACGGTCACATTCAAGCAACCCAGCGTTCACACGCCGCCCACAGTCGTTGCGTTGGTACGTGTGCGGCAGATGAGAGCACTGAACATAAGCGTCACCACGCGGGTGAAATTGCCGCGCTGATTTCACATTTTCCGCGTCTGTGACGGACGTCACACTCTGAGAGTTCTGCCGGCGCACAGCCAGTTTGGCGCAAGCTCGGATTGATACCGTGGCATGGAGCAATCATCACAGTCCCTATCGTGGCAGAGCGTAAACGTAAGTGCGTGTTTCCCATCCGAGGCATCCTGAAGATGTTAACTGCACATAACAGCTGGCGTCGCGTTGCTGGAGCCGCGGTCGGGCTGCTCGCTATGGTTACCCTGAGCACCAGCCAACCGCTAAGCGCCGCACCCAGCGCAGCACCGCCCGTTTTCATCTCGCAGACGCCGATGACGGTGGCGATTCCCGCCCATCCGCAGATCGTGTTTGCGCTGGGCAATTCCCAGTCGATGGACGGCAATCTGAGCGGCGCAATCATGACGGGCTCGGGCTCGCTCGGCGGCGCGCTCGCCACTGGCCTGGCCGCGTCGAGCTTCTCTCCGGCCGACTACACCATTCCATCGGGCTTCACGCCGCCGGTGACCCCCACGGCGGCGGGCCAGGCTCCCTACACGGTGAACGTCGGCGGCACACTGGTGGATAACTCCCCGAGCCGGCTCAATGTCTCCAAGGCCGGCATCACCGCGATCCTGAACTCCTTCATGGAGTATGCCGATTTCGCCCTGATGGATTACTCGACCGCAAATCTCGGCGAGTACACGACCTGGGCTTACTACATGAGCCCCGACACCGGCGGCTTCACCTTCACCTCGTCACCCGGCACGAGCGACTACGTCGCCAACCCCTGCTACAACGCCGACGTCACAATGGGCGATGCCTATTCGCAGTCGTGCGCCGCGCTGCTGGCCAACTTTGGCGCCGCCTCCGGGATCATTACCCAGCCCGATATGATCATCGGCGCAAGCAGCGATGATCCTTTGATCAACGACGTGTTCTATGCGCAGGCAGGCTATCAGCCTCCGGTTTGCACGGACGGAGTGCCCAATCCGCTCGATCCCTATACCTCCTTCGGACTCGGCGATTACAACAGCGGCGGCGTGACGGAATACTATGGTGTCCAGTGGGGA
>JBOHMN010000220.1:0-7886 GCA_050730175.1 Acetobacteraceae bacterium | reverse complement strand
GGCTCAGGCGGGGCAGAGGGCGAACATCCGCTTCAGATTCCACACCATCGTCACAACGCTCGACTCGCCGCGAACACACTCCAGGCCCTGCAGCAGGAAGTGCCGGAAAACCAGCACCGATTTGATGATGCCGAACACCGGCTCCGGAACCTGCTTGCGCAGCGCGCACAGCGCCTTGCCCTCCGGCGTCTTCAGCCAGTACGCCATGGCCTGTACCGGCGCGGGGTCCTTCGGCGCCTCTGGCGCGTCGGCAAAGCGCTCGGCCAGCGCCGGGTGGTGCGGCTCGCGCCCGGGGGCGATCATCGGCACGATCCCGGCCTCCTCGCATGTCGTCACATTGGCCGCGCTGAAATACCCGTTATCCGCCAGCAGGGTTTCAGGCTTGCCGAGCTCTTCAGGCAGCGCCTTCAGCTTCACCACCACCGGCGCAAGCTGTTGCTTGTCGTTCGCTGCCTGCACCACCTCCGGGCTCACCACCAGCAGGCTGCCCGCCGCAACCACCGCCTGCGGGTTGTAGCACTGCTCGAACCCGCCGGCCGCCTGGCCGGCAGTTGCAGTCGCGCCGCAGCCCGGAGCCGACCCCGAGCAGGCGCTCCACCGTCGAACGCAGACCGGGGTGGATGTCCTGCTCGAGCGCTGCCCGTCCGGCGGACACTGCTTGCGTTCGCCGCTTTATCGCCTAAGTGCGCGGTGATAGTGACCCTCTCACCCAGCAACCAAATCGATCACACCCGCCGTGTCTGAACTGCGCCGCCTTCTGTTGCCTGCTCTCGTGCTCACGCCCGTCATGCTGGGTATTGGCGCCTGCAGCGGCAACTACTCGCCCAACAACTACGCCGCGGTCGCGGCCCAGCAGGCCAATCCGGTGACCCGAGGGGTGATCATCGGCGTGCGGCAGGTGACCATCACCCCGACCGGAACCATCGGTGCCGTCGCGGGCGGCGCTGCCGGTGGCGTGGCCGGATCGCAGGCGCCGGGGGGTGTTGTCGGCTCGGCGTTCGGTGCGATCGCGGGGACGCTCCTCGGTGGGCTGAGCGGAAGTGCCACCGAACGTGCGATCGACGCCAGTAAGGGCTGGGAATACATCGTCAAGCAGGCGGACGGTAAGCTGGTCTCGGTCACCCAGAGCGATAAGAAGCCCTTTGCGGTCGGCACCCACGTGCTGGTGATTGCCGGCAAGCAGGCGCGGGTCGTCCGCGATTACACCGTGCCGCTGCCTGCTCAGCCCGAGAAATTGCAGACCCAGGTGGTGCCGCCTCCTGCGCCGGTTGCCCTTGCGCCGCTCCCCGCCCCGGCGGTTGCAGACAAACCGCCCGCGCCCGTCACGGCTTCGGCAACGCCGTCCGCCACTGCCACGACGTCGTCCGCGCCCGTTGCTCCGGAGACACCGGCCCCCGCCGTAGCAGACAACCCGCCGTCCGCTGACACTTCGGCGAGGCCGTCCGCCACCGCCACAGCGCCATCCACGCCCGGTTCTCCGGCGACGCCAGCCCCCGCCGTGCCGGCCTCGTCTCAACCCTGACGCAGCGCAGCCGCGCGGACTTGTCGACGCCGTATTGCTATGAACCGCCCCGGGCGTGCAGTCGCGTTCTTCGTTACCAGTACCAGAAATCAGACTTGGGTGGTACGCGGTGGCAGCCGCTTGTGAGGTCCCGAGGAGCTTGGGTGGTCCCCAAGAATGGCGGAATACGCTTCGCTTTTCCGCGCTACGACCCGGAATAGCCCACAGGTGATACGTGGTGTCGCCTCATCGTGACGCCGTGCGGCGGCCGCGGCGATCTATTCGATTGAACGAGTTGTGGATTGCTTCGCTTCGCTCGCAATGACGGCTCCTTTGAGTCACCCACATACGGTGTCGGATCCTTACGTTCTCCTGCCATGCGAGTCGCCCGCGTGCGATAGGGAGTATAGACTGCTATCGGTGGGACGTTGCCTCGGCGGAGATCGAGACGAGAAAGCCGCAGCGGGTGCGATCAAACGGTGCAAACCGCAGCGCGGTGGCCTCAGAGCTCAACGGGGATGCCGGTTCTTAAGCCGGCCTATCCAGCCAGAAGCCGGCGGCGTTCGGCTGCGGAATTGTACGCGTACGTGTCCCAGGTCGGTTCGTACGTGTCGGCCGCTTCGTAGCCCCAGACGGTCCAGCCGGGACGGAGGCCACGCGCGAACAGTTCGAGGCGTGGCCCCGGGCTGCATTTCTCAATGATCGGGTAGATTTCGTCCGGCTTGCGCGAATGTTCCCGCTTGCGGGTGGCGAGGAGGTTCACCTGGCTCCGCCCGGGCGCCAGCGTTCGGGCATTCTTGCCGCGCACGCCGAACAACAGCAGTTCGGTCACGTTGCGGAAGTAGAAACCGACCCCGCGGCCGTCCGAGCAACCGTCCTTCCGGATTTTGTGCCAGACAAGGTTGGCCTTGTACTCGAAGCCCCACGCTCGCATGGTTGAGAGGCCGTACGGCAGCAGTGCGTTGGGTATCCAGAGATAAAGATGGGCCACGTCCGCAACAACGCGCCCGACCGGCAACGCTCCGATCGCATCGAACGACATGGTGGCGTAACGGGAAAGGCGCCGGTGCTCCGGCGCCATCTTCCCCGTGCGGTTGGCGAAGCGCCAGGGAGGATCAGCCAGGATGCAGCGGAACCGCTGCCCATGGCAGGCCGCGAGCAGCCCCGTATCCGAGTCGCATGATGTCAGCATGGCCCGTGCCCCTCACCCGCTATGGCGGCAGGTGACGGCCGATTCGTCAACAACGGCTGTGCCGTCGAGGCGTCCAATCTCCCGGCCCCTCGAACTGGTCGGTGCCGCCGACGATGCCGCGCTTCGCACATTAACGGCGCCTCAGCGTGCGTTGCGCAGGCGCTCCACGGCGGAGACAAGCGCGCGGCGGATGCCCGGCTCGAGCGCCGAGTGTCCGGCATCTGGAATGAGCGTGAGCCGCGCCGCGGGCCAGGCCGCGGCAAGCTCGAAGGCAGAGCGGGCCGGGCAGATCATGTCGTAGCGTCCTTGCACGATCTCGCCGGGAATTTGCGCGATCCGCGCCATCCGCCCCAACAGCCCCTCCGGCGGCAAAAACAGACCGTTCGCGAAATAATAAGCCTCGATCCGCGCCAGCCCGAGCGCAGTGCGGTCTTGCGAGAAGGAGGCCACCGTCTCCCGGCTGGGCAGCAACGTGCTGCAGGAGCCCTCGTAGATCGACCACGCCCGCGCCGCCGGCAAATGAACCTGAGGGTCGGCGTGCGTCAGCCGCGCCAGGTATGAGCCGAGCACGTCACCACGCTCGGCTTCCGGCAGAAAGCCCACGAAGTTCGCGTGGGCGTCGGGAAAGACTTTCCCCATTCCCGAAAGGAACCAGGTGACCTCCTCGCGCCGGCCGAGGAAGACCCCGCGCAGCACGCAGCCCGAAACGCGCCCCGGGTATGCCTGAGCGTACGCCAACGCCAGGGTCGATCCCCAGGAGCCGCCGAACAGAAGCCACCGTTCGATTCCGAGATGCCGGCGCAGCGTCTCGATATCGTTCACCAGGTCCGCGGTCGTGTTTTGCAGCAGGCTGCCCAGCGGACGCGAACGGCCGGCGCCGCGCTGATCGAAGATCACGATCCGCCAAAATCCGGGGTCGAAGAACCGCCGGTGCACCGCTCCCGCGCCGGCGCCCGGCCCGCCATGGAGAAAAAGCGCGGGCGCCCCGCGGGGATTGCCGACCTGCTCCCAATACATCACGTGCCCGCCGGTGAGCGGCAGGTAGCCGGTTTCGTAGGGACCGATTTCCGGGAACAGATCACCGCGTGGCATCGCGCAGAGCTTTTACAATGCCCGGCTCACGGTGGTGAAGCGCCCGCGGCAAGCCGTTGCGAACCGCCATTTGACAGCCGCGGGGCGGCCTCTCTAAGGTCCACCACTTCGATTTTGCAGGTGCGAAACGCGCTGCCGCGGCTCCCCCGAAGCGAGGGGCCAGAGCTTCCCCGAACGACATGGCATGGCGATGAAGGTGCTGGTACCCGTCAAGCGGGTGGTTGACTTTAACGTAAAGGTTCGGGTGAAGGCAGACGGCTCCGGGGTCGAGACGACCGGGCTCAAGATGTCGATGAACCCGTTCGACGAGATCGCCGTCGAGGAGGCGATCCGGCTCAAGGAAAAGGGCCAAGCTAGCGAGATCATCGCCGTCTCGCTCGGCATCGCCGCCTGTTCCGAAACGCTGCGCACGGCGCTCGCCATGGGGGCGGACCGCGGCATCCTGGTCGAGACCGAGGTCGAACTCCAGCCGCTGGCGGTCGCCAAGCTGCTCAAGGCCGTAGCTCTGCGCGAAGAGCCCCGCCTGATCATCCTCGGCAAGCAGGCGATCGACGATGATATGAACGCCACCGGGCAGATGCTCGCCGCCCTGCTCGGCTGGCCGCAAGGCACGTTTGCCTCGCGGCTCGTGATCGAGGGGGACAACGCGATCGTCACGCGTGAGGTTGATGGCGGCATGGAGACGATATCGCTGGCGCTGCCCGCTGTCGTCACGACCGATCTCAGGCTGAACGACCCGCGCTACGCCAGCCTGCCCAACATCATGAAGGCTCGGCGCAAGCCTATCGAGACACTCACTCCTGCGACCCTGGACGTCGACCCGACGCCACGGCTGACGCTGATTGCGGTCAGCGAGCCGCCGCGCCGGCAGCCTGGCAAGAAGGTCGGATCGGTGGCCGAGCTGGTCGCAAAGCTGCGCACGGAAGCCAAGGTGATCTGATGCCGGTTCTCGTTCTCCTCGAGCATGCAAACGCGGAGCATGGAGCGGGGGCGATCCTGCAGGCCTCGCGGAGCGCTGTCGCGGCGGCGCAGAAGCTCGGTGAGGTGCATGGGCTGGTAGCCGGAGCGGCGATCGGGCCGGCGGCAGCGGCCGCAGCACGGCTCCCGGGCGTCGCGAAAATCCTCGCCGCCGAAGATGCCTCGCTTGCGCATCCGCTCGCCGAGCCGCTGGCGGCGCTGCTGGCGAGCCTTGCCCCCGCCTACACCCACCTGCTCGCGGCCGCGACCGCGGTTGGCAAGAACGTGATGCCCCGCGCCGCCGCGCTGATCGATGTGCAGCCGATCAGCGATATCTCGGGCGTCGTCGATCAGGTTACCTTCATCCGCCCGATCTACGCCGGCAATGCACTTGCCACGGTGCGCTCGAATGACGCGAGGCAGGTGATCACCGTGCGCGCCGCGAGCTTCGACCCGGTGGCGGCGGAAGGCGGAGCGGCGCCGATCGAACCGGTCAGCGTCCCCGCGTGCGATCAGCGCTCACGCTTTGTCTCGGCGGCGCTCGCCAAGAGCGAGCGGCCCGAGCTGACCGCCGCGCGGGTGGTCATTTCCGGCGGCCGCGGCATGCAGAGCGGGGAGAATTTCAAGCTGCTCGAGCCGATCGCGGATAAGCTCGGCGCGGCGATCGGCGCTTCGCGTGCTGCGGTTGATGCCGGCTTCGTGCCCAACAATCTCCAGGTCGGTCAGACCGGCAAGATTGTCGCACCTGACCTCTATGTCGCGGTCGGCATTTCCGGTGCCATCCAGCATCTCGCCGGCATGAAGGATAGCAAAGTCATCGTAGCCATCAACAAGGACAGCGAAGCTCCGATCTTTCAGGTGGCCGACTACGGCCTGGTTGCCGATCTCTTCACTGCCTTGCCGGAACTTGCCCGTGAACTGGAGAAGAGCCCATGAACGTTGAACCCGATGGTGCGGCCGCCGCCGCCGTTGCCGCCGCCAGCGCCGGGATCGCGCTCGAGACGCCGGAGATAGCGACCGTCGGGGTGGTCGGCGCCGGGCAGATGGGCAACGGCATCGCCCACGTCGCCGCTCTTGCCGGGTTCGAAGTGATGCTGCTCGACGTTGATGCGGACGCGATCGCGAAAGCGATGGCGACGATCCGCCACAACATGGACCGCCAGATCGCCCGCAAAATCATCACAGAGGACGACAAGGAAAAGGCGCTCGGACATCTGCACGCAGCGACCAGCTATGACGCGATCCGCAATTGCGATCTCGTCATCGAGGCGGCAACCGAAAAGGAGGAGATCAAGCGCAGCATCTTCAAAGGCATCACGCCCTATCTCAAACCCGGCTGCCTGATCGCCTCCAACACCTCCTCGATCTCGATCACGCGGTTGGCCGCCACCACCGACAGGCCTGAGAAATTCATCGGCATGCACTTCATGAACCCGGTGCCGGTCATGAAGCTGGTCGAAGTCATCCGCGGCATCGCCACCGACGAACCGACCTTCCAGACGATCCAGACGCTGGCGGCGCGCCTCGGCAAGACAACGGCGGTGGCCGAGGATTTTCCGGCTTTCATCGTCAATCGCATCCTGATCCCGATGGTCAACGAAGCGGTTTACGCAATCTACGAAGGGGTGGGCTCGGTCGCCGCGATCGACACGGCGATGCGTCTTGGCGCCAACCATCCGATGGGTCCGCTGGAACTGGCTGATCTGGTCGGGCTCGACACCTGTCTATCGGTGATGCAGGTGCTGCACGAGGGGCTCGCGGACAGCAAGTACCGTCCCTGCCCGCTTCTGGTGAAATATGTCGAAGCGGGCTGGCTCGGCCGCAAAACCGGCCGCGGCTTCTACGATTACTCGCAGACTCCCCCGCGCCCGACCCGGTAGTGTCCTGCCCCGTCGTTTGCTGTCGCAGGCAGTAAGCGTACGGGGATACGCAGACCACTGAAAATAAAGAGTGGGTGGTCCGCCTCGTCAGGCAGCTTGGTCCGCGACGAGCATCAGGGGCGGATCGCCAGCTCTCGCGCCGGGCGGCGCGGCCCGCTTTCGCCCGGCAACAAGGCGAGTCAGATCGGTTTCTTCTGGATTTTCCCCGGGCGCGCGACGCGGGAATCCCTGCGGAGGCGATGCTCGCCGAGAAACAGGAGAATCGGCGCGGCGATGAAGATCGACGAGGAGGTGCCGACAATGATGCCGAACATCATGGTCCAGGCGAAAGCGGAAAGCGTGGCGCCGCCGAACAGCGCGAGCGGCAACGCGGCAAGGAACACCGTCGAGGATGTGCCGACGGTCCGGCTCAGCACTTCATTGATGGAAAGGTCGATCAACTCGCGTAGCGGCATCGATTTGAACTTGCGCAAGTTTTCGCGCACCCGGTCATACACGACCACCTTGTCGTTGGTGGAATAGCCGAGAATCGTCAGGATCGCCGCCACCATGACGAGATCGAACGGCAGCCGCGTGACAACGAGGAAGCCGATCGTCTTCGTGATATCGAGCACAAGCGTCGCCACGCCGGCGACCGCGAACTCCCACTCGAAACGGAACCAGACGTAAGCGAGGATCATCACCAGGCTGAGCAAGACGGCCAGGATGCCTTTGCGCAGCAACTGGGCGGAAACGGTCGGCCCGACAGCGCTCGTGCCGAGAATTTTGCTGCCTGGCTCGGCCTTCTCCAGAGCTGCGCCGATGCGCTGCACGGCGGCGTCGGTTGCTTTGTCGGTGGCCTGGCTCTCCAGGCTGATCATCACGCCGCTTGTCCCGGCCCGCTGCAGCCCCGCATCCGCGAGGCCAGCGGCGGCAAACGAGGCGCGGAGAGCGCCGAAATCGGCCGGCCGCGGCGTCTCGGCCTGGATCACGATGCCGCCCTTGAAGTCGATCCCGAGATTGAGCCCCGGGTGGAAGAACAGCACGATCGAAGCCGTGGACAACACCGCCGACGTCAGGATGCCGAGGAACCGCGCCCGCATGAAGTGAAACTTCGTTTCGTCGGGGACCAGGCGGAGTGTCGGGTGCAGGAACATCGGGCTCAGACCGGAAGCGCCACGGGGCGGATGGCGACATACCAGCGCGACATCAGGAGGCGCGCGCCCAGGGTCGCCGTGAAGAGCGTCGAGATGATGCCGAGGCAGATCGTGATCGCAAAGCCGCG
>JBOHMN010000219.1:0-14411 GCA_050730175.1 Acetobacteraceae bacterium | reverse complement strand
TCGGCCGGGAGCGAGCGGCTGAACGGCTCGCACTGGCGGCGCGCAAGGGGTGATGGCGCGCTGATCGGAGCATGTTCATCATGACTGAACATGCTCCGCATCGTCTGACCGAGCGGATTTACGCTCTCCTGAATCGCGACGCTATTCCAGTCAAGCGCGATCCGCTTTAGGGCATGTTCAGTTTGGCTGAACATGCTCTCCGTTTGTTTTCTCGAGCAATTTCATCATCCTGACTGGCATCTGGCGATTCCAGTCAGGGTGATATTGCTCTAGCGGCCCCAGCGCAGGACCATCGCATCGAGCGCGTGCGCGGTTTCGATCAGCCTCTCGCGCACAGGTGAGGAAAGCGGCTGGAGCGGCAGGCGTACGGTATCGGATGCGATGATGCCGCCCGCCTGCATCAGCGCCTTGCAAGCGGCAAGTCCGCATTGGCGATTTTCGTAATTGATGAGCGGCAGCCAGCGTGCGTAGGCAGCGGCCGCATCAGCGTGACGGCCGGCGCGGTAGGCGTCGGTGATCCGGCGCATGCCGTCGGGATAGCCGCCGCCGGTCACGGTGCCGGTGGCACCCGCTTCAAGGTCTGCGAGCAGCGTGATGCCTTCCTCGCCGTCCCAGGGGCCAGCGACGGCGGTGCCGCCGAGCGCGAGCAAGTCCCTGATCTTGGCGGCCGTGCCGGGCACCTCGATCTTGAAATACGCCACGCGCTCGATCTCGCGCGCCATGCGAGCGAGGAAGGCTGCGGCGAGCGGCGTGCCGGCCACCGGCGCGTCCTGGATCATGATCGGAATCGAGACTGCGGCGGAAAGAGCCTGAAAGAACGCGAAGATTCCCGCTTCGGCAACCCGAAAGGTGGCCCCGTGATAGGGCGGCATGGCCATCACCATCGCAGCGCCGCAAGCTTCGGCCTGGCGGCTGCGCGCGACTGTGATGCGGGTGCTGAAGTGGCTGGTGGTCACGATCACCGGCACCCTGCCGGCGACCTGGGTGAGCACGGTCTCCATCACCTGTTCGCGCTCGGCGTCGGTCAGCGCGAATTGCTCGGAATAATTGGCGAGAGCGCAGAGCCCGTCGGAGCCGGCTTCGATCATGAAGTCGACCACCCGGCGCTGCCCTGCAAGGTCGAGGTTGCCCGCCGCGTCGAAGATCGTGGGCACGACGGGGAACACGCCGCGATAGGGTGTCGTGGGCTTCTTATCGCTCATTGCCGGACGCTCCGAGGACCAAGATAGCAGCTTTTTGACGTGCCCATTTCGGCTGATCCGGTCAAGCGGGGCGGCGGCCGAGGAGTGGGTGAACTGCTGCCGCCGGCCGGTCATGAGCGGCGAGGGGGTTGGATGGGCGGCTGGAGCAGCGTGTGGTCGCGGCGCGGTTGCCCATGGCCGGTGGCGGGCCTATCTTCACCCAGGGGCCAGGGAAGAAGCCTCCGCCCATCCCTGGAATATGCGTTGACGGGAAGGAAGCCATGGAGATGAGAGATATTCTGCTGAGCGGCGCGATCCTGGCAGGGCTGGCGCTCGCCGCTCAGCCCGGCTTTGCCGCGAATCCGAATTCGAGCAATGCGAGCAACCTTCCGACGAGCACGATCACCTCGTCGATCGCGCCGCAGCTCCCCAGCACGGGGCTCGGCCCCAACGCCACGGTTGGCCAAAATCTTAATGTCGCACGCTCGGCCCTGACGGCAGGCCAGACGGGCCTCGCGCAGAACGCGCTCGAGAATGCGGCAACGCTCGCGCTCACGCGCTCGGTAAAGTGGGGATCAGGGAACGTCGCGGACAGTTCGCCCCTCGTCAAGAACATCAGCCAGGCGCTCAACGCGCTCGGCCAGCACGATCTGGTCGAGGCGGGGCACTTCACGGACCTCGCCATTCAGGAAGCCGGCAAGTAGCAAGGTGCGGGATCCGCGGATCCCGCCGCGACCCGACGTGGCCGCTTACTTTCTCGCATCCTGAGGAGAGCGGGCCGCGCGATCGACGGTCAGCCAACTCCACATCCCTTCCCGGTAGTGCCCGGGCTCGTTGCACATGAGCAGGTACCTGCCTGGTGTCAGGCTTACGGTGAATGTCGTCGAGGTGTTGGCGCGAAGGTCGCCCGAATCGCCGACCTTGTCGATCTGGCTCTCGATAACTTTGCCGCTGATGCTGTCATACGGCAGCCGTCGTCTTTCCTGATTGCCGGGAATCTTCACCACCAGAAGCTCGTGCTCCGACGTGGTCGAGGTGTTTCTGATGGTGAATGTTACCCGTCCGCTGGTGACAGAATTGGGTTTTGCAACCAGCATCATGGCAGCGAGCGATGGGCTCGAGGTAGGATCGCCAAGGACGACGTCTACGATGGTTGCGGCGCTTGCCGTGGTCGCGACGGTGGGCGAGCTCGTGCTGTCGGCCATGGCTTGGCCGGTGAACGTCCCTATGGCGAGAGCAAGCGACATGGCGGCGACGCCTCGTGCTGGCATTGGGGTCTCCTGTGTTGCCGGGAAAGTGTGATAACGACCGGATGAAGAGGGGCAGCGTTCCGGCTTCCGCCGCATAGCGGTGGATTTCGCCGCTGGACGGGACCGGAACGGTTAGCTGCTGCGCATGCGCCGGCGAAGGAAGGCGAGGCCACCGAGCCCAGTCAGCAAAATCGCGAAAGACGCCGGCTCCGGTACCGGAATGCTCACTGGCGTGAGGCTGCCGAAGAGGCCATGGGACTCGTTCAACACGCCTGCCGTGAAGAACAAAGTGTTCGGATCGCCCGCGGCGCCACCGTTGCCATTAACAAGACTCCACAGGTCGCCGATCTGGATGACCTGATCGTTGGAGTTGAGCAAGTCGCCCTGGAAGGCGTCCGTCGCCAAATTGAATGCTCCGATCCTTCCGTCACCGAAGTTGCCGACCAGAAGGTCGCCGGCAAGGCCGCCAAAACTCGCCGGTGCGATGTCGAGACCCCACGGTGAGTTGAGCGACCCCTGGGAGGCAATGCGCTTCATGCCGGTTCCATCGAGATTGAACTGGTCAACGAACCCGTGCCCGGCGCCGGCCACGTCGTCGTGTTTGTCGGAATTCTGCAGCGCGAAGGTGACGAGCAGCTTGCCGTCCAGCACCTGCACATTGAACGGTGCATATCCCTTGGGTACCGTGGGATCGGTGAAGATGTTCACGAGATTGAAATTCCGATCATACACCTCGATCTCGCCGCTGCGGAAGTTGGCAGCATAAAGGAGGCTCTTGCCGTTGCTGTTCCCGATGGCGAGCCCTTTGTATACGGCGCCGCTGCCACCCTGGGAGTTGTCCACCGCAAGCACCGAATGAGAGGGCGCGACCGCGAAGCTAAGGCCGGAGATCGTACCGTCCTCGGTTGCGAAGATGAAATTTGAAGGCGCGGTCTTGCCGTTCTCAGACACGTCAAAGCCGGTGCCCGGCGCACTTACCTGTCCGGTCGGCGCAGCGGTGCCGGGCGCCTGCCCTGGCGGGGTTGCAATGGTGACAGGGGGAAGCTGCGTGGTGCCGGACGGATTATATATCGTCGCGACACCTGCGTTGTTGTCCGACACCCAGAACGGGCCGGTCGCGGAGAATGACACGCCCCATGGATTGATCAGGTTGGGGTCGACATTCGCGGCGGGCACGAAGCCGTCCGAAATGATGTTGGTCTGCTGAAGGAGCGGGTCCGCTTGCGCCGAGCCGGCGCCGAAGGCCAAACCCAGCGTGACCGCCGGGACCATGGCGAATAGAATTGACTTCACGACTGCCCTCCTGGGTGCACTCAGAGATCACGCGCGCGTTGCGAGACTCTGAGCGGCGGTTACGTGGAGGAGAACACCAGGGACGGATCGATATTCCCGCGGTTCGACAAGAGATCTGTCATGGCTTCGTGAGTGGCAGGCGCCGGCGGTTGACGGTGCGCGGCGGTGAAGCCGACCGCTCAACGCACGGCACGGAACTGGCACGAACGGGGCGCGCAACGGCGGGAGCGAACCCCGAGACGCTCGTCAAGAGCGAGGAGTACGGGCTGGTGGTCCGCCGAGAAAGAGATGCGTCAGGGTGGATGTGGGTTCGGCGAAATGGTGTAATTCCACTCGTCATGGACGCTTTGGCGCGTGATGGTGATGGCCTGCGTTTGTGCAGGTCATTGCGATTCGTTTGTTTCTCAGCGAGCGCTGACCGAACACCAACGTTCTCGCCGCCTTGGTCATCGGGCGGATAGATCGCTGGACACTGGTCGGGCACCGGAGCCGCGCGCAATTGCCGTACCCGGCACACGCGGCGTCAGCGTGATCGGACGATTCGCGGAATATTGGATAGACGCGAGGAGCGAGTCCGTATTTCGCGGTACTCGGGCGCTATCTACGTGCGGAACTGCTTGGCGAGCCTGAGGCCCTGGTCCTGGTAGTGTGAACCGATGCCGGTTCCGTAGGTCCGATCTGGGGTTCCTGCCATTCTCTCATAGCGCAGCCAGCCGATAGTCTGGCCGTGCTCCAGCATGAACGGAACCTCGTGCGACCTGACCTCAAGAACTGCCCTGCTCCGAGGTCCGCCGGGACCGCAACCAAATCCCGGGTCGAAGAAGCCAGCGTAATGAACGCGAAATTCACCGAATGTCGTGTCATAGGCGACCATCTCGGCCGCATACCGATCGGGAACGGCCACGGCCTCCCGCGTTGCGAGGATATAGAAGTCGTTTGGATCGAGGATGATTCGCCCATCGCCACGATTGAGGATGGGCTCCCAAAAATCGGACGCCCGATATTGGCCGACGCTATCCACGTCAATTCTATCTGTGTATTTCTGGGCCCGGTAACCGATGAGCGTCGCTGGGCCATTACCGACGAGGTCAACGGTGACGCCGACGCGGCCATCCCTGAGGACGCGGTCTCTCGGGTGCGGAACGACAAGGTGACCGTCTTCCAGGAGTTTACCGAGGTCACTTGGGGCAACCTGGGCGGAGCCGCGGCGGAACCGCAATTGATTGAGGCGGGACCCGGTTCGCACGACAATGCTGAACGTGCGAGGCGCGAGTTCGACGAACAAGGGGCCCTCGTAGCCTCGCATGACCTGGTCGAACGCCGCGCTTCTGTCGGCGATGAGACGCGTGAGGATGTCCAGCCGCCCGGTCGAGCTCTTTGGGTTAGCGATGCCCATGACCGTGTCTTTCAGTGCAAGGGCTTCGAGCAGGGGGATTATGTAGACGCAACCGCGCTCGAGGACAGCGCCGGAAGTCAGGTCGATCCTGTAGCCGCCGAGTTCCTGGACCCGCTCCGCTACTGTCGCGTCGGGACCGGGCAGAAAGCTGGCGCGAACGCGATAGGCGTAAGGGCCGAGCCGTAAGTCCAAGCTTGCCGGCTGAAACTGATCCGCCATGAGGTCGCAGGTGGCAATGATCATCCGCTCCCGGCACATCTGGAGCAGTGCCTGGTAGGGAAGGACGCCGGTCGGAGGTTCAAGGTGCAGCGCGCCGGCGGACGGGTTTTCGCCGGCGAGCAGGCCGAGGCCGGCGTTACTCACGACCGCGGTCTCGACCCGTAGCGCAGTCGCCGGAATTTGGATCAGTCGTTTCCGACAAGTGTCGCGCCAAACAACGCTCCCTGCCCGTCAACGAGGCGATGTCACTCGAGCGCTGGATCGCTTCGCGTTCAGCTCGCGATGACGCATGAAGTCGGTTCGCGATGACGGCGGAACCCCGGCGCCGTCATCCGTTTGCGTCAGACGTGGAAGCTTGCACCGCAGCCGCAGCGGCCCTTTTCGTTCGGATTGCTGAAGGTGAAGCCGGAGGTGAGGCTTTGCACCTCGTAATCCATCACCGTGCCGATCAGGAAGAGCGAGGCTTTGCGGTCGACCAGCAGGGTGACGTCCTTGTCGCTCACGATCTCGTCACCGGGGCCCGCGGCATCCACCCAAGTCATCTGATAGGAAAGGCCGGAGCAGCCCTTGGTGCCGACACCGATACGCAGCATCATCCCTTCGCGACCCTTGGCATAGAGCCCACGCAGGCGGTCCGCGGCAGCCTCGGTCAACACCATCAGAGGCGGGAGGGCACGCTTCCGTTTCTGTGCGGGAATTTGGTTGATGTCGCTCATCGCCTGCTCGTCAATACATGTTCAACTGCAGCTTGGCATCTTCGCTCATCCGGCTCGGATCCCAGGGCGGATCCCAGACCGTATCGACGGTGACATCGTTCACACCATCGACCGCGAGGATCGCGTCGTGCACCTGCTCCGGCAGCTCCTGCGCGCTCGGGCAGCCCGGGGAGGTCAGCGTCATTTCGACACGCACGCGGCCATCCTCACTGATCTCGAGCGCATAGATCAGGCCGAGGTCGTAGATGTTGACTGGGATTTCAGGGTCATAAACGCCTGAAATCGCGTCGATCACGGCAAGTTCCGAGACCTTCGGAGGGTTGTCGCCTTCCGGGGTCCAGGAGCTGTGGACGGGCGTTTGGTCTTCACTCACTGCCGGCCTCCTGCTTGCCGTCCAACGCCGCGAGCAGCGCGTGCCAAGCGAGCGTCGCGCACTTCACGCGCGAAGGATAACTGTGCACGCCGGCGAACGGCTGCAATGCCTCGAGCGCTTCGTCGTCCGGGTTCTCGGCGTGGCCGGTGCGGGCGAGGTCGCGAAATCTGGATGCGACCTCCTTCACTTGAGCCGCGCTCATGCCGCGAACGACGTCGGCCATCATGTCGGCGGAGGCAACGCTGATGGCACAGCCGCGCGCCTCGAACCCGATATCGGCGATCGCTCCGTCCGGCGCGCGCTTGACGAACACCTGCACCTTGTCGCCGCAAAGCGGGTTATTGCCCTTAGCCGAAGCGTCGAAGCAGGTGAGCCGCTTGCCGTGCCGCGGTCGTCGGCTGTGGTCGAGGATAACCTCCTGGTAGAGGTCTGCAAGATCGCCGGACATCAGTGGAAGAACTCCTGCACCTTGACGAGGGCATCGGCGAGAGCGTCGATCTCCCCGGCGGTGGTATAAAGCGCGAAGCTTGCCCGGGCGGTGCTGTCCAAGCCAAAGCGACGCATTAATGGTTCGGCGCAATGATGCCCCGCGCGCACCGCGATTCCCGCGCGGTCGAGCAGGGTTGCGACGTCGTGGGCATGGATATGCGGGAAGGCGAACGCAACGACGCCGCCGCGATCCTGCGCACGGCCGAGGACACGGAGCCCTTCGACCTCGGCGAGGCGCGCGAGCGCATGCTCGGTCAGGGCGGCTTCGTGTGCGGTGATCGCCGGATAGCCGATTTCCGTGACGTAGCGAACGGCGGCGCCGAGGCCGATTGCCTCGACGATGGCGGGCGTGCCGGCTTCAAACTTGTGCGGGACCGCGGCCCAGCTTGAATGCTCGAACGTGACCTCGGAAATCATTTCACCGCCGCCCAGGAAGGGTGGCATGCGCTCGAGCAGCTCGCGCCTTGCCCAGAGCACGCCGATGCCAGTCGGGCCATAAAGTTTGTGACCGGTGAAGGCGTAGAAGTCGGCGTCCAGCGCCCTGACATCGACTGCCCGGTGCACGATGGCCTGCGAGCCGTCCAGCAGCACTTTGGCCCCGGCTGCGTGGGCGAGGCGAACGAGGCGCTCGGCTGGGGTGACGGTGCCGAGCACGTTCGACATGTGGGTGATGGAAACGAGTCCGACCTTGCCGTCCGCGAGCAGCCGCTCGTAAGCAGAAAGATCGAGCTCGCCGGCATCGGTGATGGGCACCACGCGGAGCTCCGTGCCGCGGTCGGCACGCAGAAGCTGCCAGGGCACGATGTTGGAGTGGTGCTCCATCTCGGAGATCAAGACCGCCTGTCCCGGCGCGAGGACGCCGCGGCCATAGGAATGGGCGACCAGGTTGATGGCTTCCGTGCTGTTGCGCACGAAGACGATCTCTGCCGGCTCGTGCGCGTTGATGAGCTGGGCAACCGCGAGCCGGGCCGCCTCGTAGGCGTCGGTCGCTCGCTCGCTCATCCAGTGCAGGCCGCGATGCACGTTGGCGTACTGTCTTTCCATCGTATCGACCATGGCGGCGATCACGGCGCGCGGTTTCTGCGCGGACGCTGCGCTGTCGAGATAGATCAACGGTTTGCCATGCACTTTCTGGGCGAGGATCGGAAAATCCGCGCGTGCCGCGGAGAGGTCACTGGCGGCCGGTTCCATTGGAAGGCGCGCCAGCTTCATAGCGGCCGCTCCTTCCACCAGGATTCGACGGTCGCTTCCAGGAGAGCGCGCGCCCAGGCGTCGGGGACCGCCTCCAGCATCTCGCTGAGAAAGGCGTTGACGAGGATTGCGCGAGCCTCATCTTTCGGAACGCCACGGCTCTGCAGATAGAAGAGCTGATCGGAATCGAGCGCACCGACCGTGGCGCCGTGGCTGCATTTCACGTCGTCGGCGAATATTTCAAGCTCAGGCTTGGTGTTGATCTGCGCCCCATCGGAGAGCAGCAATGCCTTGTTCATCTGGTAGCCGTCGGTCTTCTGGGCGAGGCGGTCAACGGCGATCAGGCCCTGGAAGACGCCGTGTGCACGCTCGGTCAGCACATTCCTGATAGTCTGGCGCGAGGACGCTCCGCGCGAGAGATGGCGGACGACGGTTGTAATATCGGCGAGCTGCTCGGCGCCGAGAATCTGCGCGGCGTCAAAGGTGAAGCGGGCTCGATCGCCCGCGATTGCGGCGTGCAGTTCGCTTCTGGAGATGCGACCGCCGTGCACCAACAGAGTACCGTCGTAGCTGCTGTCCGCTCCGAGTGCGACCCGGAGCATGCCGAGATGAAAGGCGATCGGAGATTCGTCCTGCAGGCGAAGGTGAAGGATTTTTGCACGTTCCCCGAGGACGATCTCGGTCATCGGGTTATGCAGATAAAGGCCGTCGCCTAGCGCGATCTCGATGAGGGTGAGGCGCGCGCCGCAATCGATACGGACCTGGTGGCGCGGGTGCGTTGCCGGTGGTTGGGCCGCGTCGCCTGTGGCCAAGTGCAGCAGGACGAGGGTGTGACCGTCGGTTGCTGGCGGAACGACGATCCGTGCGCCGTCTTCGGCGAGCATGGTGTTGAGAGCGGAAAGCGGCTCTGTTTCGCTGTCGGGGACGTTGCCGAAGGAGGGGGCGTTCGCGAACGACGTAATCTCGAGGCCGGCCTGGCCGTCAGCGGGCAAATGCGAGAGATCTGCGCGCATCCGGCCGTTGACGAAGACGAGGAGCGGTGCGGAGGTCGGTGGCAGGCGCTGCAGAAGACGCGGTTGGGTTTCGCTGTGGTCGGCCGGGCGGGAGAACACCATTCCGGCGAGCGGGCGGAGGCTTGTGAAGCGCCAAGCCTCGTTGCGGATATCGGGAAAACCATGCCCTTCGAACCAAGCCGCGGCGCGCCGGCGCGGGGCGGGCGGGCCGGGCAGGCGAGGCGCCAAGCCGCGGTAGCGGGCGGAAAAATTCTCGGCCGTTTGCTGCAGCGTTGCACTCATGCCGCAGCCTCAGCCGCGAGGCGGGCATAGCCGCTTGCCTCGAGCGCGAGGGCGAGCTCGGGGCCGCCAGAGCGGACGATCCGGCCTTCCGAGAGGACGTGCACCTTGTCCGGCACGATGTGATCGAGCAGGCGCTGATAGTGCGTGATGACGAGGGCGGAGAACTTTTCTCCGCGCAGCTCGTTCACTCCGTCGGCGACGATTTTCAATGCATCGATATCGAGGCCGCTATCGGTTTCATCGAGGATCGCCAATCGCGGACAGAGGAGCGCCATCTGGAAAATTTCGTTCCGCTTTTTCTCGCCGCCCGAGAAGCCGACGTTGACGTTGCGCTTCAGCATCTCCTCCGGCATCGACAAGCGCTTGAGCGCGCCGCGCGCCTCCTTGAGGAATTTGATAGCATCGATGGCAGGTTCGCCCCTGGCGCGGCGGATTGCATTGAGCGCCGTGCGGAGGAAGTTGGCATTGCCGACGCCCGGCAGCTCGGTCGGGTATTGAAAGGCGAGGAAGAGGCCGGCCGCGGCGCGCGCCTCAGGGTCCATGGCGAGCAGGTCCTGGCCATCGAACTCAACGGAGCCGCCGCTGACATGATAGCCCTCACGGCCGGCCAGCACATAAGCGAGGGTCGATTTGCCCGCGCCATTCGGGCCCATGATCGCGTGCACTTCGCCCTCGGGGATTGCGAGATCGACGCCGCGCAGGATCGGCTTCTCTTCGACCTCCGCCGCGAGGTCGCGAATTTCCAGCAGCGCCATGGGCTTAGCCTACCGAGCCTTCGAGGCTCAGTGCGAGGAGGCTCTGCGCCTCGACGGCGAATTCCATCGGCAGTTCTTTCAAGACGTCGCGGCAGAAGCCGTTGACGATGAGATTGACGGAATCTTCCTGTGAAAGGCCGCGGCTACGGCAATAGAAGAGCTGGTCGTCGTCGATCTTGGAGGCGGTGGCCTCGTGCTCGACGCGCGCGGTGGGGTTGCGGCTTTCGATGTAAGGCACGGTATGCGCGCCGCAGCGATCGCCGATCAGGAGGCTGTCGCACTGCGTGAAGTTTCGGGCCCGCGCGGCACGCGGCATGATGCGCACGAGGCCGCGGTAGGTGTTGTTGGAGTGGCCCGCGCTGATCCCCTTGGAGACGATCGTGCTCTTGGTGTCCGGACCGATGTGCAGCATCTTGGTGCCGGTGTCGGCCTGCTGGAAGTTGTTGGTGACGGCGACCGAATAAAACGCGCCGACGCTTTCCGCACCCTGCAGGATGCAGGACGGATATTTCCAGGTGATCGCCGAGCCGGTTTCGACCTGGGTCCAGGAAATCCGGCTTTTCCGACCGCGGCAAGCGCCGCGCTTGGTGACAAAGTTGAAGATTCCGCCGCGCCCTTGGGCGTCCCCCGTGTACCAATTTTGCACGGTGCTGTATTTGATTTCGGCTTCGTTCAGCGCCACCAGCTCGACGACCGCGGCGTGCAACTGGTTCTCGTCCCGCTTCGGCGCGCTGCAGCCTTCGAGATAGGAGACGTGGGCACCATCTTCCGCGATAATCAGAGTGCGCTCGAACTGGCCCGTCGAGCGTGCGTTGATGCGAAAATACGTTGAAAGCTCCATCGGGCAGCGCACCCCCTTGGGGATGAAGATGAAGCTGCCATCGGTGAACACCGCCGAATTGAGTGCGGCAAAGAAGTTGTCACCCGAAGGCACGACGCTGCCGAGGTAGCGGCGCACGAGGTCCGGGTGCTCGCGCACGGCATCGCTGATCGGGCAGAAGATCACGCCGGCGCGGGCAAGCGTTTCACGGAAGGTCGTGGCGACGGAAACACTGTCGAACACGGCGTCGACGGCGACGCCACCGCCTTCGACACCCGCAAGGACGGACTGCTCCGAAAGGGGAATGCCGAGCTTTTCGTAGGTGCGGAGCAGCTCTGGATCGACCTCCGCGAGGTTTTTCGGGGGCTTCTTTTTCGGCGCCGCATAGTAATGGATGTCCTGGTAGTCGATCGGTGGATGCGTGACGCGCGCCCAATGCGGCTCGATCATGGCTTGCCAGGCGGCGAACGCCTTGAGCCGCCACGCGAGCAGCCATTCCGGTTCACTCTTATGGGCAGAGATCAGCCGGATCGTCTGTTCCGAGAGGCCCTTGGGGGCCAAGTCGGTTTCGATATCGGTCTCGAACCCCCACTTGTAGCCGCCTTCGGTGACGGCGCTGAGGGTCTCAATGGTTTCGGCAACGGCTGACATGGCACCCTATTCGGCAGGAGGAATGGAAGAAGCGCTTGGTGCGGGCTTGACGAGCGAGACGATGTGGAACGGACGCGACACCGAGGCGCCCTGCATATCCTCGAGCGAGATGGCAGCGAGAGCCTCGCGGATCGCGGCGTTCACCGGATCCCAACGCCCACGGACCGGGCAAACCTCGAGGACGTCGCAGCCGGCGCTAGCTCCGTCCACGCAGGCGGTGAGTGCGATCGGCCCATCGACCGCGGCAATGACGTCGGCGATCGCGATCTCGGCCAGTGGGCGGGCCAGGCGATACCCGCCGCGAGCGCCACGCTGGGACCGCACGAGGCCGCGGGACGCCAGTATCTTCAAGACCTTGGCGACCGTTGGCTCGGGAATTGCCGTGCCTTGTGCGATGCCCGGCGAGGTTTCTATCCCGGCGCGTTGCGACAGTCGCACCAACACGACGACCGCATAGTCGGTGAGCTTGGAAAGTCGTAACATCTTCCCTTCGCGATGCCCTTCCGACCTGTTGGACTCTAACAGGACCCGCCGGGTCCTGATTAGCCACATGGCGCAACACGGAAGCGCCGTCAAGGGCTTGTTTGTTCGATCGCGATCCCGGCGGGTCGCGGCCGGCTGGACATCGTGTGTTGGAGCAGCATCGCCCCGTTATTGGGTGGGTAGTTTACCCTCCTTCGGCCGCTGCCAGACGTCGTGGACGGAAGAGGTCGCATTCAGCCAGACCGAGCCGGGGTCAACTTGCGGGGGTTGTGCCGATTCCGGACGGCTGTAGCCTGCGGCGGCCGGGGCGGAGGGGCGAATGGAGACGGTCACTGCGGAAGATGGCGTGAAGCTTGCCTATACCGAAGCGGGGCGCGGTGAGCCGATCGTCTTCGTGCACGAATTCGCCGGCGACATGCGAAGCTGGGAGACGCAACTCCGGTTCTTTTCCCGCCGCTATCACGCGATCGCCTTCAACGCCCGAGGCTATCCGCCTTCCGACGTTGCAGCCGAACCGGGTGCCTACTCGCAGGAGCGTGCGGTCGATGACGTTCGTTGCGTCTTGCGCGGGCTGGGCATTGCGCGGGCGCATGTGGTCGGCCTTTCCATGGGCGCGTTTGCAACGCTGCATTTCGGCCTCAGGTACCCGGACATGGCGATCAGCCTCGTCGCGGCGGGAGTGGGCTACGGGGCAAGCGCGGAAGGAGATCCGGGCGGCGTGCGGGCGCGGTTCCAGGCGGAGATCGAGGAGACGGCGCGGGCGATTCGTGCCGAAGGGATGACGCGGCGTGCGGCTACCTACGCCCGCGGCCCGGCACGCCTGCAACTCCTGGCAAAGGATCCGCGCGGGCACGCGGAGTTTGCGGCGCTGCTCGCCGAGCATTCGACGGAAGGCTCGGCGCTAACGATGCTCGGCGTGCAGCGGGCGCGGCCCAATCTCTATGACCTGGCTGAGAAATTCCGGCTGATGCAAGTGCCGACGCTGATCGTCTGCGGCGATGAGGACGAACCGACGCTGGAGCCCGGCATTTTCCTCAAGCGGAGCATTCCGATGGCGGGGCTGGTCACGTTGCCGCGCACCGGGCATGCGATCAACCTCGAAGAACCGGCGCTGTTCAACGCGATGGTACTCGATTTTCTCACTTGCGTCGCGTCCGGTGGCTGGACGGCGCGCGATCCGGCGACGCGGCGGGCGAGCGTGCTAGAGCGGGTTCCGGTTGGCTGAACACGCTCCATGTTTGTTTTCTCGAGCAATTTCATCACCCTGACCGGCATCTGGCGATGCCGGTCAGGGTGATATTGCTCGAGCCGCGCTGCCGGCGGCGACAGCGTGAGCAGGATTTCCGAAGGAGTCTTCGCCATGTCCGAGACCATCGTTGGCCTGCTGTCAGCCGGGCCGTCCGAAGCGCGAGCGATCGGCGCGCCGGGGCGGAGGTGGCTGGATAGAGCGGGGCTGCTCGAGCAGATGGCAGAGACGCGCGAGCGGCTGAATGCGGTCGGGATCGGGCGCGGCGATCGGCTTGCGATCGTGCTGCCGAATGGGCCGGAGATGGCGGCGACGTTCGTTTCCGTTGCCGCCACGACTTGTGCCGCGCCCCTCAACCCGGCCTATCGCGACGAGGAATTCACCTTCTATCTCAGCGATCTGAAGCCGAAAGCGCTGCTTATCCGGCAGGGGATGGAAAGCCCTTCACGCGGGGTTGCGGCAAAGCTCGGCATTCCGCTGATCGAACTTCTGCCCGAGGCGGGCGGACCTGCCGGGCGCTTCCGGCTCGACATTGCCGCCATGCCGGCCAAGAGTCCGGTCAAAGGCGGGGCAGCCGAAGCGGAGGACACGGCGCTGGTGCTGCACACGTCCGGCACCACGGCGCGGCCGAAGATCGTGCCACTTTCCAATGCCAACCTTGCGGCTTCGGCGCGCAACATCAGCCGGCACCTGGCGCTCGGGGCAGGCGATATTTGCCTCAACATCATGCCACTTTTTCACATTCACGGACTGATCGGGGCGACGCTTTCGTCGCTTGCGGCCGGCGCGGGCATCGCGGCGACCAATGGGTTCAACGCGATCCGCTTCCTGAGCCAGGCCGAAGAAGTGCGACCGACCTGGTATTCCGCCGTTCCGACGATGCACCAGGCAATCCTGGGCCGTGCCGAGCGGGAGCGAGCGCGCGCGCGGGCGCTGAAATTGCGCTTTATCCGCTCTTCCTCGTCAGCGATGCCGAGCCAGGTGATGGCGGCGCTGGAAGATGTGTTCGGCGCGCCGGTGGTCGAGGCTTACGGGATGACCGAGGCGGCGCAC
>JBOHMN010000218.1:0-1848 GCA_050730175.1 Acetobacteraceae bacterium | reverse complement strand
GTGTACTCGAGCCCAGTGAAAGCGAGCAGAGGACGTGCCACGGCTCCTATCTCGACCGATGCGAAGCTCCATAAATGGCAGCCGTGGTGGATTGGCGCGCCGGGCTCATGGGGACCGACGCGGCAATCTACCGTCGTGGCAGGCTGCCACAGCGCGTCGCGATCTACTGCGTTTTCCGAGGCGACCCGAGATAAGTCGGCACAATCTCCTCAACAGACGCCGGCTCGATGTTGAGTTCGCGGAGACCGGGGAGGGTCCGGCCCGCCACATTGTCCGCCTTGAGCAGATCAACCTGCCCGATGGTGAGCGGCGGATTGGGCAGGAGCTCGAATAGCCGAGCCTGAAGTTCGGCCACCGCGAAAGGTATCGGCACGAGCGCACGCCGTCTGCCGGTGATCCGCAGCACGATCATAATCAGCTCGCGCAGTGTGTACACCTGTGGGCCGGCGAGTTCGTAGGTCCGGCCAGTCGTGGCTGGATCGGCGAGCACATGAGCGATTGCCTCTGCTACGTTCTCCACAAAGACGGGTTGCAGTCGCGTGCGCCCTCCGCCGATCAGGGGCAGCACTGGGAGCCGCTTGGCGAGGTCGGCGAGTGCGCCGAACAGGGCGTCACCGCGACCGAACATGGCACCCGGGCGGACGATGGTTGCGGGCGGAAACGCTTGTTGCACTGCTCGTTCGCCACGCCCGCGCGCGCGGATGTAGGCAGAACCGGACGCTGGGTCCGCACCAATACCAGAGACGAGCACGAGGCGGGCAACGCCGGCAGCTGCTGCCTCTCGCGCTACCGTCGTGGCCCCTTGCTCGTGCACGGCTTCGAACATAACGCCGCGAGTGTCGACATAGGCCGAGACCGCGTTGACAACGGCGTCGGCACCGGCAACAGCGCCGGCGACCGCGGCTTGGTCCCGGATGTCAGCGCCGATAACGGTGACCCGCTCCAAGCCCGCCGCCCGCAAGGCGCTTCGCGCCCGATCGGGATGCCGGACTGCGACACGTACAGCTGTTCCCTTGGCATCAAGGCGCCGCACGAGACACTGGCCGAGGAACCCCGTGCCACCGAACACACTAACCGTAGTCATCCCATTCGCACCAGTACTGACAACCTGGAGAATATGCGCATTACCCACGCAATCACCCTCTGGTGTCGATTGCGTTCCCGCTCGTGACGGGCCTTCGCAGCGGCGGCTTCAGGCAATGTCCTTCGAATATCTCGCACGCATCTTTCCGAGCACATCGTCAGCCCAGCTCAGAGCGGCCCTGACGTTCGGAAACCCGATGGTGCTCGTAACGGATATTACAGCGTGCCGAATCTCCTCGGTCGTGGCGCCCGCCTCCAAGGCACGCCGCACGTGGCTGTGCACTGCTCCCTCGGATCGAATGGCTGCAGCAGCGCCAAGCTGCACCAATTGCATGGTCTTTTCGTCCAGAGGCCCCGCTTGGCGCACGGCCGCACCCAAGGCCTCGACGGCGCCGATGTAGTCTGGATACTGTTTCTTGAGCTTCCAATACTCGGGGGGCGCCATCTTTTTTCGGGCCACGATCGTCTCCGGTGAAGTGGAAACTGTTGCGCCGTATCGGGAGCAGCGTGCAGTCCGTCGTCACTGCGTACCCCAATTACGCAACAACGACGCGATCAAATCAAGCGGCAGCGGCCGGGCGGTCTCAGACTACTCCGGTTGCCCGGCGTTGCAAGCTTGGGATGTTCCCCACCCCTCATCCATTGCCACATGGGTAGCGAACCAGGCTTCAGTTCCGACCGTAATGCACTTCACGGGGTTGGGTCATCAGCCGGCTGAATCGACGCTGCTCATGCAACTGCGCAGCGCCGACCGAAGAATGTAAC
>JBOHMN010000217.1:0-8121 GCA_050730175.1 Acetobacteraceae bacterium | reverse complement strand
GCCGAAGTGGTCGAGCATCAGGGCCGCGGACCAGATCGTGCCGATCGGATTGGCGATGCCGCGGCCGGCGATGTCCGGCGCAGAGCCGTGCACCGGCTCGAACATCGAGGGAAAATGCCGCTCCGGGTTGATGTTCGCCGAGGGCGCAATGCCGATCGAGCCGGCGATGGCGGGCCCGAGATCCGAAAGGATGTCACCGAACAGATTCGATCCCACTACCACGTCGAACCAGTCCGGATGCTGCACAAAATGCGCGGTCAGAATATCGATGTGAAACTGGTCAGTCCTGACATCTGGAAAATCTTTGGCAACCGCGCGGAACCTCTCGTCCCAGTACGGCATGGTGATCGTGATGCCGTTCGACTTGGTGGCCGAGGTCAGATGCTTCTTCGGCCGAGCGCGCGCCAGTTCGAAGGCATAACGCAGCACGCGGTCGCAGCCTTGCCGGGTGAATACGCTCTCCTGCGTCACGAACTCGCGCTCGGTGCCGGCAAACATCCGCCCGCCCGTTGCACTGTATTCGCCTTCGGTGTTCTCGCGCACGACATAGAAATCGATGTCCGCCGGCTTTCGTCCCGCAAGCGGGGTCTTGACGCCAGGCAAAAGCCGGCACGGCCTGAGATTCACATACTGGTCGAACTGCCTTCTGAGCGGGATCAGAAGCCCCCATAGCGAAACATGGTCCGGCACCCCAGGCCAGCCGACCGCGCCAAGAAAAATCGCATCGCTTCCGTGCAATTGCTCGATACCGTCATCGGGCATCATCTTTCCGGTCCGCCGGTAGGTCCCGCACGACCAGTCGTACTCCCTCGTCTCGAGCGCAAACCCGAATCGCCGCCCCGCCGCACCGAGCACCCGAAGCCCTTCCGGCACCGTCTCCTTGCCGATCCCATCACCGGGAATGACCGCGATCCGGTAGCGCTTCGCCATCCCTCTTCTCCACTTCGCTCCCAGCCAAGCTGCAAGCCTCGCGCTCCTTCGTCAACCGTGGACGAAAGCCGGCCCACCGCGCTAGCCTGCGCTTCCAAAGTTGCGCTGGGGGTGGCCGATGGCCGGGATCGGAACAAGCGAATGGGACCGTAACACGGCGCTTGCCACCGCGCGCATCCTGCTCGAGATCAAGGCAATCAACTTCCGCCCCGAAGAGCCCTACTTCTTTACTTCAGGCTGGGCTTCGCCCGTCTATATCGATTGCCGGCGCATCATCTATTTCCCGCGTGCCCGCGCGCGGATCTGCCAGCTCGCGGTCGAGAAAATCCACCGCCACGTGGGCTTCGAAACGATAGAGGTCGTCGCCGGCGGCGAAACCGCCGGCATCCCCTTCGCCGCCTGGATCGCCGATCGCTTGCTCGCCCCCATGGCCTACGTCCGCAAGCGCCCGAAGGGCTTCGGCCGCAACGCCCTGATCGAGGGTGATGTGCCCGAAGGCAAGGAAACCCTCCTGGTCGAGGATCTCACCACCGACGGCCAGTCGAAGATCCAGTTCGCCGCAGCGCTGCGCAACGCCGGCGCCATCGTCAACCACGCCTTCGTCGTCTTCTTCTACGGCGTCTTCCCCGGCAGCCTCGAAACTCTGCGTGACATGGGAATCACGCTGCACCACCTCTGCACTTGGTGGGACGTGCTCGAGGCATGCAAGGACCGTCCTTATTTTGCCGCGTCTCAGCTCACCGAGGTCCGCCGCTTTCTTGACGACCCCCTCACCTGGTCGGCCGCGCACGGCGGCGTCGCCAGCGCCGAGGAAGCCGCAGCCCGCAAAGCTGCCAATGCCTGATCACACAAGCGGCGGAAACCCGTAAAGCACCGCCGGATTCTCGACCAGGATTTGCCGCCGCTTTGCTTCCTCCGGCACCCACGCGCCCAACAGATCAAACAGCGCGCCGTCATCGGGCAGCGCGCGTTTGTAGTCCGGATGCGGCCAGTCCGTCCCCCAGAGACAGCGTTCCACCGCCGCCGCAACCAGCGCCTTCGCCATCGGCGCCATGTCCGCGAACGGATGGTCCGCCATCGAGTGTCGATAGGCACTGAGCTTCACCCACGCCCTGCCGCCCTCGATGAGCCTGAGCAGCGCGCGGAACTGCGGATGGTCAACGCCCTTATCGCCCGCAACCCCGCCCATGTGATCGATCACGACCGGCAGGCGAAGCGCCGCTAAAGACGCCGCAAACTCGGCCAACTGCGCGCCGCCCGCATAAATCTGGACGTGCCACCCGAGCGGGGCGATGCGTCGAGCCAGCGTCTGCAACTGCGCAAGCGGTGTGCCATTGCCGCTCACCGCGTTGAATCGCACGCCGCGCACGCCGGCCTCGTGCAGCTTTCTGAGCCCAGTTGCCGTCGTGCTCTCGTCCACGACCGCAACCGCCCGCGCCCGCTCCTGGCCAAACGCCGCGACCGCATCGACGGTACAGCGATTGTCCGTCCCGTAAATCGAAGGCTGCACCACCACCATCCGCTCGATCCCGAGCATCGCGGCCATCGCCTCGTACTCGCCGATACTCGCCTCCGGCGGCGTGTACTGCCGCTCCGGGTGCA
The DNA here is from genome assembly GCA_050730175.1 of Acetobacteraceae bacterium. Lineage (GTDB taxonomy): Bacteria > Pseudomonadota > Alphaproteobacteria > Acetobacterales > Acetobacteraceae > JAKAWQ01. Next base: position 5,589 of record JBOHMN010000217.1, on the reverse strand, counting down.
GCGGATAGCGTGCACGCGGCCCGAAAATATGAAAGTGGCAATCCGTGCAACCAGGCGGCGCCCGAAACGAGGGCCCTGTCACGTGCGCCCCAAGCCCTTGGCAGCCCTGCAGGTGCGGCCTCCCGGGTCGATCGCCCACTTCATGCTCCCTTTTTTCTTTCACGAGCCCCCTTCATCCCACCTCGACCCGCTCCACCCCCGGCACGAGCTTCATCGCCTGCGCCAGGCGCGGTGTCACCCGGAACCCGCCCGGCAGCGCGATTTCCACCGCCTCGGCACGCGCCAGCCGCGGCAGCAGCACAACCCGTCCGCGCCCGCCTGCCTCATGGCTGAGCAAACTCCTGATCGGCCCCACCGCCTCGAGCCGATCGAGCCACACCCGAAGTCCCTCCCCGGCCGCCGCCGCCGCCTCATCGAGTGGCGCAATCTCGTGTGCCGTGATGCGCAGACTCTCGCCCTCCAGCCGCACATCCGCCGTCACCAGCAGATTTGCGCCTGCCTCCAGAAGCCCACGCGTGCGCGCGAGCACTTCGCTGAAGAGAGTGATCTCGAACGTCCCGCCGGCGTCGGACAGCCGGACCCAGGCCATCCGGCTCCCGGTCCTGGTCATCCGCTCCTTGATCGCAATCACAGTCCCCGCAAGCCTGAGCCGCGCTGCCCCCGCCGCCGCTCGCTCCTCGATCCGGTTGCTCGCGACCGCCCCCATCCGCGCGAGTACATCGCGGTACGCATCGAGCGGATGCGCCGAAAGGTGAAACCCGATCGCTTCGGCCTCCAACGCCAGCCGCTCCATCGGCGCCCAGTCGTCAATCGCCGCAAGCTCCAGCGCCTCCGCGGCCGCACCGCCAAACAGGCCGATCTGCCCGCTGCCGTTCTCCGCCGCCACGACCTGCGCACGGTGCAGAATAGTTTCACAAGCCACATGAAGCCGTGCCCGGTTCGCGCCCAGCGTATCGAACGCACCTGCCTTCACCAGGTTCTCGAGCTGCATCCGATTGAGATGCCTGGGGTCGACCCGCCGCGCAAAATCAGCGACAGCACTGAATGGCCGCCCCCCGCGCGCCGCCACCACTTCCTGCATCGCCGCTAGGCCCACTTTCTTCACCGCCGCCAGCGCGTAGCGGATGGCAAGCGCGCCGCCCTCTTCCCGTTCGACGGAAAAATCCGCCCCCGAGCGATTGATGTCCGGCGGCAGCACGGCAATCCCGAGCCGCCCGGCCTCCTGGCGATACGCCGCAAGCTTGTCGGTATTGGAAAGGGCAAGGCTCATGCACGCGGCCAGGAACACCGCCGGGTGGTTCGCCTTCAACCACGCCGTCTGATACGCTACGAGCGCGTAGGCGCAGGCGTGGCTCTTGTTGAAGCCGTAATCGGCGAATCGCGCCATCAGCTCGAAGATTTCCCCCGCCTTCTCCGCGCTGATGCCGCGCGCCACGCAACCCTCCGTGAAAGTCGCGCGCTGGGCCTCCATTTCGGCGCGAATTTTCTTGCCCATCGCCCGCCGGAGAAGATCGGCCGCCCCCAGGCTGTAGCCGGCGAGCAGCTGGGCGATCTGCATCACCTGTTCCTGATAGACCATGATGCCGTAGGTCTCGCCCAGGACCTCCGCAAGCGCCGGATGCGGCGGCTCCCATGCCTCGCCGTGCTTTCTCTGGCAGAACGCCGGGATATTCGCCATCGGCCCCGGCCGGTACAACGCCACCGCAGCGATCAGGTCTTCGAACCGGTCGGGCCGCATCTGACGCAGGACATCCCGCATCCCCTGGCCTTCAAACTGGAACAGCCCGCCCGCGTCACCCCGCTGGAGCATCGCGTATGTCGCCGGATCATCGAGCGGCAATCGCGCGAGATCGACCGTCACGCCAAGTGCCGCAAGAAACTCGGTAGCGCGCTTGAGTATCGTGAGGGTCGTGAGACCCAGGAAGTCGAACTTGACGAGCCCCGCATGCTCGATGTGCTTCATCGAGTACTGGGTCACCAGGAAATCCGAGCGCGGATCACGATAAAGCGGCACCAGCTCGATCAGCGGCCGATCCCCGATCACGACACCCGCGGCGTGCGTGCTGGCATGCCGGTAAAGCCCCTCGACCCTGAGCGCGATCTCGAACAGGCGCCGGACCTCCTCATCTCTCTCGCGCATCTCCTGAAGTCGCGGCTCACCAGCGATCGCCTGCTCGAGGCTCACCGGATGCGTCGGGTTGCTATTGGGAATGAGCTCCGCAACCTTGTTCACCTGCCCGTACGGCAGTCCGAGCACCCGTCCCACGTCGCGCACCGCCGCACGCGCCTGCAACGTGCCGAATGTGATGATCTGCGCCACTCTGTCGCAGCCATACTCCCGCCGCACATACGCAATCACCTCGTCGCGCCGCTCCTGGCAGAAATCGATGTCAAAATCAGGCATCGATACCCGCTCGGGATTGAGGAACCGTTCGAACAGAAGCCCGAAGCGGATCGGGTCGAGGTCGGTGATCGTGAGCGCCCACGCCACCACCGAGCCTGCTCCCGAGCCGCGTCCCGGCCCAACCGGGATCCCCTGCGACTTCGTCCACTGCACGAAATCGGCAACGATCAGGAAGTAACCGGCAAATCCCATCCGCCCGATCACGCCGAGTTCGTATTCCAGGCGTTCCTCGTAGCGTTTGCTCCGCTCGCCGCCCGCGCCGACGAGCCGCTGAGCAAGCCCCGCGCGCGCCATTGCGGTAAGCCGCTCCTCCTCGCTCACCCCGGGCTCGAGTTTCGCAAAGCGCGGCAGCATCGGCTTGCGCGTCTCCGCCATGACCGCGCACCGCCCGGCAATCGCGAGCGTGTTGTCGCAGGCGTCCTTGAGATCCGCGAACAGCTCCCGCATCACCGAAGCCGGTTTGAACCACTGCTCGGGACAGGCGCGCCTCCGATCGGTCTCCGCCAGAAGCCGCCCTTCGGCAATGCACAGCAGCGCATCCGCCGCCTCGAACATCTCGGGATCCGCAAACCGGCAGTCGTTGGTCGCAACCAGCGCAAGCCCGGCGTGCTCGGCAAGCCGGATCAGCCCCGCTTCGACGTTCCGCTCCCCCGCCAGCCCCTGCCGGTTGAGTTCGACCGCGATGCGCTCGGGAAAGGCCTCCTTGAGCGCGGCAAGCAACGCCCGCGCCTCCGCCTCCTGCCCCTCTGCAACAAGCCGCCCAAGCGGCCCAACCGTCCCGCCGGTCAGCAAAAAGAGCCCTGCCGCGTGTTCGGCAATGCGCGCCTCGCCAAGCCTGGGCCCAAGCCCCGCATCGGTCTCGAGAAAGGCGAGCGACGACAGGCGCTGCAGATTGGCGAGCCCCGCTTCGTCCATCGCGAGCAATACCAACGGGTCGGGAGGAAGCCTCGGATTGCCGGCCCGCGCGAGCCCGATCTCACAACCGACGATCGGCTGCACACCCCGCTCCGATGCGGCCTCGCTGAACTCGAGCGCGCCGAACAGATTGCCCGAATCGGTCAGCGCCACCGCCGGCATTCCTTGCTCTGCCGCCAGCGCGGCGATCGCCGGCGCCTTGATCGCCCCTTCACTCAGAGAATAAGCGGAATGAACCCTGAGATGTACGAAATCCGCGCGAGCCACGGCCCCTCCTCGATTCGCGTTAGTGTCCTGCCCCCGAAGTCGGCCGCACTCCGCGGTCGACGGAGGGGATCAGCAGGCCACGGAAAACAAAGAGCCAGTGGTCCGACGTAGGAAGGCGGTTCCCGCGCAACAAGCGTTTGAGTCGGACCACTAGGCAAGCGCCGCGATCCTACCCTCCTTGAGCGTCAATCGGCGATCCATCCGCGCCGCGAGCTCCGGGTTGTGGGTGGCGATCAGTGCCGCGAGCCCCTGTTGCCGCGCGGCCGCCAGCAGTTCCTCGAACACCACGATCGCGGTCGCGACATCCAGATTCCCAGTCGGCTCGTCCGCGAGCAGCACCGCCGGGCTGTTGGCCAGCGCCCGCGCGATCGCAACCCGCTGCTGCTCGCCCCCCGAAAGCGCACCCGGCAGATGCCGCGCCCGGGCCGCGAGCCCGAACGAGGCAAGCAGCGCCATCGCCCGCTCCTCGGCCGAGCGCCGCCCGACACCTGCGATCAGTTGCGGCAGCATCACGTTCTCGACCGCGGTGAACTCTTTGAGCAGATGATGCATCTGATAGACGAAGCCGATCCGTCGCAGCCGAAGCTCCGTCCTTCCCGCTTCCGCAAGCCTTCCCGTGTCCCTGCCTTCGATCAGCACCGCTCCGCCATCCGGCCGCTCGAGCAGTCCCGCGAGATGCAACAGGGTCGATTTCCCCGCCCCAGACGGCGCGACAAGCCCGACGATCTCCCCGCTCGCCAGTGCAAGGTCGACGCCCCGGAGCACATTGAGCCCTCCCGCACCCGTCCGGTACGTGCGCTCGAGCCCTCTCAGCGCCAGCGCCTCAGCCACGCGCCGGCGCCTCAGCCACGCGCCAGCGGCCTACTCATGCCTGAGCGCCTCGACCGGGTCCGTCCGCGCCGCCCGCCAGCTCGGATAGACCGTCGCCAGGAACGCAAGCACCAGCGCCATGACGATCACCCGGACCACTTCGCGCCAGTCGAGAACGGCGGGAAGCTGTTCGAGGTAATAGACCTCCGGATTGAAGAGATCGGTCCCCGTCAGCCCCTGCAGCCAATGCTGGATCGCATCGATGTGCTGGCAGAACAGCACCCCGATCACGGTGCCGGCAACCGTTCCCACCACCCCGACCGAGGCTCCGCACATCAGAAAGATGCGCATCACCGCTCCCCGGCTCGCACCGATGGTGCGCAAAACCGCAATATCTCCCGTTTTGTCCTTCACCATCATGATCAGGGAAGAGATGATATTGAACGCGGCCACCAGGATGATCAGCGTCAGAATCAGGAACATCACGTTCCGCTCCACGGTGACCGCCGCGAAGAAGCTGTTGTTCGCCTGCTGCCAGTCGATCATCCGGAGCGGCCGCCCCGCGAGCGCGCGCCCGATCTTCGCCTCCACCGCGCCGACCGTATCGGGATTGGCAAGCGCCACTTGAATCTGCGTCGCCGCATCGGGCTTCTGGAAGAAGATCTGCGCCGCCGCCAGTGGCAGGAATACGAAAGTCGAATCGTATTCGTTCATCCCGACCTGGAACACCGCCACCACCTGATACGAGCGGATGCGCGGAATGGTGCCAACGACGGTCGCCGCCCCCTGCGGCGAGACGAGCGTGATCCGATCTCCGACGCGAAGCCCGAGTGCGCTCGCGACGCCGCTGCCGATCGCAGCCGTGTCTTCGCCGGTAAACTCAGTGAGGCTGCCCGCGATGATATGCCGGCTTACCGAACCGAGCGCCTCGAGGTCGCTTTGGCCGATACCGCGAATGAGCCCCCCGACCGCCGCCCCGTGATCGTTGCTGAGCAGCGCCTGCCCCTGGACGATCGGCGTCGCCGAGACAACACCGGGAACGCCGCGGATCGTCTTCGCGATCGCATCGTAATCGCTGATCGCAACTCCCGCTCCGTAGACGCCGAGATCTCCGTTGAGCCCGATGATCCGCGCCAGCAACTCCTGCCGGAAGCCGTTCATCACGCTCATCACGATGATCAGCGTCGCGACCC
>JBOHMN010000216.1:0-5127 GCA_050730175.1 Acetobacteraceae bacterium | reverse complement strand
ATCGTCCGCTTGGCGGCGGCATCGAAAGCGCCGACCCAGGGTGCGCCTTCGATCTTGCGCTGGAGCCAGGATTTCTGGTCGGGATCCTGAATATGCATGAACTCGATCCCGATCGGGCCGCAATAGGTGGCGCGCACGATTTCGAGGATCTCGCGCAAGGTGGCGGTGTCGCGCCCCAGCACATTAGCGATGAAGATCGGGCGGTCGAAATCCGCCGCGCTGAAGCCGTAGCTCGCAGGATCGAGCTCGGCATGCCGCTTCGGCACCGCAAGGCCCAGAGGATCGAGCTTCGCCTCGAGGTGGCCGCGCACGCGATACGCGCGGATCAGCATCAGTGCCCGAATGGAATCGAGCTGAGCAGCGCGAATCCCGGCCTGATCGAGCGCCGTCGGCGGCGGTTCTCCCCCGGGTGCAACGCCGGCCTCTCCGTCTGCCTCGGCCCCGCCGAAGCGAGGCCGGCGGGGCGCCCAGGAGGCCCCAAGCGCGTCGGTCTGCACGGCACGTGCCTCATCATCGAGGCTGGTGAAGAGTTCGGCGAAGCTCGGATCGACGGAGCGCGGATCCGTCGCCCACCTAGCGTAGAGGTCAGTCAGGAAGGCGGCGTTTGCCCCGTTGAATGCGCCTGCCAGGATATCTACACCAGCCATCGTTGCTTCCTGCCTTGCCTGCTTCCGCGGTCATCGAGACCAACGGACATTGATATGGTACGAATCGGCGGCAATGAAGGCAGAGGGCGGGCGCCGATCATCGGACGTGGGGCGAGCCTCCGCCGAGGGCGCGAACCGCGGTGCTGCCGAGCGCGGCCGGGCTTTCGGCGACGTGGATGCCTGCCTCCCGCATCGCTTCCGTCTTGGCCGCCGCGGTGTCCCGCCCGCCGCTGATCACGGCGCCGGCGTGCCCCATCCGGCGGCCCGGCGGTGCCGTGGCGCCGGCAACGAAGCCGATGACCGGCTTCTTCGCCTTTGCGCGCGCCACGAACTCTGCCGCCTCGATCTCGCTTTCGCCGCCGATCTCGCCGATCAAGACGATCGCGGCGGTTTCCGGATCTGCAAAAAAAAGTTCGAGAATTTCGACGAAGTCGGTTCCTTTGACCGGATCTCCGCCGATCCCCACGCAACTGCTCTGGCCCAATCCGGCCGCGGTCGTCTGCGCAACCGCCTCGTAGGTGAGCGTGCCGGAGCGCGAGATGATGCCCACCTTGCCGCGGCGATGGATATGCCCGGGCATGATGCCGATCTTGCAGGCATCCGGTGTGATGACGCCCGGACAATTCGGGCCAATCAACCGCGAGCCGCTCCCCGAAAGCGCCCGCTTGACCCGCACCATATCGAGCACGGGGATGCCTTCGGTGATGCAGACGATGAGAGGAACGCGGGCATCGATCGCCTCGAGGATGGCATCGGCGGCGAATGGGGGAGGTACATAGATCGCGCTTGCCGTCGCACCGGTCGCCGCAACCGCCTCGGCCACCGTGTCGAACACCGGGAGGCCGAGATGCGTCGTTCCGCCCTTGCCCGGCGTGACCCCGCCGACCACTTTCGTTCCATAAGCGATTGCCTGCTCAGAATGGAAAGTGCCCTGCGCGCCGGTGAATCCCTGGGTAATGACACGGGTCGCGGCATCAACGAGGATGGCCATATCAGCTCCTTTGCCTCGCCGCCGTCACGACTTTTTCCGCTGCGTCGGCAAGATTCTCGGCCGCAATGATCGGCAGGCCCGAGCGGGCCAGAATGGCCTTGCCGAGCGCGACGTTCGTGCCCTCCAGCCGGACGACCAGCGGCACATTCAGGGAGACCTCCCGTGCCGCAGCCACAACGCCTTCGGCGATGATGTCGCAGCGCATGATGCCGCCGAAGATATTGACGAGGATGCCTTCCACGTGCGGGTCGGAAAGGATGATCTTGAACGCCACGGTCACGCGTTCCTTGGTCGCCCCGCCACCGACATCGAGGAAGTTGGCCGGGCTTGCGCCATAGAGCTTGATGATATCCATCGTCGCCATCGCGAGGCCCGCGCCATTGACCATGCAGCCGATCGTGCCATCCAACGCCACGTAGTTCAGGTTGTGCCGCTCGGCCTCCAGCTCCTTCGGATCTTCCTCGGCCTCGTCACGCAGTTTCTGCACCTCCGGGTGACGGTAGAGCGCATTGTCGTCGAAGCCCATCTTGGCATCGAGTGCAACGATCGCACCTGCTTTGGTCAGGATCAGTGGATTGATCTCGATCAACGTCGCGTCGAGCGCCGTGAACGCACGATAGAGTCCTTCGACGAGATGGCCGAACGTCGCCCCTTGCTTGCCCTTGAGGCCCAGCCCGACAGCCAGGCGGCGGGCGTGGAACGGGGAGATACCGCTCGCCGGATCGACCGCGACGTGCAGGATCTTCTCGGGATGGCGGGAGGCGACCTCTTCGATCTCGATCCCTCCCTCGCTCGAAGCGACGAGGGCAATCCGCCCTTTGCCACGGTCTACCAGCAGGGAAAGATAGAACTCGCGCGCGATATCAGCGCCCGCCTCGACGTAGACGCGATGCACCGTTCGCCCTTGCGGCCCGGTTTGCCGGGTGATTAGGGTGTGCCCGAGCATGGCGGCGGCCTGCGCGTGCACCTCGTGCAGCGAGCGCGCAAGCCTGACCCCGCCCGAGCCGCGCGGATCGTCGGCAAAATGGCCGGCTCCGCGACCGCCGGCGTGGAGCTGAGCCTTGACGACATAAACCGGGCCGGGCAGAGCCTCGGCCTTCTTGACGGCTTCCTCGGGCGTCGCAGCGACTTCGCCGTCGAGCACCGGCACTCCGAACTTCCGGAACAGCTCCTTCGCCTGGTACTCGTGGATGTTCATCGCCGCTCAGCCGATCAGCGCGCGAGAGGCGTCGACCAGTCCGCGCACCGCAGTGCAAGAAGACTCGAACTTGGCTTTTTCTTTGGCGTCCAGCGGAACTTCGACGATCCGCTCGACGCCGCCTGCGCCGATCACGACCGGCACTCCGACGTAAAGGTCCTTGACTCCGTACTGGCCGGTCAGCCAGGCAGCGCAGGGCAGCACCCGTTTCTTGTCCCTGAGGTAGCTCTCCGCCATGGCGATCGCGGCTGAGGCCGGCGCGTAGAAGGCGCTGCCTTTACCCAGGAGCTTCAGGATTTCCCCCCCGCCCTTCGCCGTCCGCTCGACGATCGCTGCGATCCGCACGTCCGTCGTCCAGCCCATGCGCACGAGATCGGGGATCGGAATGCCGGCAACGGTCGAATAGCGAACCAGCGGCACCATGCTATCGCCGTGACCACCGAGCACGAAGGCGGTGACGTCCTCGACGGAAACGCCGAATTCGCGAGCGAGGAACAGGCGCAAGCGCGCCGAATCGAGCACACCTGCCATGCCCACCACGCGCTTCGCGGGCAGTCCGGATTTTTCTTTCATCACCCAGACCATCGCATCGAGCGGATTGGTGATGACAATCACGAACGCATCAGGGCAGAATTTGCGGATTCCCGCCGCCACCTCGGCGATCACCGCGGCATTCTTGGCAACCAGATCATCGCGCGACATGCCGGGCTGGCGCGGGAAGCCAGCGGTCACGATCACGACGCGGGCGCCTTCGATCGGCGCGTAATCTTCGCTGCCGACCATCACGGCGTCGAACCCCTCGATCGCTCCGGACTGCTCGAGATCGAGCGCCTTGCCGGCGGCCACGCCGCCAAACACATCGAACAAGACCGCGTCGCCGAGCTCCTTCAATCCGATCAAATGGGCAAGCGTCCCGCCAATGGAGCCGGCACCGATCAGGGCGATCTTGTCGCGAGCCATCCAACACCTCGATTCCTAAGACGCCTAGAGCATGTTTAGGTTGACTAAGCATGCTCCCTGTTTGTTTTCTCGAGCAATTTCAGCACCCTGACCGGCATCTGGCGATTCCCGTCAGGGCGGTATTGCTCTAGCCGATTGCCTGCCTGCCGGCAAGCCGGCCGGCTCAGGTGAGGTGCGGCAGCGCCAGATATTCGGCCGTCTGCATCTCGATCAGGCGCGAAGCAGTGCGCCGGAATGCGGTTGCGCCTTCGCCTTCGGGGTACAGCTCATCCGGTCGTGCGGCTGCCGATGCGACGAGCTTGACGCGATGGTCATAGAGAATGTCGATCAGCGTGATGAAGCGCCGCGCGGCGTCGAAGTGCTCGGTATCGAGTCTCGGAATCTCATCGAGCAGCAGCGTCGGGAAGTGTGTCGCGAGCGCGAGATAGTCCGCGGGCCCGAGCGGCTGTTCGCAAAGTTCTGCGAAGGAAAACCGCGCCACGCCATCCGCCGCCTGGCGGATCACCAGGCGTCGGCCCATGATTTCGAGAGTGCGCGGCACGGGTGGTGCGTCGGCGAGTTCGACGAACGCAGCATCAAGCACGCTCCGCGCCCGCTGGTCAGCCGGCACATTCCAGATCGACATTCTCGCCAGCCGTTCGCGTCGCCAGTCACGCGCACCTTCGATGACCAAAAGGTCGAGATGACGTTTCAGAATTCCGATAAAGGGCAGGAACGCATCGCGTCCCGGGCGATCCTTGAAGAGATCATCCGGCAGCGTGTTCGAGGTCGCGACCATGATGACGCCACGCGCGAACAGCGCCTCGAACAGGCGACCGAGGAGCAGGGCATCAGCGATGTCGTTGATCTCGAGCTCGTCGAGACAAAGTAACACCGCCTCCGCGAAGAGCGCGTCGGCAAGCGGCGGTATCGGATCATGATGCAGTGCGGCTGTCGCATGGAGACGCGCACGCACATCCTGAATGAAGCGGTCGAAATGGACCCGGCGCTTGCGCGCAAGGGATACCGCGGAGAAGAAGAGGTCCATCAGCATCGACTTGCCGCGCCCCACCTCGCCCACGAGATAGAGCCCGTTCGGTGCTACCGCGTCCTCGGCGCTGCGGCGTGGCCAAAACCGGGCCAGGAAGTGCTGGCCGTTGCCACCCGAGGGGGGTTCGTAGGTCGAAAGCCGGCGCCACAGGTCCTGCAGGCGCTCGACGGCGAGCGCCTGCGCGGGGTCCGCCAGGAGTTGCCCGGCGGCAAGCCGGGTGCGGTAGAGCGGCAGCGGACCGGCTGCGCCGGTAACGGGAAGGCTGTCCATGGAGCGGCTGCGCTTAGCGGCAAGTCAGGGT
>JBOHMN010000215.1:0-9373 GCA_050730175.1 Acetobacteraceae bacterium | reverse complement strand
GCTTTGATAGCAATCGGACTCCGTACTTTCATCATCGAGCCGTTCAACATTCCCTCTGGCAGCATGATCCCGACGTTGCTCGTCGGCGACTACCTCTTCGTCGAGAAATACAGCTACGGCTATTCACGCTATTCGTTCCCCTTCTCCCCGCCGCTCTTCAACGGGCGTATCTTCGGCTCCGTCCCGCATCGGGGCGATGTTGCCGTGTTTGCGCTGCCGCGCGACCCCGCGATCGATTACATCAAGCGCATCATGGGTCTGCCGGGCGATACGATTCAGGTCATCCACAGCCGGGTTTTCATCAACGGAAAGATGCTTCCGCGCCAGCCCGACGGCACCTACACGATGACCGGCCAAGGACCACCGATCGTCATGCGGCGCTACATCGAAACCCTGCCCGACCGAGTGAAGCATTCGATCCTGCAGGAGTCGAACAATGGGCCGCTCTCCAACACCGGTATTTACAAGGTACCGGCGGGATTTGTCTTCGCGATGGGCGACAATCGCGACGACAGCGAAGACAGTCGCGTGCTCAGTGCGGTCGGCTATATCCCGCTCCAGAATCTGATCTGCAGGGCGGGGTTCATATTCTTCTCGGTCAACGCCACTTCACCATGGTGGGAATTCTGGGAGTGGCCCTTCGAAATCCGCTGGGGCAGGCTGTTCGCGGCAATCGACTAGCAGAGCGTCTGCGTGAACTCGGGCGGCCGGCGCAGCCCGGCACACCATCGCCGAAAAGATCAGCCGCGGCGCCGTCATCGCGAGAGCCTGCGGCGAGCCTGCGCATCTCGCGCGGTCGAGCGCCGCGCATGCCGGCGCGCCTTTTCGCCGTCATTGCGAGGCGTCGCGCACCTTTGCGCGCGGCGCCGAAGCAATCCACCTGCCCTTGCCGCGTGCCCTCGCTCGCGCTTTTCCTCGGGCATGGCCACGGTGCGGCGTGGCGACCCATTCTGCCGCCGGCGGAATGGGCCCCTTGCGAGCCCGCATGAACGAGTCGCCGAACGCTCTAGCTCCGCCGCTGGATGCGGCAGAGCTGCTTCTGGGTCATCGCTTTGCCAACCAGGAGATTCTCCGCGAGGCGCTGACGCATCGCTCGGCCGCGCAGCGCCGGCGCTCGAATGAGCGCCTCGAGTTCATGGGCGACCGTGTGCTCGGCCTCGTGGTCGCCGAGTGGCTGGCCGAGCGGTTTCCAAATGAACCGGAGGGGGCACTCGGGGCGCGCCTCGGCGCATTGGTCTCGCGGCGCGTGCTGGCACGCATCGCCCGGGCGGAGGGTCTGGCCGCCGTTCTCGACGTCGCGCCAAACGAAGCGAAAGACGGCGTCAAGGGCCGGGCGACCGTCCTTGCCGATGCGCTGGAAGCAGTGATCGGTGCGCTCTTCCTCGACGGGGGAATCGAGCCGGCCCGGCGTTTCGTCCGCCGCGTCTTCGGCTCCGAAGTGGCCGAGCAGCGCAACCCGCCGAAGGACGCAAAGCTCGCGCTGCAGGAATGGGTCCAGGCGCGCGGCCTTGGCCTGCCCCGCTATGCACTGCTCGAGCAGACCGGCTCGCCGCACGCGCCGCAATTCGTCATGCAGGTGACGGCGCATGGCGAAACCGCCACCGGCCTGGCCAGCACCAAGCGCGAAGCAGAGCGGCTAGCTGCGCTCGCCCTGCTCTCTCGCATCCGTTGATGGCAACGCGCTCGGGGTCAGCCGCCCTGGCCGGCGCGACGAACGCCGGCAAATCGACGCTCTTCAATCGCCTCGTCGGCGAACGGCTCTCGATCGCCACGCCGAAAGCGCAGACGACGCGCCTCAGCATCAAAGGCATCGTCATCGCAACCAGCGCGGAGGACGACCGGACCGAGATCGTCGTGCTCGATTTACCCGGCATCTTCCGCCCGCGCCGAGCACTGGACCGGGCGATGGTCGCCGCCGCCTGGCGCGGCGCCCAGGCTGCCGACGTCATCCTGTTCGTCGTCGACGCCAAAGCCCGGCTGAGCTCCGAGGTTTCCGAGATTGCCAGGCGGCTCGCTGAAATGGCGCGCCCCGTATGGCTCGTGCTCAACAAGGTCGATCTCGTGCCGAAGCCATCGCTGTTGCCGTTGGCAGCGTCCCTCAACGCGCTCTCCGCGTTCGGCAAGACATTCATGCTCAGCGCTGCGACCGGCGATGGTGTGAGCGATCTTTCTCTCGCTCTTGCCGGCGCGATGCCGGAAGGCCCGCACCTTTATCCGGCAGGGCAGATCAGCGATCTCACCGAGCGCAACCTCGCCGCCGAGATCGTCCGCGAGCAGATCTTCCTCCAGTGCGGCGACGAAGTGCCATATGATGCAGCGGTCGAGACCGAGTCCTGGCAGGAACAGAAAGATGGCTCGGTCCGGATCGGCGGCGTCGTCACCGTCGCGCGCGGCGGCCAGAAGGCGATCCTGATCGGGGCCGGCGGACGCCGCATCCGCATGATCGGAACGCGCGCGCGTGCCGTGCTGGCCGCCTCACTCGGGCGCACGGTGCATCTTGTCCTCCGCGTCGAGGAGCGCCCGGGCTGGGACGAAGACCAGCGACGCATCACTGCGCTCGGCCTCAGAGAACCACAGGAGAGATAAAACACCCGTCCCATGGAATGGTCGGCACCGGTCATCATCCTCGCGATCAGGCCGTACGGCGAAGGCCACGTGGTCGCGACCGTGTTCGGCGCCGAGCAAGGCGCGCGCCGCGGCTTGGCCCGCGGAGGCGCAAGCCGCCGCGCCGCGGCACTATGGCAGCCTGGCAATCTCGTCTCCGCGCGTTGGATCGGCCGGCTTGCCGAGCAGCTCGGCAGCCTCTCCGCCGAGATGATTTACCCGACCGCAGCGCTCGCGATGGAAGATGGCCTCGCACTCGCCATGCTGAACGCTGCGCTCGCCCTCGTGGAAGGCGCGCTCCCCGAGCATGAGGCGCAACCCAAAGTCTTTGCCGGCCTCATCGACCTGATCCCGCACCTGACGGAAGGGCCCGCGGTTCTCGCGGATTTCGTGCGTTGGGAAATCGCGTTGCTGGCCGCACTCGGCTACGGCCTTGATCTTTCCCGCTGCGCCGTAACCGGCAGCAATGTCGGGCTTGGTTTTGTCTCGCCGCGCACCGGCCGCGCCGTGAGCGCCGAAGCCGCCGGACCGTGGCGGGAGCGGCTGCTGCCCCTGCCGCCGTTCGTGCTCGGCCCGGCTCCATCGCAGCCGGGCGACTGGCGCGACGGGCTGAAGCTCACCGGGTATTTCCTCGCGCACAACGTCTTCGCTCTGAAGCACCGCCCGCTTCCGCAGGCACGTGGGCTTCTTTATGACCGCGTCGTCGCAATGGCATCGGAAACGGAACACGCATGCCGGATTCTTTGACCGGGCAGATCGAGGAGAGGCGCCTCAGTGACGCACTTTCCGAGCGCTACCTCGCCTACGCGCTTTCCACCATCACCGCGCGCAGCCTGCCCGATGTGCGGGACGGGCTGAAGCCGGTGCATCGGCGCCTCATCTTTGCGATGCACCAGCTTCGTCTCGACCCGACTTCAGGGTTCAAGAAGTGCGCGCGCGTGGTCGGCGACGTGATCGGCAAGTTCCACCCCCATGGGGACGTTGCGGTTTACGACGCGCTGGTCAGGCTCGCGCAGGAATTTGCCGAACGCTACCCGTTGATCGAAGGGCAAGGCAATTTCGGCAATATCGACGGCGACAATGCCGCAGCTATGCGTTACACGGAAGCACGGCTGACCGCGGTTGCGGAACTGCTGCTCGAGGGAATCGACGAAGACGCCGTCGATTTCCGTCCCACCTACGACGGAGAAGAGCAGGAGCCCGTCGTCTTGCCGGCCGCCTTCCCGAACCTGCTCGCCAACGGTGCAGCCGGCATCGCGGTCGGCATGGCCAGCGCGATCCCGCCGCACAACGCGGGAGAGATCTGCAAGGCCGCAGTCCATCTGATCCGCAATCCGGACGCCTCTACCGCCGAACTGCTTCGTCTGATGCCAGGCCCGGATTTCCCGACCGGCGGCACGCTCGCCGAAGACCAGGCGACGATTGCCGCGGCCTATGAAAGCGGGCGCGGCAGTTTCCGTTTGCGCGCGGTCTGGGAGGTCGAGCACGGCAAGCACGGAACCTGGCAGATCGTGGTGAGCGAGATCCCCTACCAGGTGCCGAAATCGCGGCTGGTCGAACAGATCGCTTCCTTGCTCACCGAGCGCAAGCTGCCGCTGTTGGCCGATGTGCGCGACGAAAGTACCGAGAAGGTGCGGCTTGTCCTCGAGCCGCGTTCGCGCACGATCGAGCCTGCCGTGCTGATGGAGACTCTGTTCCGCGCGAGCGCCCTCGAAAGTCGGATCGCGCTCAACATGAACGTGCTCGACGGCGGGCGCACGCCGCGCGTGATGGGGCTCCGTGATCTCCTTCGCGCCTGGCTCGCGCACCGCCATAAGGTGCTCGAGCGCCGTTCGCGTCATCGCCTGGCGGCGATCGCGCGGCGGCTCGAAATTCTCGATGGCTACCTCGCGGTCTTTCTCGATCTCGATACCGTCATACGAATCATCCGCACGGAGGACGCGCCGGCGCCCGCGCTGATGCGTCACTTTTCGCTGAGTGAGACGCAGGCCGAGGCAATTCTGAACATGCGCCTGAGAAGCCTGCGCCGCCTCGAGGAGTTGCAGATCCGTGAAGAGCGCGGAAAACTCGCCAAAGAGCAGAAGGAAATCGGCGCGCTCCTAGGGAGTGAAGATAAGCGCTGGCAGCGCATCGCCGAAGAGACCGAGAAGCTCGGAAGCCGCTTTGCCGCCGGTCCTCTCGGCGCGCGGCGCACCCGCATTGCAGCGGCGCCGGCGGAGATCGCCGTCAGCACGGAAGCGCTGATCGAGCGCGAGCCGATCACCGTCATTCTTTCGGAAAAGGGCTGGCTTCGCGCCGTCAAGGGTGCGGTTGCCGAGCCCGGCGAGCTGCGCTTCAAGGAAGGCGACCGGCTCAGGATTCTCCTCCCCTGCGAAACGACCGACCGGCTATCGCTCTTCGCCACGAACGGCCGTGCCTACACGTTGAAGGCCGCGGATCTACCCCGCGGCCGCGGCGATGGCCAGCCGTTCAGGCTCCTGGCCGAGCTCGGTAACGCCGATGACGTCATCACGCTTTTTCTCGCGCGCGCCGGCACGCGCTTCCTCGTCGCCAGTACTTCCGGACGCGGCTTTCTCGTCAAGGCCGAAGACCTCCTGGCCGAAAAGCGGACCGGCCGGCAGGTGCTCAACCTCAAGCCGGGCGAAGAGGCACTCGCTCTCGTTCCAGCCGAAGGCGATCACGTCGCCGTCCAGGGGAAGAACGGCAAGCTCCTTGTCTTCCCCCTCACCGAGCTCCCTGAGCTCTCCCGCGGCAGCGGCGTGATCCTGCAGCGCTCGCGTGAAGGTGGCATCGCCGGTGTCAAAGTCGTCCGCCTGGACGAAGGCCTTTCCTGGCGCCAGGGCACGCGCCAGCGCACCGAAACGGACCTCACCCCCTGGCTCGGCACCCGCGGCCAGCCTGGCCGCGCCCCGCCCACCGGCTTCCCGAAGAGTGGCGCCCTTATCTGAGGGAGACGCCCGCCCCAGCAGCGGGGCGCCGTATCGCGATGCCCCCAAACGCCTTCATCTGCTATCGGCAGCGGCCGACGTCAGGCGGTGAAGACCTCGACCTTCCTTCGTACCGCAGCGGCAAGCAACGCCTTATCGCACGATGCCAGCGACACGCGTCTACGAATAGCGAGCTCGAGGTAGGCCGCATCGTAGAGGCTCAGGTCCTCCTTCCGGGCCAGCGTCCGTGTCGCGGCCCAGGCGTGATCGTCGGTTTCCTCGTCGCGCCTGATTGCGAGACGAGCGAGCCGTGCCAGCGACCGGTCGACATAAGCCTCGCTGCAACGCCCTCGCCGCACGGCGTGGTGCAGAACGTTTGCAACCTCCAGCCGCCAGAGGGAGGGGACAATCGCCCCATCAGCGACAACGCGGCGCATCACATCGTGTGCGGACTGGGTTCGCTCGTCGTCGAACAACCAACCCACGGTCATCGACGCATCGAGCACAAGCATCAGCCGCGGCGCCCGTCTTCCAGCAGGTCCCGAATGGAGATACCGCCGAGGGAGTGGCGCCGGCTATCGGCAATGATTTCCTCCGCAGCGGCCTCGGCATCCTCGCGCGCTCGAATCCGCGCCTCCCGCCGGCGGACGACAATGTCGCCGTCCTGCGTTTCAACCTCGACCTTCTCGCCATCCGTCAGGCCAGTCGCGCGTGCGACCTCCATAGGGACGCGGATGGCGAGGTTCTTGCCCCATTTCCCAACCACCGAAGACGACATTGCCTGCCCTCCTGACAGGGATAGTCTGGCATATCCCGAGGATCACTTCAAGCGCCGCAGCCCGACGCATCAGCCTGCGGTAGCACCCTGAGCCGCCCGTCGGAGGCGCTAGGGATTCGTAAGCGGCTTCTGGCGTTGACACTCTGCGCGCATCGTCCAACCAGCCACCAATGATCGCAGATCCACCGAGGCCTCAGGGCACACGCACCCTCGCGCCACGCAGCTGCCCCAGGGAGCCGCTCGTCAACTCCCGGCAGAGGCGCGAGTCCTCCGCGATTTTGCGAACGTCAGGCATTCCCGCGACGCCAACGCCGACCGCAGCTTCTTGTCCGCGAGAAAGCATCTCGAGCAAGGACCAGTTCGCTCGCACGACTCGGATGCCGCAGGCGCGAAAGAACCGGTGCTCTCGAGCCGGACCCCGGGAACGAACCGATGGAGCCGGCATCAGCCGACCCGCCAGCCCGTGCTACGACCGCCGGAAGCACGCGGCTTCTTCCCGCTCCGCATCCGCCACGCCACCCGCGGCGCGTATCTTGGCCGCGACATCGTCCGGCTTTCCTTCGCCGGCACGATGATAGAGATTCGGGCTCATCGCGACGTAGCCGTGATGCGCGAATCTGCGGGTAGCCTCACGGTACCACTCGTCCCAGCCTGGCGCATGATGCAGCAGCACAACCCCGGGGAACGTGCTACGACCGCCGCTCCGGAACTCGGGGGATAGATACGCCGCGGCGGCGACTCTCTGAGGTTTATCGCGCCAAGTGCACGGAGCTTACGGCACGACCACGTCGCTACGCTGACCAGGCCACCCAACGCTTTCGCAGCGGCTTCAAAACGAACAAGGCCAAACCTTGCAACACAACCCTATGGGTTCCGTGCTAGCGCCGGTTCAGCCCGCTATTTCCTGGTTTTGCGGTGGCGTGAACACGAACTGCGGATCGTATTTCAATTTCACCTCTACCAAACGTTCAAGATTGGCACCCCAATAAGCGACGCCATGGTTGGCGAGGCCGGGATCGGGGAAATTCTGGTAACTCCCCTGGCCCGCGAACGCCTGGTCAAGTGCGGCATGCACATCGCGCTGCCATCGCAGGCCGTTGTAAACATCCTGTATTGTATCGCAATCGTCCCAGTCAACACTGGTATCCGCGAGCCATTCCGATTGCCGGTGCACGAAGGCGGTCGCGGCCGGCGCCACCGTGTTCATTTTGCCGCCGGTGCGGAAGAAAGTGATCCGCGCCGCCGACGTGGTACCCGGCCAAGTACCGAACCTGTCGAACAGCGTCCCGATCGCATCCTCTGACAACAGACCGGTGAACAGCGAAGTCTCCAGATACCGGTTCGGGATCACCACCTGGTCGAGGAATTCCTGAATGTCCCAATAGGCCCCTTCCACGTGAGGAACCGGCTGATTCGCGCCATCCAGCAACCCCGGACATTTGGCGTTGAAGTCCGCCCATGTGCCGCGGTACTGGCCGGTAAGGCGGATGCTGGTCGGCCAATGCTTCCCCCTCGGCGCGCCCAGTGTGACCTGCGCCCCAAGTTCGAGCGGAGAATTTTCCACGCCGCGCACGATGCGAGTGAACAGCGCCAACGAGGGTTTGTCGTTCGCCGCCGGCCAGCTTGCAACGAAAGTCGCCGCCCGCTCGACGGCAAACGGCCGCAGCCGCCAGGCGGTCGCAATGCCCAGGTTGCCACCACCGCCGCCGCGCACGGCCCAGAACAGGTCGCTCGCATCGTTGTCCTTCGATGCCGTGACCATCCTCCGTTGGCCAGTCTTCTCGTCGGGGGCGAGGGCGACATCGACGCTGTCCACCAGATCGCAGCCGACGCCGAAACTGCGCATGTCAAACCCGATGCCACCGCCCATGAGATAGGCGCTTGCACCCACAGCACTACACCGCCCGTGGACGATGGCCATTCCGGGTGTTCGGCCTTGAAGGGCCTTGAAAATGTCGACATTCAGCGTGCCGCCGCCGATTTCCAGCAAGTTACTCGATGCATCGTAAGTAACATGACGCAACTCCGCGGTGTTGATGATCAGGCCCGGAATCGTGCTGCATCCGGCGTAACTGTGCCCGCCCGAACGGGCGACCAGCGGGATTTTCCGGTCGGCCGCCCATTTTATCGACTGCGCGATCGCTTCGGGGGTGGGCGGCCGCACCACCGCCATCGGGGCCCCGACTGTGTTCGCTGGCCGGTAATAGTAAAGGTTTTCCGGTTGAGTCAGATTGACGAAGCGCGGATCGTTCGGCAGCAAAACGGGGCTGCCGATCAGCTTGGCCAGATCGTCCCAGTCGGGCGCGAGGGCCGGCGCCGCGTGGGACGGGCGCGGGAGCCAAGGCAGGATCGCACTTGCCGCGACACCCGCTAATAGGCCGCGGCGCGAAACCACCAACTTTTGTTTTGACATTTCCAACCCCCACACGCTTTGGTGCATGAATAGTTTGCTGGCGGCGTCTGTCCGCCCCGGTCGTGTATCAGCGGATTCGAGCAGAGTCCGGCATGCCGATACACGTCATCCGGTTGAGCACATTGCATCCAATCTTTGCCTCGATTCGCTGATTGGGCAGAGTCCGCGCCTGAAGTCGCCGACTAATGATGGTATTGTACCGACAGATCGTAGTTTCGACCAAGCTTCGACGATTGTAGCCAGAACGGCGCTGCCACCCCATGCGCCCATGCTTTTCGATCGTCGCAATATGCCGATCGCGCTGCGTCATCGTAATCTCGTTCGGGACTGCCGTCGCCCGTGGTGGGATGATGACCTCAGCGTCGGGATGGCGGTCGGCCACCGCGTCGTAAACCGCATCTCCATCATACGCGCCGTCCGCCGTCAGTGACGCGACATCGGCATCGATCTGATCAAGCAGACCCGGTAGTTCGGATACGTCACCGACATCGTCCGGCGTCAATTCCACGGCGACGATTGCGTGCGTTCCGGCATCAACACCGAGGCGCAGCTTGCGCCAGCACCGAGGCGAGCGAATACCACACTTCTGATCCAGCCATTCGCGTTCGCCGTAAATCTTCAAGCCGGTGCTATCGACAAGGAGATGCAGGG
>JBOHMN010000214.1:0-7100 GCA_050730175.1 Acetobacteraceae bacterium | reverse complement strand
CTGCGCCGCGCCATCCGCGCACCGCTCCGACCGCCAGCACGACAGTCATCGCCTCGGTGAACTCGACCAAGGACGCAAAGAAGGCTGCGATGGCCACCGGGCCTACGTGAAGCCAGGGCAAAATCATCGGGAAACATTCCGCCCTTCGCTCTGACCCAAGCAGGTGACTGATCTTTTATGCATCCTGAGGTTCCGACGATGAAGTCCCGCATCATATGGAAGCGTCCGGCCAGGGACGCCAGGGTCCGCCCGGGGCGGAAAATCCGCAGTCGACCATCCGGTAACGCGGGAGCGCGTGCCGCCTCTATCGCGACAGAGGCGGGCTTGCAGTGGTAACGGGCTGGTACGGCCACCGACGCGCGGCCGGCATCGGCGCGACGCTCTGGCCCGCTTCGGGAAGCAGCCGCAGTGCTTCACAGCGAGAGCGAAACGACGCTGCGCCGTTAGCCGACCCAGGCGCCGCCGGCAAGGTCCTCGACATATGCCAAGACCCGCGGTTCGCCGCTTTGCCGCCTGCTCGCGGATAGCCACCCCGTGTCTACGAGTCAGAATTTCCACATCCG
This sequence comes from Acetobacteraceae bacterium, assembly GCA_050730175.1. GTDB lineage: Bacteria > Pseudomonadota > Alphaproteobacteria > Acetobacterales > Acetobacteraceae > JAKAWQ01. The sequence continues at coordinate 6,537 of JBOHMN010000214.1, read as the reverse complement.
ACACAAACCGAATCCGCCAAGGGACCTGTGCCATCATCGGGGTGGTGATCGGTCACTCATGCGGCGAGAAATCAAGCGGAAGGGCGTTATGGTGCGAGAAGAAAGCGTGAACAGGACAAGGATTGCGGAGGGTTTGAGTCGCAGATCTCTGCTCGGTCGCTCGGCCGCCGCGACGGGCGGCGCAGTGTTAAGCACCGCCGCGCTCGCCGGCACGGTCGCCACCTCCGCGGCTCGCGCGTCGCCCGTGAGGGCTTTCCGGCTTTTCCCCGATCCCGCAATGGATTTCGGGGTCTCCTTCGCCCTCGGCGAGACGGCTTACGGGGCCGGCGAAGCGGGCGAGATTCTGGCCACCGTGAACGCCATCAACCGCGCCAGCGCGGAGCTACCAGACGTTCTGCGATCATTTCATCGCCATGGCAGACAAGGTTGGCGCTATCGCGCGCCACGCGTTGTCCGCAGGAAATGAAGTCAGCGCCCGCTCCGCCTTCCTGCGCTCGGCGCAATATTACGACCAGACGCTATTCTTCATCCTCGGAACGCGCACGCCGGAACACGAGGCGGCGCTCTACCGGCAGATGGACCAGCGGTGGCGCGCCGCGCCGCGGCCGTTCAACCCGCCCTCTGAACCCGTGCGCATCTCTGGTAACGGCGCCACCATGCCGGGATATTTCCTGTCCGCTGGCCTGAAGGCGCAGCGGCGTACTGTCATCGTGACGAACGGAAGTGACGCGCAGAATGTTGATGTCTATGCGTTCGGCGGCGCCGCCGCGGTCGAGCGGGGGTGGAACGCACTGATCTTCGAGGGGCCGGGGCAGGGGGCGATGCTGTTCGAGCGAAAAATCCCGTTCCGACCGGATTGGGAGAACGTGATCTCGCCGATCGTCGATTTCCTCTACGACCGCCGCGGCGTCGATACGTCGCGGATCGCGCTCACGGGCTGGAGCTTCGGCGGCGCACTGGTCATCCGTGCTGCGGCATTCGAGACCCGGCTCGCCGCCGTTTGCGCGGATCCGGGCTATGTTTCCGACTGGGGCGCGTTTCCGGCTTCTTTGCGCGGCCTCCTGCGCAAGGGCGCGACGAAACAAGAAGTGAATGCGATCTGGCAGCATGACGTCGTGCCACACCTGACCCCGCGCGACCGGTTCACCCTGGCCAAGCGCTCCGAGATCTTCGGCCCGCAATATCTCGATGCGGCCCGGGAAGGCAGAATGCTCGAGGATTTTTGGGGCTTCCCACACACGGTTATGCGCTACCAGGTTGCGGACGTGGCGGCGCGCGTGAAGGTGCCGACGCTGGTGACAAAGTACGAGCACGACGCATTTTTCCCAGGCCAGGGGCAACGCCTCTACGATCTGCTGACCTGCCCGAAGACCCTGGCCACCTTTACGGAGGCCGAGGGTGCATCCATGCACGATGCGCCGTTGGCGCCGCAGCGCCACAATCAGGTCGTGTTTGACTGGCTTCAGGCGACGATGAAGGTTCCGGCTGGGTTATCCAGGCCGACGGCAGCTCTGCCGTAGCTGGAGTTCATGGCAATCATCGCCGCTGGCGCTCGCTTCCTACGCCTCGGCCCGGACTGCCTGCTCATAGCGCAACGGGCCAGCCCCGTCGCTGGTAAGCGCCATCCCAGAACAACCACTCGTACTGGCTCGACCGAATGAACGCGGTCGTCATGCGGCCTTGCAGTGAGGAATTCGCGGCGGCCTGGTCGGTGATCGCGATCACGGTTTTGACCGAACGGCCGAAGCCTTCATCAGAGTAGGTGTCGATCCAGGCCCGGTATGGGTTGGCGCGATCTGACACCCGGGCGATCGCACAGCTGACATCCCAATAGAGCCAGAAGCACGGGAGCAGTGCCGCCACCAAAATCTCCCACGGCTCGTGATATGCGACGGAAGTGAGAAAGCTCGTATAGTTGAGGCAATCAGGGGAGGGCTCCGTTTCCGCCACCTGGCCCGCCGTGATGCCAAATTCGGCAAAATACCTTTCATGCAGCGCCCGCTCTACCGTCGCAACACCGAGCGCCGACGTAGCGAATGCGTGCAATGCCCCGAGCTCCCGCGACCTCGCGGCGGCAATAGCCAGCACGCGCGCGTACTGATCGAGGTAGAGGGCATCCTGGATGATGTAGCCACGGAATCGCTCCTGACCGAGTGACCCATGGCTCAGCTCCACATTGAATGGAAGCGCATGGATTGCCTTCCGCAAGCGTGCGATACGCTGCCAGGCGGCCTCAGAAAAAGAGGTCATGCGGGAACGTCCTTTCCCCACATCTCATAGAAATGATGCACGGGCCCATGACCCGCCCCAACGTCGAGGCGGGAGGCGGCCGCCAGCGCGCCTGTGACGTAGGCTTTGGCCTGCCGTACCGCACTCGCCATGTCCATGCGCGGCAGCAACGCGGCGATTGCCGAGGAGAGGGTGCACCCGGTGCCATGCGTGTTGCGCGTGACGATGCGAGGGCCGGGCAACTCGATCAGGGTTTCACCATCGAACAAAATGTCGGTGCAATCGGCGCCCGTCAAGTGCCCGCCTTTGAGCAATACCCACTCTGAACCCAAGGCGTGCAGCGCCCGTACCGCGCGGGCCATATCGGCCAGCGTCTCGGGAACCGCACCACCGACCAGCGCCGCTGCCTCCGGCAGGTTCGGCGTAATGAGCCGCGCTTTTGGGATAAGGTCTGCACGAAGAGACGCGATCGCGTCGTCGGCGAGCAATTTGTCGCCACTCTTCGCAACCATGACCGGATCCAAGACGACGTTGCGACAGTTGTAGCGCCGCAGCCGATCCGCGATGACCGCGGCGATTCCGGCGCTTGCGACCATTCCGATCTTGGTCGAGTCAACACGGATGTCGGCAAAAACCGCGTCAATTTGCGCGCCCACGAATGCCGGGGGCAGAACCTTGACCGCGCACACACCGCTTGTGTTCTGGGCGGTGAGGGCGGTGATGACGGCCATGCCGTAGGCCCGCTCGGCGGCGAACGTCTTGAGATCAGCCTGAATGCCGGCCCCGCCGCTCGGGTCCGAGCCAGCGATTGTCAGAGAGTTCGTAATCATCACGGCGCCTTCTCTCGGCAACGCAGCCAGTGCGTGCGACCCGCCTGGACCCACCGGGAAGCGGAGACCCGATCGCGGGCGCTCTCATCGCGGTTGCCACATTGGTTCCGATGCTAGCCGGCAATCGCCGGCGCACGCAACGCCCTGGACACTCGTGAGACGATGCAAAGCGGCGGACGAGCGACGCGCTCGCCTCGAGCGTTTCGCTCCGCGAAGCCAGTTTGCGGCAGCGCTAGATGCGCCTTCTTCCAAAGATCAGCGAGAGGACGAAGCAGATCAGGAAGACGATGAAGAGAATCTTGGCAATCGCCGCGGCGGTGCCGGCAACGCCGAAAAAACCCAAGAAGCCGGCAATGACCGCAATGATGAGGAATACGGCGGCATAGTAAAGCATGAATTGCTCCGCAGAACGATCACTAAGGGAACAGGGACGAAGTGCGGCCGGTGGGGCGCGTCGCACCCGCGAATGCCCGTGCTGCCTGCAGGTTCCGATGCAAACGCGGGCGACGCGAGAAACGCCTCCGTTGATTCTCTAGATCATGATGTCGTTCATGTGGCGAGACTTGGCACCAAACGTGGCAATTGCTCGAAGGGGCACCTCTTCTGTCGGGACTGCAGAATGCGGAACGGGTCAGCACGCGCGTGCGCGCGCACCCCGCCCGAGCGGGCTTGTCGCGCGAGGCGGCCCGAAGCCTTCAGTCGATGATGCCCCGCCGCGCGAGCTCGGCCAGCACTTCATCCGCCTGCGCCTCGGCGGAGTGCCCGAGCGTGCGCAGCCAAATCTCGGGTTTGTCCGGCGCCTCATAGGGGGCATCCACCCCGGTGAAGTTGCTGATCTGCCCGGCTGCCACCTTGGCGTAAAGCCCCTTGGGGTCCCGTCGGCGACATTCCTCGATCGGCGTATCCACGAACACCTCGAGGAAGGTCCCCTCGTCGAGCCCGCTCCGTGCCATCGCCCGGTCCGCTCGATACGGTGAGATGAAGGATGCGATCACGATCAGACCCGCATCGGCAAACAGCCGGGCCACCTCGGCGACGCGGCGAATGTTCTCCACCCGGTCCGCTTCCGTGAAGCCGAGATCGCGGTTCAGCCCATGCCGCACGTTGTCCCCGTCCAGCACATAAGTGTGCCGGCTCATCGCAAAGAGCTTGCGCTCGACGAGGTTGGCGATCGTCGATTTGCCGGCGCCCGACAGTCCGGTGAACCACAGAATCGCCGATTTCTGCCCGTTCAGCGACGCCCGCGCAGAGCGATCGACATCGAGATGCTGCCAGGTGAGATTGGTGCCCCGACGCAACGCGAAATCGACCGTCCCCGCTCCCGCCGTTTCGTTCGTCAGCCGGTCGATGACGATGAAGCTGCCGAGGCCGCGGCTTTTTGCATAGGGCTCGAAGGCGATCGGCGAAGCGAGCGCGAGATTGACCACCCCGACATCGTTGAGATGCAGCTCCTTCGCTGCCAGATGCTCGTGTGTATCGACATTGAGCCGATGCTTGATCGCCGTCACGCTGCCGCTCACGGTGCGCGTGCCGGCCTTGATGAGATAGGAGCGGCCAGGGAAGAGCGGTGTCTCGCTCATCCAGATCAGGTGCGCCGCGAACTGGTCGGCGACCGGCGCCGGATCGTTCGCGGCCGCGAGCACGTCGCCACGGGAAACGTCGATCTCTTCGTCCAATACGAGCGTCACCGCATCGCCGGCGCGCGCCTCGGAAAGATCGCCATCCCGCGTCACCACCCGGGCAATGACGGCAGATTTCCCGGCGGGCAGCACGCTGATCCGATCGCCCGGGCGCACCCGGCCGGAGGCAACCGACCCCGCGAAGCCGCGGAAATCGAGATGCGGGCGGTTCACCCATTGCACCGGCATGCGGAACGGCCGCGAGGTCGGATCCGTTTCGATGCGCACATCTTCGAGATACCCGAGGAGAGTCGGCCCTTTGTACCAGGGCGTGCGCGCGGAAGCAACGGTCACGTTGTCGCCGTAGCGGGCTGAGGCCGGGATTGCCAACAGACTTTCGAAGCCGAGCCCGATCGCGAAATTTTCATAATCCTTTTGGATTTCTGCGAACCGCGCGCGATCGAACCCGAGCAAATCCATCTTGTTGACCACCAGCACCACGTGGCGGATGCCAAGTAGCGAGACGATCAAGGAATGTCGCCGTGTCTGGTTGACGACGCCCTTGCGCGCATCGATGAGCAGCACCGCCAGCTCTGCTGTCGATGCGCCGGTTGCCATGTTGCGGGTATATTGCTGATGGCCAGGCGTATCGGCGACGATGAAGCGGCGCTTGTCGGTCGCGAAGAAGCGGTACGACACATCGATCGTGATGCCCTGCTCGCGCTCCGCTTCCAGCCCGTCCAGCAGCAGCGCGAAATCGATATGCTCGCCATCCGTGCCGTATTTGCGGCTGTCGCGCTCGAGTGCGGCAAGCTGATCCTGGAACAGCGCCCGCGTCTCGTAGAGAAGCCGCCCGATCAGTGTCGACTTGCCGTCATCGACGCTGCCACAGGTCAGGAAACGAAGCGTACCGACGTCTGAATGCAGCGGGAATACCCTCGCGCCCTGAGGCTCCTGACCGGCGGTGGCCATTCCGGGTTCCGCCATCAGAAGTATCCCTCGCGTTTCTTCTTTTCCATCGACGCGGCTTCGTCGGAATCGATCAGCCGCCCCATCCGCTCCGAGGTCTGGAATTGGAGCATCTCGGCGATGATCGCCGGCAGCGAAGTGGCCTCAGATTCGATCGCCGCGGTCAGTGGATAACAACCGAGCGAGCGGAAACGAACCATGCGCATCTTTGGCCGCTCGCCCGGATTCAGGCGCATGCGCTCGTCGTGCACGACGATCAACTGGCCGCTGCGCTCCACGACCGGCTGCAGAGACGCAAAATAGAGCGGCACCACCGGGATGTCCTCGGCGAGGATGTACTGCCAGACATCAAGTTCGGTCCAGTTGGAGAGCGGAAAGACCCGGATCGATTCTCCCTCTTTGATCCGGCCGTTATAAAGGTTCCAGAGTTCCGGCCGCTGCTTCTTCGGATCCCATTCCTGGGCGGCGCTGCGGAAAGAGAAGATGCGCTCCTTGGCGCGCGAACGTTCCTCGTCGCGCCGCGCGCCGCCGAATGCGGCGTCATATCCCCCCATGGCCAGCGCCTGCTTCAGCGCCTCGGTCTTCATCGTCTGGGTGTAGTAGGAGGAGCCATGATCGAACGGATTGATGCCACGGCGAACGCCGTCCTCATTGGTGTGCACGATCAGCTCGAGGCCGAGCCGGCGGGCAGTCGCGTCGCGGAAGGCGATCATCTCCCGGAACTTCCACTTGGTATCGATGTGCAGCACCGGAAACGGCGGCTTGGCCGGATGGAACGCTTTCAGCGCCAGGTGCAGCAGCACCGAGGAATCCTTGCCGATGGAATAGAGCAGCACCGGATGGCGGAACTCGGCCACCACCTCGCGGAAGATGAAGATGCTCTCGTCCTG
>JBOHMN010000213.1:0-7544 GCA_050730175.1 Acetobacteraceae bacterium | reverse complement strand
GCGGCGCGCCGCGACTCGCTGTGGTGACCATTCCGGCGGGCATGCCCGGCTGCGTCTGTCATGATGGCGCGCAAATCCCTGAGGAAGGCCGCCCCCTTCAAGGTGCGCTGCACCAGCACGCTGCGGCGGTCCGCCGGATCGACCTTGCGCCGGGCCAGATCGAGTTCACCCAGCCGGTCCAACGCGCGCGTAATCGCGGGCTTTGAGACGTCGAGCTCGGCCGCCAAGCCGCGCACCGTATGGCCGCCATCCTGCAGATAGCAGGTGAGGAATACGCCGAGCTGGCGAGCCGAGAGGTCAGGCCCATCGCGGCGCACCAGGGCAACCACGGTCTCGCGCAGGATGCCGACCAGCTGGTCGGCTGAAGAGGCACTCATCATCGTTCGTCCTTTCGCTCCTTCAGAGCAACAAACTCTGCTCACGGCGGGGCGTCGCCACCAGCGCCCGCAAGTTTCGTATCTAAGCTGCTGCGGCGATCAATTGCAGTGGCGAAGTGATTTAATTTCCTCAATGTTGTTCACGTGGAAGTTCCGCTCATGTTCCGATACGGCGCCATCTCGATCGAATCCGCGCGAGCCTCCTTACGAGTTCTGCGCCGCGGTGTGCGGCAAAGAGCGAGTTCAACTGTAGGTGAATCGCCTAGCGATCGCCGCGAACGACGCTCTGAGCGCCTGCGCCTCGCCACCCTTCGGCCGGCCGGGGAGCGACTCGGCGTTCCACGCATAAAGACCGACGTGGGCCCAGGGCGTGCGGACGCCGGCAAAGCGGCGAAGGAACAGAGCCGCAACGATGGCACCGTCCTACGGCTTCGCGGAAACCGTGTTCAGATCTGCAATCGGACTTTTCAGCCACTCCGCGTAGTCATCCCAGAGCGGGCAGACGCCAGAGCGGGCAGGCGCCAGAGCGGGCATGCGCCAGAGCGGATCATGCACCTCCGACCCGGCCGCCAGAAGACGCCCGGTCCAGGCATCGTCCGTACAGCAGAGGGCCGGCAAATCCGGGCGGAGCGCACTCCGTGCAGCGCCGGTCAGCGTCGCGAAATCCATCAGCAACGCGGGATTTTCCGCCGCCGCTTCCGCCGGGAGGTCAGCCAGCACCAGCTGCCCCTCTGCGTCGGTGGTTTGCCGACCTCAACGGTCAGCCCGTGCCGTGTGCGGACGACATCGAGCGGCCGCATCGCGCTGCCGGAGACGCTGTTCTCGACGGCGCGGATCCGGAGCGACAGGCGAATTGGCAAATCGGCTTCAATAACGAGGCGGGCCAGACCGAGGGCAACCGCAGCACCACCCATGTCCTCCTTCAACCGCAGCATCCCTGCTGCCGGCTTCACATCGAGCCCGCCCGAGTCGAAACACACGCCCTTGCCGCAGAGCGCGACGAGCGGCGCATCCTGCCCCGCCCCGCTGCCCGACCAGGCCAGATGCAAGGCTCGGGGGCGTGCGCAGGGCCGGCCCCGACGGCCGCGATCGCGGGGATAGCGGCTGGTGAGTTCCGGCCCTGAGATTGTCGTCACAGCCGCGCCGAAACGCGCGCCGAGCTCGGCCGGCCCGAGCAGATTGGCCGGAGTATTGATCATATCGCGCACCATCCAGGTAGTCGCGATCTGACTGAGGGCGAGCCGCGGCGTCGGCGCGGGCAAGACGAGACGGACCGGATGGCGCGTTTCATTCATGAATTTTTCGTAATGATACGCACCTGCCGCGAATCCGAAAACGGCCGCGGCAGGATCGGGTGGGGCTGCGGCGAAGCGTCAGACCGTGCCCTCCGGAAGCTTCGTCGCCAACTCGCCGCAGGTGAACGGAGATTTGTCGGCGCCAAGGCCAAGGGCGGCGAACAGCCCGTGGTCGCTGTCGGGGTCGATGACGAGCTGGCCGGCCGCAGCGGTGAAGCCCATCCGCGCCAGAAAACGCGCTTCGGGCGAGTCGTAGCGAAATTTTTCAACCTAGGCGGGCAGAAGCGGATAAAGCGGGAGTGCAGCGATGGCCTCTGCCGCGTGCGGATCAGGCAGGCAATCGCACTCCGCGATGTTGCTTTTCATGCTGCCGCACTGCCACCCGGGCCGGCCGCCGGCTGTGGGTCGCCCGCCGGCTGCGGGCCACCCGCCGGCTGCCCCAAAGAGAGCGCGAGCGCTTGCGCTACGTGGCCGGCGAAGCGGGCCGGATCGAGCGGAGGATCACCTTCCTGTACGCGCGCGAGATCGAGCAGCAGGCGGGCTTCGTCCGCAAGCGGACGAGACATCGCCGCCAGCGTTTGCATCAGCGGATGCCGGGGGTTGATCTCAAGGATTGGGGCGGCCGCCGGGACTTCTCTTCCGGAGCGGCGCAGCAGACGCTGCAGATGGAGATTGGGACTTTTGTCCGATGCCGCGAGTGCGACTGCGCTTTCAACCAGGCGCTGGGTCGGCCGCACCGCGCTCACTTTTTCTCCGAGCGCCGATTTCAGCCGTGCCGCGAGCTTGTCTGCCTCTCCGGCCGAAAGGCCGTCGGCTGCGGGTTCCTGCGCTGTTTCGCCCGCGGCGAGCGGGAACTTGTCGAGGTCGGCCGTGACCTCGGTGACGCTCTTGAGCGGCAGACCCGCGAACTCGCCGAGCCGGTCCGGCCAGAAGGCGTCAATCGGGTCTGCAAGCAGCAGAACTTCGAGCCCACGGGCCCGGAATCCCTCGAGCTGGGGCGAGTGCGCAAGCTGTTCAGAATCGTCTCCGCAGAGGATGTAAATTGCGCTCTGACCAGGTTTCTTGCGCGCCACATAGTCGGCCAGGGACGTCAGAGCGGGAACAGTGGAGGAGCGGAAACGCAAGAGCTCCGCGACCTCCTTCCGATGCTCGTTCTCCTCCCAGACACCCTCCTTCAGAACGACACCGAAATTCTCCCAAATCTTCTGATAGTCTTCCGGTTCGTGTGCGCGCGCCTTGAGCTCGGTCAGGACGCGGTTGACCAGCGCCTTGCGAATGCGCGGCAACACGGGCGTCGACTGCAGCATTTCCCGCGAGACATTCAGTGGCAGATCCTCGGTATCGACGACCCCTTGGATGAAACGGAGCCACGAGGGCAACAGCTCTGCCTGATCAGTAATGAACATCCGCTTCACGTGCAGCCGTACGTGCGCGCGGCGATCCTGTTCGAAGAGATCGAGCGGAGGGGTCCCGGGAATGAAGAGCAGGGCGGCGAACTCGAGCGTGCCCTCGGCGTGCCAGTGAATCACGCCCGAAGGAGTATCGAACAGATGGCCGAGATGCCGGTAGAAGGCGTTATAGGACTGTTCAGAGATTTCACTGTGCGGTTTCCGCCACAGCGCCACTCCTTCATTCGCAGGGAGGTCCTTTCCGTCGCGGCGAATCGTGATCGGCACGCTGATATGATCCGCCCAGCGCCGTACGATCGCCTCGAGATTGACCGGGTCGAGGAATTCCGCGCAGTCCGGTTTCAGGAACAGCATCACGGAGGTACCGGCGGATTCCCTGATCGCGGTGGCGAGGGTAAACCCCTGGCCATTCGAGATCCAGTGCCAGGCCTCGGTGCTGTCCGGGGGCCGCGAGATGACCTCGACACGTTCGGCGACCATGAAAGAGGAGTAAAATCCCACGCCAAACTGGCCGATCAGGCTCGGCCGCTGAGTAGGCTTTGCCGCTGCTAGCTCGTCGCCGAACGCGCGGGTTCCGGAACGGGCGATTGTGCCGAGCTGGCTCGCCAGCTCGTCGTGACTCATGCCGACTCCGTCATCGGAGATCGTCAGCGTGCGCGCGGGCTTGTCAGGAATGATCGCGACCTTGCCACCATCCGGTAGCGCCATCGCCGGGTCGGTCAGGGCGAGAAAGCGCCGTCGGTCGATTGCGTCGGCGGCGTTGGCGACCAGCTCGCGCAGGAATATTTCTCGTTCTGAATAGAGCGAATGAACGACCAGATCGAGCAACCGCCCGACCTCGGCGGTGAATTCGTGCCGCTCCGAGCGCTCAATAGAATCTGCCGACCCTGCTGCCATTCATCTCACTCCGTCTCTGCGTTCTCCGTCGCGCGCCCTGGCGCGTCCTGCCGGGCGCGATATGTCCCCGGGAAGCGGGCGATGCAATCGGCTCGCCGGGCCACCGAGGAAGGAAGCCGTTGTTACGGCGCGGATAGTCAGTCGGGGCGAAAAGCCTGGAACGGCAACACCGAGCGCGGCCGCGCTGAGCTTCGCGCGGCCTGGGCAGCCGATCCGGCATTGCGCTCAGCAGTCGGGACCGCGCAAGCTGAATGAGGCAACCTTGCCGCCCTGGATTTCGAAAGTGGTCTCACAGCCGCGCGCGATCACCAGCGGCGGGCTCGGGCCCAAGCCCCATGGACCCCAGCCCGGTCCCCACCAGGGTGTGCCGCCATAGAATCCCGGCACGAACTCCAGGCGGCGATCGTCGTAGGCAAGAAACTTCTCGCTGTGCAACGTGAAGGTGCGCGTTGGCACGCCCATCTGCCGCACGAGATCGATCTCGCTCTCGCCGATGAGCGAGGTGAGGTGGGCGCGACGGGCCGCGAGCTCCTGATTGGCGCAGGCGCCAAGAACGAAGAGTACAGTCAGCCCGAGGTAGCGCATCCAGCGCCACATGGTGTGGCCGGTGGCGTCTGTCAGGATGGCAGCCAGAGAACGTCGGCGAGGCGCGGCGCACCGGCGGCGATCATCGCCAGCCGGTCGAAGCCGAGGGCGATGCCGGAGCAGGCGGGAAGGCCGAGGGCGAGCGCCGCGATGAGCTCCTCGTCGAGCGGCCAATCCGGGCCGGTGGCGGCGCGGCGGCGCAGCCGATCGGCTTCGAAGCGGGCCCGCTGCTCCGCAGGATCGGTCAGCTCGACGAAGGCATTGGCGAGTTCGACCCCCGCCAGATAGAGCTCGAATCGTTCGGCGACGCGCGGATCGGCAGGGTCGCGGCGGGCAAGAGCCGCCTGGGCGGCGGGCCAGTGCGTGAGAAAGGTCGGCTGTTGGCGCCCGATATGGGGTTCCACATGCTCGAGCAGCAGGCGGAAGAAGAGGTCTTCCCAGCTTTCGCCGGGGCGCAGCTCTGCGCCCGCAGCGCGGGCCAGTGCCGGACCATCTCCGGCGGTGGCGAGCAGGTCGCAGCCGACGTAACGGCGGAACGCCTCGGCCATGCTGATCCGCTCGAAGGTCGAGAGGTCCGTCGCGATGCCGCGGCAGGCAACGATCGGGGGCAGAACGGCGCGAAGATAGGCCTCCGTTTCGCTGATCAGCTCGTCCATGCCGGTACCGGGGCGGTACCATTCGAGCATGGTGAATTCGGCGGCATGCAGTGCACCCGCCTCGCCGTTACGCCAGACGCGCGCGAGCTGGAAAATCGGCCCGGCACCCCCGGCGAGCAGTTTCTTCATCGCGAACTCCGGGCTCGTATGCAGATAGAGCGTCCGGCGTTCCCCGGTCCGGGAAATGGATTCGGTGCGGAAAGGACGGAGAAAGACTTCTTCACCCGGGGTCGGGACGGCGTACGGGGTCTCAACCTCCTGGTAGCCGCGCGCGGCGAAAAAGGCGCGGGTCGCCTGCATGAGCAGAGCGCGGCGATGGAGATAAGGCAGGCGCGCGGCAAGCCGCTCCGGGTGCCACGGGGGATGGGGGGATGATGGCGCCATGCTGCCTCTCTGCCTGCGGGACGGTAGGATCGATCATGCCCGAGGGGCTTGCTTTGAAGGCGCCGAGTTTACCGCCCTGCCGGCCCGCATGCACGCCGGCGTGCACCCCCGGTATGTTTCTCGGCGGGGCATGTTCCGGCGGGGCCGGTCCCAAGCCTTGCTCCGGCTGGCGGCAGCGATTAGAAGCCGGCTCCGGTGATCCGCGGCAATTGCGATGAGTTGTTCCCATGAAGCAGCAGGCGAACCAGATCCGCGCCGGCCAGGTGATCGAGCACGCGGGGCGGCGCTGGACGGTCCTGAAGCAGCAGATCATCACCCCAGGAAAAGGTGGTGCATTCATCCAGGTTGAGATGCGTGATCTCAAATCGGGCAACAAGACGAACGAGCGCTGGCGCACGGCCGATACTGTCGAGCGGCTGCTGACAGAAGAGAAGGACTTTTCCTACTCTTATACCGACGGGGCGAACCTCGTGCTGCTGGATAACGTCACATTCGAACAGACCTTCGTGCCGGTGGCGCTGCTTGGCGAAGCGGCATCCTTCCTCCAGGACAACATGGCTGTCACGGTGGATCTGGTCGAGGGTGAGCCGGTTGCGATGCACCTGCCGCCGACTGCAGTGCTGGAAATCGTCGAAGCGGATCCGGTGGTGCGGGGGCAGACCGCGGCTTCTTCGTACAAGCCCGCGCGGCTCTCGAACGGTGTGCGCACGATGGTGCCACCCTTCATCGAGAAGGGCGAGCGAATCGTCGTCCGAACTGACGATGCGACCTACGTCGAGCGGGCGAAGAGCTGACCGGAAACCGGGCGCATGGCGCCGCCGTTATCGCCGCATCTCACGGTGATGATCAACGCCGCGCGCAAAGCGGCGAAACAATTGCTGCGGGATTTCAACGAAGTCGAACAGCTCCAGGTCAGCGTCAAGGGACCTTCGGATTTTGTCAGCCAAGCGGATCTGCGATCGGAGGCAACACTGCGCCGCGAACTCGAGAAGGCGCGCCCCGGCTATGGCTTCCTGATGGAGGAGTCCGGAGTGTCGGGTTCCAGCAACTGGAGCTGGCGGTGGATCGTCGACCCATTGGACGGCACGACGAATTTCCTGCACGGGATGCCGCATTGGGCGATCAGCATTGCGCTCGAACGGCGGGTTGGCGGCGGCGCGGCGGAACTCGCCGCGGGCGTGGTCTATAATCCGGCGGCCAACGAGATGTACTGGGCGGAGCGGGGCGCCGGGGCCTATCTGAACGATCGCCGGCTGCGTGTTTCGGCGCGGCGGGAGATCGCAGAGGCGGTCTTCGCGACGGGGATTCCTTTTGCTGCCGCAACCGCTTCACACCGGCTCGCTTTTGCGCGGACACTCGGCCATTTGATGCCGCAGGTCGCCGGCATCCGCCGCTTCGGGGCGGCCGCGCTCGATCTCGCGTGGGTGGCGGCCGGCCGATTCGACGGCTACTGGGAGCTTGGCGTGAATGCTTGGGATGTTGCCGCAGGGATTCTGCTCGTGCGGGAGGCGGGTGGCTTCGCGTCTGATCCTGCCGGCGGGGATCCACTTGCCAGCGGCGACGTGGTCGCGGCCAACCCGGCCCTCCATGCGCGGCTTGGCGGAGCGGTTGCCGACGGCATGGCTGCGGCACAACGCCGCGTCGGGGGACGCGATGGTTGACGCGGGCCGGTTTGCTTTTGGGGTGCGGATGGCCGGGCATTCCCGCTTTGAGCGCACACTCCGATTTCCGCCAGCGGCAATCTGCTCTAGTGTGCCGACTCGAACAGTTGTGACCCACGATGCAGGTGCGTAGTCGGCACACTCGCTCTTTATTTTCAGTGGCCTGCTTATCCCCTTACGTTCGCTGCCGAGGGCCGCGAACTTCCGGGGCAGGACACTCTTTATGTTCAGTGGCCTGCTTATCCCCTTACGTTCGCTGCCGAAGGCCGCGAACTTCGGG
>JBOHMN010000212.1:0-24772 GCA_050730175.1 Acetobacteraceae bacterium | reverse complement strand
CTAGTGTGCCGCGACGGGGCTCCGTTCGTTAGCTACAAGCGTCGGAATCAGCACACTAGCCGGGAAAGGATGAACGGATGACAGAGAGCGTTGTCGCCCGCCGTGATCAGCGGATCGGGCGAATTTGGCTCAACCGCGCTGCGAGCCTGAATGCGCTTGACCTCTCGATGGTCCGCACAATCCGGGCCGCGCTCGACGCCTGGCGGGATGAGCCTCGCGTACATGCGGTCGTCATCGAATCCAGCGTTCCCCGCTCCTTTTGTGCAGGCGGTGATGTGCGGGCGATGCGAGAAGCGGCTCTTGCCGGCGATGACGCGGCGATCTTTTCATTCTTTTCCGAGGAATATGCACTCAATCGATGCATTGCCGAGTATCCGAAGCCGTATATCGCGCTGATCGACGGGATTGCCATGGGAGGTGGCATCGGGATCTCGGTGCACGGTTCCGCGCGCGTCGCCACTGAGCACGCGGTGCTCGCGTTGCCGGAAACGGCCATCGCGCTCTTCCCCGATGTCGGTGCAAGCTACCTCTTGCCGCGCCTGCCAGGCGCGCTCGGAGTGTGGCTGGCGCTCACTGGCACGCGGCTCCAAGCCGCCGATGTGGTGCATGCCGGGCTTGCCACGCACTTCGTGCCGCGCGCCAGGCTCTCTGCCCTTTCTGCAGCGCTGGCCGAAGACGGCCCGGGCGTACTGGCCGCGTTTGCCGCGCCGCTTGCGCCTTTCAGCTTTGCCGCCTCGAGGCCATGCATCGATCGCTGTTTCGCGGCGCCATCTGTTGGCGCGGTCTTGGCGCGGCTCGCCGCGGAGCCGGGAACTTTCGGTTCCGATACCCTCGCGAGTTTGCGCAGCTTTTCTCCCTCTTCGATTTTCTGGAGCTTCGAAATTCTCCGGCGCGGCGCCGCCTCCACTCTCGGCGAAGCGCTGATAACTGAACTCCGCCTCGTCAGGCGCGTCGTCCGTCACCCCGACTTTGCGGAAGGAGTGCGTGCGATGGTCGTGGACAAGGACCGATCGCCGCGCTGGACGCCATCCGCCATCGAAGCGGTCGATCCGGCGGTGATCGCTGCCATGTTCGGGAAGTAGGGAATATGCCAACGCATATCTGCGTCACCTGCGGCACCCAGTACCCGCCGGCTGCCGTGCCGCCGTCCGCCTGCCCGATCTGCGAAGACCCGCGCCAGTACGTCAATCCTCTCGGGCAGACCTGGATGACGCCGGATCGTCTGGCGGCGATGCACGCCAACGCCTTCCGTTTGCTCGAACCTCGGCTTTTTTCCATCAGCACGGAGCCGCGTTTCGGCATAGGCCAACGCGCGCTCTTGATCCGGAGACCGGAAGGCAATCTGCTGTGGGATTGCCTCTCCCTGCTCGATCCGGCGACTGAGGAACTCGTCCGTTCGTTGGGTGGCGTTGCTGCGATCGCGATTTCGCATCCGCATTACTACACCGCGATGGTGGACTGGGCGGCCACCTTCGCTTGCCCGATTCACCTCCACAGCGCCGATCGACGCTGGGTGATGCGCCCCGATCCGGCCATCCGTTTCTGGGATGGGGAGACATCACCGCTTGGCCCCGACGTCACCCTGATCCGCGGCGGCGGGCACTTTGCGGGCGGAACGATGCTGCATTGGGCACAAGGCGCGGGCGGAAAAGGTGCGCTGCTGTCCGGAGACATCCTCCAGGTGCTGCCGGATCGCCGTCACGTTTCCTTCATGCGTAGCTACCCCAATCTCTGGCCGCTCTCCGCGCCGGCAGTACAACGGATCGTCGCCGCGCTCGATCACTTCGCGTTCGCCGCGATCTATGGCGCCTTTGCCGATCGCGAGATCCGTGCGGCGGGCAAGCAAGCGCTGACCGCCTCTGCCGAACGCTACCTCGCCGCGCTCGCCGGAGATGGCAGCGCCGAACTTGCCTAATACATCGATTCCATGAAACTGATCAGGAACGCAGGGCGGAAAAGCGAAGCGCATTCCGCCATTCTCGTGGGTCACCCAGGTTCCCCGGCATCCCACGAACGGCTGCCACCGCCCGTCACCCGAGTCCGATTTCCGGTACTAGCCGCAAGGCGGCCGGCTATTATAAGGAAGCGCCGCGTATTGGAGCGGGCGGCGCAAGGGGAGAAGCCTTCCATGCCAAGCGATCTATCCTACCTGGCGGCAGAAGTTCGCGGCTTGCGACCAGCCTGCTCTTTTCTCGGGCAGATACATGCAGCGCTTCGGCCGATCGGCTACCCAGTCATGCGGATCTTTGTCGGACTCGCATTCGTCCCGCACGGCTACCAGAAGCTTTTGCTTGTGCTTTCCGGCCACGGCACCGGGTTCGCCAACTTCTTCGCTGCGCATGGGTTGGTCCCGGGTCACTTCTGGCTCATCGTCGTCGGATGCATCGAATTTTTCGGCGGCCTGATGCTTGCCGCGGGCCTGCTCACCCGGTTGGTTGCCGTCGTCCTCGGCGTCGATCTCCTGCTCGCCCTCATCATCGTCTTGCTACCGACTGCCGGCTTCAACCCCGAGAACCAGCTGATACTGATGTGGGGAGTCATGGTCTTCGGCGTCGGCTGCATCGGCGGCGGCCGTGCCTCTCTCGATGCGTTGATCGGCCGGGAACTCTGATCTCTCTCTCTCAGCTCACCGCCGTGCCAGGCGCGGCCCCGGCCAATACAAGGAGAATAGTTCGCGCCGGAGCGAAGCAGGAGAAGCGCCGGATGAACATGTACGACAGCGCCCGTGTGACACCGGGTGGTCAGCAACGAATTCTGGCCCTGGCTTGGCGCGGGCGCTCTCGCCGTGACCCGGAGGAAAAGATGCGATATCGGATGAATCGCCTTGCTGCCAGTTCTTTCGCCATTGCGTTGCTCATCGCGGCCGGGCCCGCAAGCGCCGCAACCATCCTTCACCTTTCCTCGAGCGCGACCGTCAAAGTAATGCCCGATCAGCTCGACGCGGTGCTGGCCGCCGAGATCGGCGCGGACACGCCGATCAAGGCACAAGCCGAGGTCAACGGGATGGTGGGCCGGGCGCTCGCTGAAGCGCGAGCGGTCAGCGCCGTCACCACGTCGACCGGCAGCTATTCCGTCTGGCACATCGCGGATCCGCATCCCGGATGGCGGGCGCAGCAGACGATCAGCCTGACCGCGACCGACGGCCCGGCACTGCTTGCTCTGGTCGGAACGTTGCAGGCCGACGGCCTTTCGGTTTCTTCCCTCGCCTGGAGCCTTAGGGAACAAACGGAGGAGGCGGCGCACGACAAGGCCGAGTCGATGGCGCTCGCCGGGTTGAAGGCGAGGGCTGAGCGAGCGGCGAAGCTACTCGGCATGCATTTCGCTGGCTTCCGCGCCGTCTGGCTCATCCCCCAGGAGGGTTCGCCACCGCGACCGATGGCGCTGATGGCCGCGCGCACCGTCCCCGAACCGAGCGCCGTGGCGGGTGAGATTTCAGTGACCGCAACGGTCACGGCAGCAGCAACGCTCGATGAGCAGTAGGCGCGGGTTTTTCCGCCGAACGCGCTCAGGACAGCAGAAATGGCGCCATGGCGGCACCCCAACGACGCAGCTTCGCATCGGCGATCGCGTGCAGCCAGTTCGCGAATAGCGTCGCCGAACCGCGGCCAGCGCGTGCCAGGCGGGCTTCTTCCAGTTCCGCGACTCCGGGAAATTTTTCCATCAGCGCCTCCACTCGCCAGCCGTGCGTCGACTTGCGGAAGCGGAGCAGGGCATCCTTTGTCGCGGCCTTGAGGCAGCCCTCGGGGATCTCCGGGTAGGTCGCCTGTTCACCGCTGAGAAAGCGGCGGACGTCGCGGCGGTACTCCCTGAACAGACTGTCCGGCTCGTATTCGGGATGCCCCTGGAACAGTACGAGCAGGCTCTGCCGCTGTCGCACGAAAAGGTTGACTCCAGCCGTTGTGGATCGGCTCAGGATCGTATAGCCGGCGTCACAGAGCGCCTCCTCGGAGAGCCCGTTCCATCGCGAATGTGCAACCGGCCAGGGACCCGGAACTCCGCTCGTCAGTGGATGATCGATGAGCGCAACATGATCGAAGACGCCCGAATACTTGCGCGGGGATTGCGTTCGCTCGATGCCGTCGAAATGCAGCACCGCGGCATGCGCGCTGAGACACGAGAACAGGGTGGAGAGCGTGTTTGCCTCTGCCCAATCGAACAGCCGGACGAGCGAGTGCCAATAGGGTTCGTCCGAAAGCTGCGTCGCCGTGGGCTCGCTGCCGGTGACGATGACCGCATCGAGGCGGCTTTTCAGCAGTGCGTCAAGATCATCGTAGCAAAGTGAGAGATGCTGCTCCGCTCGCCGGCCGCGTGGCACGTCAGCAAGCGCGAAGAAGTGTACCCGGACGTCGATATCGCCCGCGGCGGACAGAAGCAGGCTCAGGAATTGCCGTTCAGTCGCTTCCAGCGCGGCGTCCGGCATATTGTTGACCAGGCCGATTTCGATCGGCATGGCAATGTCCACGAGGCCACGCTGCGCACCGAGGCACGCGCACCCCCGCTCATCAGCGGCTGGATAACCGGGCGGTAGCGGCAGGTCACCTTGCTGACCAAGCGGCCTTGCGTCTTGCAGGGTGAAAGACATCAGCGCGGTTTCGCCCCGCAACGTCCGCTATGAACGGGGGTCTGGATAGCGCCGGCACTCAGCGCCTGATCGAGGTCGGCGAGGATGTCGTCAATATGCTCGATACCGACACTGAGCCGGATCATCTCAGGCCTGACGCCGGCCTTACGGTTCTCTTCGGCGGAAAGCTGTCGGTGCGTGGTCGAGGCGGGGTGGGTCACCAGAGACTTGGTATCGCCCATGTTGACCATGCGCGTAAACAGCCGGAGCGCGTTGAACATCCGTTTGCCGGCCTCGAAACCGCCAAGGACGCCGAACGTGACGAGCGAGATGCCACGCCCACCCAGGTACTTATGGCAGAGGGGATAAGCGGGGCTGTCCGGCAGGCCAGGCCAATTAACCCAGGCGATGCGCGGATCAACGCGGAGAAACTCGGCGACCGCCCGCGCATTCTCCAGATGCCGCTCCATCCTGAGCGGCAGCGTCTCCAGGCCTTGCAGGATCAGGAACGCGTTGAACGGTGCGAGCGTCGATCCGGTATTGCGTTGACAGACGGTACGGCAGTGCGCCACGAACGCAGCACGGCCGTACTGCCTCGTGTAGACCACCCCGTGATACGCAGGCTCCGGTTCGGTCAACATATGAAAGCGCCCGGGCTCTCGCCCCCAGTCGAATGTACCGGCATCGACGATCGCGCCACCGACGGTCGTGCCATGACCACCCATGAATTTGGTCATCGCATGGACAACGATATCCGCACCATATTCGATCGGGCGGAGCAGCATCGGCGTAGCGACCGTGTTATCGACGATCAGCGGCACACCGGCGCGATGCGCAACGTTCGCCAACCCTTCAATATCGGCGATGTTGCCGGCCGGATTGCCGACGCTTTCGCAATAGACGGCGCGCGTATTGGCATCGATGAGTGCGGCGATGTCAGACGGCGCATCGCTCCGCGCGAACCGCGATTCGACGCCCTGCTTCGGCAACAGATGGGCAAGCAACGTGTACGTCGCACCGTAAAGCTGGGGCACCGAGACGATATTAGTTCCGGTCTCGAGCAGGTTGGTAACTGCATAATGGACCGCTGAGGCGCCTGAGGCGACGGTCAGCGCCGCGACGCCGCCTTCGAGTTGCGCGAGGCGTTCCTCGAGCACCGTGTTGGTAGGATTGTCGATCCGTGTATAAACGTGGCCCTGGACCGTGAGGTCGAACAGAGCCGCTCCGTGCTCGGCGCTATCGAAGGCAAATCCGACCGACTGATAGATCGGGGTGGCGACGGCCTTGGTGGTCGGATCGATACGATGGCCGCCGTGAATGGCAATCGTCTCGCGCCTCGGTGCCCGCTCCGGTGGCGGGCTCGACGACTCCGATACGTTGCCTTCTTCGCGGCTGCTCGACTCCACTCCGTGATCCATGCTCGCCAACTGCGCTCCGGTACACTTCTAAGAACGACAATATGTCTCGTGCTGCGCAAACTAAGAATATCATCTAGATGTCACATTCTCGTGCCTCGCCGGCGGATGATTCGCCCGTTTGGCGTACGGCGCGTACGTCGCGGTCTGTCAAATTTCCTGACATTCCTTTCAAAGCGCCCGGCACGCCTTCCCGCGCAACGCCGCCTCGCGGCCTGAAGGGGCCCGCAACCATCGGTTGATAGTGTCCTGTTTTCTCACCCATTTCCCTGCTTGGGCGGCCTCGTTCCGGATCCGTAGGGCATGTTTCCGGGCGCTGGAAGGCAGCGCCCAAAAGGGAAGCGACCCGACCGTCGAGCTGCCTGGGCGTCGTGATTCTTTACAACGTGGGAATCATCGCGTGTCTTTTTTGGGCCACGCGCATGCCGCGCGCGCGGAGTTGTGACTCCCCGGCAAACAGAGACTGAGCATAGTTTTCTAGACGTCGGTAACGCATAGGGATTTGAGGTGCACTATCACGCATCCGCTGTCGCATCGGCAGTCGGGCCAGCAGAACGGACGGGAGCCGCGGGGCCGACCAATTCGGTCGCGACGATTGCAGACATTTTCGCGCGCGTGCTCCGGATCTTGCCGATCGATGCCGACGCCGATTTTTTCGCACTCGGTGGCGATTCTCTGACGGCTACCGCGCTTGCGCTGGAGATCGAGGCAGCTTTCGACGTCAGCATGCGAGTGACCTCTTTGTTCGACACCCCGACGCCCGCGACGCTTGCGGCCGCGATCGCGCGATACCGAACCCCCAATCGAAGCCCGCTGGTGCTGCTACGGGCGGGCAGCGGGGCGCCGCCGCTGTTTCTCGTTCCCGCCGCCGGCGGCTGGCCAACTATGTTCGGTCGGATCGCCACGCGAATCGATATCTCCTGTCCGATCTATGGCTTCCTCGCGCCGGGGCTCGACGGCACGGAGCCGCCGTTGGCGCGCATCGAGCAACTGGCGGAGCATTTCCTTCCCGCCATCCGCTCCGTGCAACCGCGCGGCCCGTACTTTCTTGGTGGCTACTCGATGGGCGGGCTGACTGCCCTGGAGCTCGCGCAGATGCTGACCGCCGCCGGCGAAGAAGTTGCCGTGCTGGCGCTGTTCGATACTTACATCTGCCCGCGACGGCTGTGCTGGACGAGCAAACTCGCCGTTTGGCGTCGTCGTGTTTCGCACCATTCGGCGATACTGCAGAACATACGCTGGCACGCATGGCTGCCGTTTGCCCTCGCGCGGTGCCGAAGCCTGCTCGGTGACGTCGGCATTGCCCCGAGACCTTCGCCCGGCATGCCCCGCTTGGAGGACCCGGCGGTAACGCCTGCGATGCGCCGCGTGGCCCAAGCCGGACTCGCCGCGGCGGTAGCCTACCGGCCGCGCTTCTATGCCGGCACCATCACGTATTTCGAGGCCAGCAACAGCGACATGATGCCAGCTTATCCGGATCTGACCTGGCGCCGGCTCGCGCGCAAGCTTGTCGTTCATCGAATCCAGGGCGATCACTGGCAGATGATGCTTGGGCAAGGCGAAGAGACGGCGCAGCAACTCGCGGAATGCGTGCGGACCGCCCGCGCTGCCACCGGCACATCGGCATCGCCTTGTCGCCCGCTCCGGCCCGGGGCACGGCAGTCTCCGCCGACGGCACGGGCCGCGAACGGTCCGCTCATGACAGTCGCCGCACGACGGCGATGCCGCACGCCTTGACTTTCTACGTTTGAAGGATTCCGCTTATGTCATTGCGATATAATATCAACGATCTGCTGCTGCGCCTCGAGCCCGTTCGCCATGCCGTTGCCGGGCACCCTATGTATACACATCTGAGGTCCTGTGAGGACGTGCGGATCTTCATGCAATTTCACGTCTACGCAGTGTGGGACTTCATGGCTCTGCTCAAGGCATTGCAGCGGCATCTCACTTGTACGCAATCCACTTGGTCGCCGAGAGGGGCGGCGCAAATCCGCCGCCTCGTCAATGAAATGGTCCTCGAAGAGGAGTCCGACGAAATCGATGGCGCTGCGACCAGCCACTTCGAACTCTATCGCGCCGCCATGCAGGAAGCGGGTGCCGATGGCAGCCGCATCGACGCCTTTATGGCGCGCATCCGCGAGGGTTGGGATGTCGATGCGGCGCTCGCCGCCTGCAGCGTGCCACCCGGAGCGCAGGCGTTCGTGCGGTCGACATTCGAAACGATCTCCTCGGGTCAGCCGCACGTCATCGCCTCCGCATTCGCGTTCGGGCGGGAGGATACCATCCCAAGCATGTTCGGTTCGATCATTAGCGCCATTCCGGGGCGGCAGACGCTCGCGACCTTCGAACTTTACCTGAACCGCCATATCCAGCTTGACGGCGGCGCACACGGTTCGATGGCAATCGCCATGTTGAATCAGCTTTGTGGCGCCGACTCCGGTAAATGGCGGGAGGCCGCCGAAGCCGCGGTGCGCGCGCTTGGCGCCCGGATCGCACTTTGGACCGCGATCCAACAAGCGCTTGAGAAACGGGCGGCACAGTTCGAGATGCCGTCTCGGCCGGCGGTTCATTAGGGGCGTTTGTCGGCGTCATCCCCACCACCACTCCTCGCGGCAAAAGGCGTAGCCCCGTTATGTTGCACGAATTTGATATCGGCGTGGCGAAAGTCGGCTGCCCGAAACGCATCAACGAGGTATTGATCCCATGGCAGGCGCGCGCCCCGACGCAACCGGCGTTGATCGAGAGTGGCCATGTCTTGAGCTACGGCGAACTCGCGGAAGCGGTCGGCGCGACGCGTGCCTGGCTGGCCGAAAAAGGAGTGCGGCCCGGCGATCGTGTGATGATCGTCAACGAAAACTCAGCTGCCACGATCGTCCTCTTGCTGGCGACAGCCGCGCTCAACGCCTGGGCCGTCCCGGTGGGCGCCCGCCTTTCGGACCGCGAGATCGATTTGATCCGCGCCCACTCAGGTGCCCGGCGCGTGATCTATACGATTGCCGCGTCACCGCTCGCCGCTGCGCATGCCAGGCGTCACGAAGCAGGGACCGAGCCACTTCCGAAAGGCTGCGGGCCGGTCGCCGTCAGCGCTCTCGATTCAGCATGCGCGCCGGAGCCGCTCGAACCCAACCCGGCGCGCCGGGTGGCCGTGCTCGTCTATACATCCGGCACCACCGGTCAGCCTAAAGCGGTCATGCTGACGCACCGCAACCTTCTCTTCATGGCGGAAATGTCCGGGGCCATCCGCCAGCTTGGTCCTGGCGATCGCTTCTATGCAGTCCTGCCGGTCTCCCATATCGTCGGCCTCGCCGTCGTCTTGCTGGGCTCGCTCCTCTACGGCGCGTCCATCCAGCTTTGCCCGCGATTTCATCCGACACTCGCGGCACGCGCGCTCGCGTACGGGGGTGTTTCGATCATGCTCGGCGTGCCCTCGATGTATGCGCTGCTCGCCGAATACGCGGAGGTCCGCGGCTCCAGTACGCTGCCGCATCCTCATCTGCGCGCTATCGGGGCTTGCGGCGCGCCGCTCGATCCGGCCATCAAGCATGCGGCCGAGCGGGTGCTTGGCATGCCCTTGCATAACGGCTACGGAATCACTGAGTGCTCGCCGACGATCTCACAGACCCGCCTCGAAGAGCCACGCTCCGACTGTTCGGTCGGGCGCATCCTGCCCGGCGTCGAAGCGAAACTGGTTGGCCCCGACGGTGCAGCGGTCCCCGCCGGCACGGTGGGCGAGCTTCGGGTGCGCGGGCCCAACGTCATGCGCGGCTATTACAAGGCACCGGCGGAGACCGCAGCCGTCATCGATGAAGACGGCTGGTTCAACACCCAGGACCTCGCGCGTTTCGAAAACGGTAACCTCTTCATCGTCGGTCGCTCCAGGGAGTTGATCATTCGTTTTGGTTTCAATGTCTATCCGGCCGAAATCGAAGCGGTGCTCAACCACCATCCCGCCGTGTTGCAATCGGCGGTGATCGGTCGCGCCGTACGCGGCGATGAAGAGATCATCGCCTTCGTGCAGCCCGTCGCCGGAGCAACACCCGCAATTGCCGATATCGCGCACCACGCGGCCGCCGCACTGGCCCCGTACAAGCGGCCGACACGGATCGTGCTCGTATCATCCCTGCCGACGAGCGCGTCCGGCAAGATCCGCAAGGCTGAACTCGCGCAGCTCGCTGTCGGCCTTGGCTGCTCGCGCGTCTGACGGCGTCAATATCCGCCGTGGCCGCCCATCCCGCTCGCGCTCGCGCCGCTGCTCTGACCCGTGTTGCCCGAAGGCACGCCGGAGCTGAACCCGCCAGCACATGCGCCAAGACCAAACAGCAGCGCCGCGGCGACGGCAATAAACCGGATGCGCATTCTTGCCTCCTCAGAGTTGTCACTTGTCGGAGGCTAGAACACGCGATGCCGTCTGATATTCCCTGCTCCGGCTGCAGCGCGTGCGGCGGCGATGAAGGCACGGATCAGCGCGGGATCCTTCACTCCGGGGTTTCGCTCAACTCCGGATGACACGTCCACCGCGGAGGCGCCGGTTACGTGGATCGCCTGCGCAACGTTTTGCGGCGTGAGCCCACCCGCCAGAAGCCACGGCGCCGGCGCGCGCCAGCCCGCCAGCACCGACCAGTCGAAGCACTGCGCGTTGCCGCCCGGCCGAGCCGAGTCCAATGGCGCCTTCGCCTCGATCAGAAGGGCATCCGCACCTTCCGCCTCGCTCGGCAAATCATCGGGCCCGGCAACTCCGACCGCGCGCCAGACGGGCCGGCCGAAGCGTTGACCGAGCCAGGCTGCGCGTTCCGGCGGGGCGTAGATTTGCAGGATGTCGAGCGACAATGCCCCGAGAGCGGTGGCGATTGCCGCTTCCGTCGGCATCACGAACAGCCCGACCCGCGGCGGTCCGCCCAGGTGGCGGAGGGAAAGTTGCGCCGCTCGCTGGGGTGCGACGAAGCGGGGCGAGCGCGGAAAGAAAACGAAGCCGACCCAGTCCGCTCCGGCTTCGATCGCGGTGTCGAACGCAGCTTCGCTGTTGATGCCGCAAATCTTGACGCGGAGGCCGTTCATCGCACCGGTGGCGTTGCCGCGATCGTAAGACGCGCGGTCGATCCGGCCTCCAGCAGCCGCGCTTCGAGAAGTTTGACTGCGGTTTCCGCGCGCCGCGCGCGGCGGCGTTGGCGCAGTGTCTCGCTCCACACCAGAAGTCCGCCGGCGACGAAGGCAATCGCCATCGCCGCAAGCACGACCAGCGAAAGCGGCAGACGAAGGTCAAGTTCGGTCGGCCAGAACGCAAGCGCCACCGGCTGGATGTTGGACAACGCGAACAGCACCAGGATCAGAAGGATTGGCGCCGCTAACAACAGACGCATCGGGCTTCGGCTGCCCTTTCAGCCTCTGGCCAGCCGCTGCGAAGGGCGACCGCGGTTGACCCGCTCGCGCAGTTCCTTGCCGGCTTTGAAGAACGGAACGAACTTCTCTTCGACCGCCACAGCCTGGCCGGTGCGTGGGTTACGTCCGGTCCGCGCATTGCGCCGCTTGATGGTAAAGGCGCCGAAGCCGCGCAACTCGACGCGCTCGCCAGCGGCCAGGGCGAGGACGATCTGCTCGAACACCGTCGCGACGATTAGCTCGGCGTCGCGCGCCAGGAGATGCGGATTGGCCGCCGCCAGCTCCGCAATCAGCTCCGACTTGGTCATGCGCCTCCCTCAGCGGATCGCCCGGTGCCTGGTGTCCTGCCCCCGATCGTTCGCTGCCCCTGGCAGCGGACGACATGGAACATGCAGGCCACTGAAAATAAAGGGCTAGTGGTCCGATGCGCGCAGGCAATTGGTAAGTAGCAGACGTCCGAGTCGGGCCACTAGCGCAATTCTTCGGAAGGTTGCCAGAGTGCCTGTGGGCCGTCAAGATTAACCCGTTGTGATAGAACAACTTTTAGTAACCCCCCGAAGCCTCTGCCGAGGCTTGGCCAAGTGAATTCTGGGCGGACGGCGGGAACCGCCGGCAATCTCGCCGAAACCCCCCGCGCGCCCGCGAGCCAAGCGCGAGCCTCGCGCATGCCGCCGATAGCGTCGATGAGGCCGAGCTTCAACGCCTGTTTCCCGGTGTAAGGGCGGCCATCGGCAACCGCCTTCACCGCGGCAATACTCATGTGCCGCCCGGCAGCCACCATGGCGACGAACTGCTCGTAGAGATCGTCGACGATGCCCTGCAGCACCGCGCGTCCAGCAGAAGTGATCGGCGCGGTGAGGCTCGGCTGATCCTTGAGCGGGCCGGAGACGATCGTCTCAGGGGTGATGCCGAGCTTCTGCAGGAGGCCGGAGATTTCGCCCGCCTGGAGGAGCACGCCGATGGAACCGGTCAACGTCGCCTGGCTCGCGAAAATACGGGTGGCCGGCACGGCGATCATGTAGGCGGCGGAAGCCGCGACCGGCCCCATGACTGCGACGACCGGCTTGACGGCCGCCACGCGGGCGATCGCATCGTGCAGTGCCTCGCCGCCTGCCACGCTGCCGCCGGGGCTGTCGATTGCGATGATCAGCGCCTTTACCGCGGGGTCCGACGCAAGCTTCGCGACCGCTGCGTCGCGAGCCATATCATCGGTAATGATGCCGTCGACACGCAGCACGGCAACGTGCACGCCGCCCGCTGCGCCGAAGCCAAGCCCGCTCCGTCCGATGGCAAGCAGCACCGCGGCGAGCAACAGAACGATCGCCGCGGCGCGCCAGAATATCAGCCTCTGTTTCAGCCGGCGGCGATCGAGCAAGAGATCGATTTCGGCGCTCATCCCGCCGCCCACCCGAACGCCGAAGCCCCTGACGCCGGACCTATGACTTGTTTTCTTGCTCGGCCTGCTGGTTGCGCCGGCGGATCGCCGCGCCGAGGATATCGCCAAGCGAGGCGCCCGAGTCGGATGAACCGTAATCGGCCATCGCCTGCTTCTCCTCGTCCATCTCCTTGCCCTTGATGGTCAGCCCGAGTCGCCGCGCCGCGCGGTCGACCGAAACCACCTTGGCGTCCACCTTCTCGCCAACCGCGAAGCGGTCCGGCCGGTTCTCCGCCTTGTCGCGCGCGAGTTCGGCGCGGCGGATGAAGCCTGTCAGGACGTCTTCCACCGAAACCTCGATCCCATTCGACTGCACCGCGGTGACGACGCAAGTCACGACATCGCCCTTGCGGACGCGCTCAAGGGCACCGGCCGCCGGGTCTTCGCGCAGCTGCTTGATGCCGAGGCTGATCCGCTCCTTCTCGACATCCACGTCGAGCACCTTCGCCTTCACCATATCGCCCTTGTTGTAGCGGGTGATGGCGAGTTCGCCCGAATCGTCCCAGGAAATATCCGAAAGGTGCACCATGCCGTCGAGTTCCGGAGCAACGCCGATGAAGAGCCCGAACTCGGTGATGTTGCGCACCTCGCCTTCGACGGTCGAGCCGATCGGGTGCGCTTCAAGGAACCCGTCCCAGGGGTTCTGGCTGACCTGCTTCAGGCCGAGCGAGATGCGCCGTTTGGCAGCGTCGACGTCGAGCACGACCACTTCGACTTCCTGGCTGGTGGCGACGATCTTGCCAGGGTGGACGTTCTTCTTGGTCCACGACATTTCCGAGACGTGCACCAGCCCTTCAACCCCGGGCTCCAGCTCGACAAACGCGCCGTAGTCAGTGATGTTGGTGACGCGGCCGGTGAACCTCCCGCCCGGCGGATATTTCGTCGCCACACCGTCCCACGGGTCTGCCTCGAGCTGCTTCATGCCGAGGCTGATGCGTTGCGTTTCCGGGTTGAAGCGGATCACCTGCACGCGGACCGGCTGGCCGATCGTCAGCGCCTCCGAGGGATGATTGATGCGCCGCCAGGCAATGTCCGTCACGTGGAGCAGGCCGTCGACCCCGCCGAGGTCGACAAACGCACCATAGTCGGTGACGTTCTTCACCACGCCGTCGAGAATCTGGCCTTCCTTGAGACCTTGGATCAATTCGCTCCGCTGTTCGGCGCGCGTCTCCTCGAGGACCGCGCGACGCGAGACGACGATGTTGCCGCGGGCCCGATCCATCTTCAGAATCTGGAACGGTTGCGGCGTGCCCATCAGTGGCGTCACATCGCGTACCGGGCGGATATCCACCTGGCTCCCCGGCAGGAACGCAACAGCGCCGCCGAGGTCGACCGTGAAGCCACCCTTGACCCGGCCATAAATCGCCCCGCTGACACGCTGATTAGCCTCGAACGCCTTTTCGAGGTTGGTCCAGGCTTCCTCGCGCCGCGCCTTCTCGCGCGAGAGCACGATCGACCCGTCGCGATCTTCGTAGCGCTCGACATAAAGCTCGACGACGTCGCCCGGATGTACTTCTGCCGCGGTGCCGGGAGAGGAGAATTCCTTGAGCAGGACCCGCCCTTCGCTCTTCAAACCGACGTCGACGATGGCGTATTCGTTGGTCAGACGGATGATTCGCCCGGTGACGACGGAACCTTCGAAGCCGCTGTCGCGGCCGAGGGTTTCGTCAAGAAGCGCGGCGAAGCTGTCTCCCTCTTTGGGCGCGGTCCCCTGGCGCGCGTGTTCAGTGGGGACAGTCGCGGTGGCGGATGGCATCGTTTCGGTGTTGTCCTTGTTCGAGCTGTAAGCTGGCCCGTTGGTTGGCGCGTTCCACGCACCGGCGAACACGACTTGCCTGTGGCAGATCAAACCGACGCACAGGCCAGATTGACGATTTGGGATGCCGGGTAGACCCGGCGTCTCACCCGTGCGGAGAAGCCCGCGCGGCTGTTCGCAGAAATACAGCCAGCGGTCCGCAAGTCAAGGGAAGCGGCCAATCGGGTCTGTCTCAACCGCTGGTCATAGCACCTCACGAATGTGCGCCTTTACCGCCGAGAGCGCAACCGCGAAGGTTTGTTCGGCGTCGAGATCGGTGGTGTCGATATGGACGGCCCCGCAGGCTTCGACGAGGCGACCCACGGGGCGGCTCTCGTCCTGGTGGTCGCGTTCGGCGATTTCGGCGGCGATTGTCGCCGGGGCGGCGGTGATCCCGCGCGCCGTCAGCTCGCGCCAGCGGCGTTCCGCGCGTGCCTTTGGGCTCGCGGTAACGAAGAGCTTCACGGTCGCCTCGGGAAAGATCACGCTGCCGATGTCGCGCCCGTCCATCACGGCGCCCCGCTCGGCCGGAAAGCGCCTCTGGAACGCACGGAGCACCGCCCTGACCGCGGGGTGAGCGGCGACGGTACTGGCCGCGCGATCGACTTCCTGCGTGCGGAGATCGCCCCGCTCGAGCTCCGCCGGCTGGAGCGCCTTCGCGGCTCGTTCCGCTGCCACTTGATCCGCCGGATCCGCGCCCTGATCCAGCATCCGGCGCGCCACCGCACGGTAGAGGAGTCCGGTATCGAGGTGCGGCAAGCCGAAATGCGCGGCGAGCAGCCGCGCCAGCGTGCCTTTGCCGGCGGCGGCCGGGCCGTCGATCGCGATGACGAGCTTTTGCTCCCTCACAAGCGTTCGAAGCGGGCCCCGAGCGTTGCCATTTGGCTGACGAAGCCGGGAAAGCTCGTGTCGATGAAGCGGGCATCGTCGACGGCGACAGGCTCCTCGCTCGCGAGGCCGAGGACGAGCGCGCTCATCGCCATCCGGTGGTCCATTGCCGTCGCGATACGGGCGCCGCCGCGGGGCCGGGCGGCTGTGCCGTGAATGACCAGTGTCTCGCCGGTGATCTCTGCACCGATTCCGTTGTCCGTCAGCATGCGCCAGGTTGCCGTGAGCCGGTCGCTTTCCTTGACCCGGAGTTCGCCAAGCCCGCACAGGCGCGAGGTGCCGGCGGCGAAGGCTGCCGCGACCGCGAGAATCGGGTACTCGTCGATCATCGTTGGCGCCCGTTCGGCGGGCACCTCAACCGCCGAGAGTGGGCCATGTCTGACCACCAGATCGCCGATCGGTTCCCCACTCTCCAGGCGGCGGTTCTCGATGGTGATCGCCGCGCCCATCTCTTCGAGGGTCGCCAAAAGCCCGGTGCGGAGAGGGTTGAGACCAACATCTTGCAGGCGGATTTCCGAGTCCGGTACGAGAACGGCGGCGACCAGAGGGAACGCCGCCGAGGAGGGGTCCGCCGGCACCGTGACATCCACCGCCGTCAGTTCGGGCTGGCCGGTGAGGTGGATCAGGCGGCCTCTCCCCACCTTTTCAACACTGACCTCGGCGCCGAAATGGCGCAGCAGGTTCTCGGTATGATCGCGCGTCGGGGCGGGTTCCTCGACCTCGGTCTGACCGCGCGCGTTCAAGCCGGCGAACAGCACGGCCGACTTCACCTGCGCGGATGGAACGGGCAGACGATAGGAAAGGGGCAGTGCATCGGCTGTGCCCTCGATCGCCATCGGCAGCAGGCCGCCGGCGCGCGCAGTGAAATGGGCGCCGCACGCCTCGAGCGGCTCGATCACGCGCCGCATCGGCCGCGCCCGGAGGCTGGCATCGCCGGTGAGGACGGAAAAGATCGGATGACTGGCAAGGATGCCCGAGAGCAGCCGTGCCCCGGTCCCGGAATTACCCATATCGAGGACGTCCGCAGGTTCCGCGAGCCCACCGACGCCCCGACCGGAAACGAGCCAGAAGCCATCCTCATGCCTGATCTCGGCGCCGAGCGCCCGCATCGCAGCCGCAGTCGCCAGCACGTCCGCCCCTTCGAGCAGGCCACTAATGCGCGTCTCACCGATCGCAAGTGCGCCGATCATGAGCGCACGATGGCTGATCGACTTGTCTCCGGGTACGCGGACGCTGCCGCCGAGCGGCCCAGGCGGGCGGGTTGCCTTCAGCGGCCCTCTGATAGCGACGTCGTTCACGGCGGGAGCGAAACCAAACGTGTTCAAAAGTAGGTTTGACAGGCTGCGGCGCCGGTGGCAAGGCGCCGCTCCATTTCCGCAAAGAGACCACGACCTATGGTGAAACCTGAACTCGGAGCCAAGCGTATCTGCGTGGCCTGTGGCGCACGGTTCTACGACCTTGGCCGCGCAGTGGCGATCTGCCCGAAATGTCACACGGAGCAGCCGGCCGAGCAGCCGCGACTGCGCCGCCCCCCCCCACCGCCGGAGGATCGGCGGCCCAAGAAGCCGGCGCCGGCGCCGGAGGAGGCGAACCTCGAAGTCGAGGAGCCGGCCGAGGGCGCCGAAGAGGATGTGATCGAGGACACATCGGACCTTGGCGACGATCCCGATACGCTCGGCTCCGACATCGAAGTGGGTTCCGGCGGGGACGAGCCCGAGAGCTGATCATCCGCTGTCCAGTGTCCTGCCCCTTACGTTTGCTGCCTCCGACCGCAAACGTAAGCGGGCAAGCAGGTCACTGAAAATAAAGAACGATTGGTCCGACCCTTGAGACCGGGTATGGGCAGCAAGCGAGAGTCGGACCACTCGCGTGGCGAGTTGCAGGATCCGGCATCTGTCGCCGACCAGCCTGACCTCTCCGTAATCGGGAGCGCAACGCATCATGACCCATGAGACCGCCGTTCAGAGTGCCGGCGAGATCGCCGAGCGGGTGCTGCGACCCGCGGCGCGGCAGAACGATAAAGAGGGCAGCTTCTCCACCGCGGCAATCACGGCACTCGGGGAGATCGGGCTGCTCGGCCTGCTGCTGCCGGAGCAACTGGGCGGTGCGGCGCTCGGGCCGCGGAGCTTCGCCGCCGTGGCTGCCCGGCTGGCTGAGGCCGACGCTTCGGTCGCCATGGTCTACCTGATGCACATTTGTGCGACCGCAACGATCGCTGCGGCCCGCCCCGCCGCTTCCGTGCATGAAACGCTGCGCGACATCACGGCCGGCCGGCATCTTTCGACCCTCGCCTTCAGCGAGACCGGCTCGCGCAGCCACTTCTGGGCGCCCGTCTCGCGGGCACGCCGCAACACAGCGGGCGTCCGTGCGTCGGCGAAGAAGTCATGGGTGACGAGCGCCGGCTACGCTCAGAGCTATGTCGTTTCCATGCTGGCCCCGGACGGGGCCGGCCCGACCGACACCACGCTCTACCTCGTTCCTGCTGCAACGCCCGGGCTCAGCGTCGCCGGGCCGTGGGACGGCCTCGGGCTCCGTGCGAACGCCTCCGCGCCGATGCTGCTCGAGAATTGCGATGTTCCGGCCGAGCGCCAGCTCACCGAGGACGGCGCCGGTTTCCCGACGATGCTGAACGTCGTCCTGCCGCTGTTCAATCTCGGCACCGCTGCGGTGGCACTCGGCCTTTGCCGTGCTGCCGTCGCCGCGACCGTGACGCATCTCAAAACCGCTCGCTTCGAGCATCTGGGCCAGAGCCTCGCAGAAAGCCTGCCGACACTGCGCGCTCAGCTTGCAACGATGCAGATCGAGACCGATGGCCTCGCCACCCGCATCGATGATCTCATCGATCACCTGGAGCGACCGCGCGAGACAACCATGCTGCGTGTGCTCGAAACCAAGGCGGCTGCCGGAGATATCGCGATCTCCGTCACCTCGGCCGCGATGCGGGCCTGCGGCGGCGCCGCGTTCTCACGGCACACGAACATCGAGCGGCTGTTTCGCGATGCCCATGCCGGTGCCGTGATGGCGCCGACAGGCGATGTCTTGCGTGAATTTATCTCGCGTGCCGTGCTCGGCATGCCGCTCTTCTGACGGTGAACTTCTGTCCCACCGACGCGAGCTCCGAGGAGAAATTGAGATGAAAGCGTGCGCGAAACCACGCGCGTTTCTGCCGGGAGTCAACTGACGATGGAGACAACAATCTGGCTTGGCGCGGTCGCCTATGATCCGAAGGTCGTCACGATCTGGGAAGGGATGCGCCGTTACTTTCACGACGAGGCGCATCTTCCCCTCGAGATTGTGCTGTTTCAGACTTACGAAGCACAGGTGGCGGCGCTTCTTGCCACTGCCGCGGAGTCGGTGCCGCATGTCGACATCGCCTGGAATACCAACCTCGCCTGGCTGCAGGCCGATGCATGGAGCGGTCATGCGTGCCAGCCGATCGCCATGCGCGACACGGATCTCGGGTGGGCGACCAAGATCGTTACCGCAAGCGGCGGCGTCACCAGCCTGGCCGACCTCGAGGGTCACGTCCTCGCGTTGGGCAGCCGTGATTCCGGCCACGCCGCGATCCTGCCGGTTCATTTCCTTGCTGAGCAGGGTCTCGTCGCCGAGCGGGATTACCGAACGCTGCGCTTCGACACCGACGTCGGCAAGCACGGCGATACCGGCACCAGCGAAGCGGAAGTTCTGCGCGCTGTCCTCGACGGCCGCGCCGATGCCGGGGCGATCGGCAGCCCGTTCTGGCGGGCCGTGCGCGAACAAAAGCTGGTGCCGGAAGGCGGGCTCACCGAAATATGGACATCGCCACCGTACAACCACTGCATGTTCACGGCGCGCCCCGGTCTCGCCGAAGCGGAGCAGCGTCGCTTCGCCGA
This sequence comes from Acetobacteraceae bacterium, assembly GCA_050730175.1. Taxonomy (GTDB): domain Bacteria; phylum Pseudomonadota; class Alphaproteobacteria; order Acetobacterales; family Acetobacteraceae; genus JAKAWQ01. The sequence goes on along the minus strand of JBOHMN010000212.1, from coordinate 5,430 downwards.
AGCCTTGTACGCGATGAGCTACGACAATCCGGCGCACCGCCCGGTGCTCGAGGCGGAAGGTCTCCGCCGCTGGGTTGCCCCGCATCTCGGCGGCTACACGGCCTTGCGCGAGGCCTCTCTCCGCCAGGGCTTTCTTCAGCGTCCCGGAGCGGATTCAACGCCGAGGTGAGCCCCGCGCCCCGCTAGGCGCAATTGAAGATGCGCGCCAACCGGCGCTGATGCGCGCTTTCTTCAGCAAATGCACGGCGCACCGCCGCGATTGACTCGGCGAGCGGAAAGATCTCCGAACGGACCAGGAGATCCGCGTCTTCCGCGCCTACCGGATGCCAGTACACGCCCTCCGCCGTGATGGTGACTTCGGGCACGAGGTCGGCGCGCGCGAGTGCGACGCCCTCAGTCGCCGCGCCGCGCAGCACAATGCGACGGATCACCCGGTCCTCGGCCGGAATCTCTTTTTCGTCGAGGAAACGACGGAACGCGTCGGCTTCCGCGTCGTCGGAGACGGTTGCCGCCAGGCGCGCGCGAAAACCCTCGGCACGCACCCGATCGATCCCCTTGACGGCGCGCACCCAGCTTCCCCGCCCGCGATGACGGTCGTGCCGTTCCGGGGTCGGGCTGTCGAGGCTGATCTGAAAGGTCAGGCGGTCATGCGGTAGCAATCGCAGCGCGTCGCCCCGGCGTCCCGCGAGCAGCATGCCATTGGTCAGCACCGTCGTCGGGGCAGCCTCCGCACAGGCGGCGAGAATCTCACCGATGTCCGGCAGCATGAAGGGCTCGCCGCCAGTCACGAAGATCTCGCCGACCCCGAGCCCAACTGCTTCGGCGGCAATCCGCCGCACACGTGTGAGGCCGAGGGCGCGGCGCGCCGCCTTCGGCGAGGAGCGCACGCAGCAATAATCGCAGCAAAGGTTACAGTCGAAATTCGTGTAGAGCCAGAGACGCGAGCCGATCGGCCGAGCGGCATCGCTGCTGACCACGGCTTCGCCCCGGCGGATCAGCCAGCGGATGCGCGCGCCATCGGTTCGTTTCTCGATCATGCTATTGCGCGTAAAGCGGCACCAGGCATCAAGATCCGCCCCGATGCGCGCTTCCGAACCGATGACCGCGAAGAGCCCGCCTGGGCGCGTCTTTTGCAGTGCCGCGATCAACGCGGGCAAGAGACCATCCGCGAACGTTTTCGTTCCGGCTTCGAGCTCGATCTCCATCTCGGGCGGCATCTGGCGATGTTAACCCCATCATGCACCGGTTCAAGGCGGAATCCGCGCGGGCCGGTCCCGGGAATGCGGTTGACCTGCTTGCGCTCGGGCAAGCCTATAGAGTGGACACTCGGCACGTGCGAGAGTTGACCGGGCACGGCCGGAACCGCAGCCGCAAAGCTCTGCGCCCCGCCCGGGATGCTCCGCTGCGGCAACGGTACCAGAGGGTCCCATGCCGATTGATCCGCGCAAGGTCCTTCGTCTCAATTTGCCGCAGTGGCAGGGCGGCGACCGCTCTCCTTACCGGATCGGCGCGCGGATCCTGACGGCGCTGGCTCCCGAAGCGCAAGGTCCCGAGGATGCCGTGCCGGTTCCCCAGGCAGCCGCTGCCGAGCGCCCGCTTGAACATCGCATCCTTTCCCGCGTCGCGCTGCGGCGCCAGGCCGACGCGGCATTGGCAGTGATAGACCGGCATGCCCCGGACGCGATCGTGACGCTCGACGGCGATTGCCACATCGATTTTGCGCCAATCGCCTGCCTGAGCGAGAAGCACGGCGATGACCTGGCCGTCCTATGGGTGGATGCGCATCCCGACATTCAAGGACCAGCGCAGACGTCGAGCGCGCACGCGCACTTCGTCGCGATGATGATGGGAGAGGGCGACGAGGTCTTTTCCAGATTGCTCCGCCGCCCGATCGAACCACGGCAGGTCCTCTACGTCGGCTTGACCGAGACCTCGCCGTTCGAGACCGGGTTCATTCGCGACCACAATATCGGTCGTCTGAGTCCGGAGGATTTGGCAGGCTCTCCGGAGAAAGTTTTGGAGTGGTCGCGGAACTCAGGCGCAAGCAAGGTCGCGGTGCATTTCGACGTCGTCGATCCTTCGCTCTACGGATTCCTGCTCTTCCGCTGCCCGGACGCAGCTCCCGGGACGCGGGATGACGTGCCCAGAGGGCGCATGACCTTCGGGGAAGTTGCCCGCATCCTGCATGCCGTCGATGCCGAGGCCGACACCGTCGGGCTCGCTATCACGGAATTCCTGCCGTGGGACGCGACCCTTCTCTCGCAATCGCTCAGCACGCCGCCGTTGCCGGGCACTGAAAATAAAAAGCTACTGTGCCGACTAAGCATCTCCATCATGGGTAACGAGCGTTAGATTTTGCACAGTAGCGTCGCCTGCCGTGCCTGTTTGCAGGTGGCGGAGTTCGAGCCGCTTCATCCAAAGCGGGGCGCTGGTCGGCTGCGCGCCGGCTTCAGGCGACGTGGAACGTCACGGTCACCGACGCCTGGGCGCCGACCCCGACCATGAACGCCTTGCCATTCACGTCGATGCTGAAGCCGATCGACACGCTCTCAACCACGACATCCTTCGCGTTCTTCAGTCGCTCCCTGAGAGTCGGGCCGACTTTCTCGGCGACGGCGACGACCCCATCGGCGAGCTTGTCCGCGCCGATGGTAACGACCTTCCACGCCGCGTTTGCAGCAATCTCGCCCGGTCCGGCGTGTGGCACAGCTCCTGTAGCGCCGTGCGTCACCAGCCCAGGCGCCTGCGACGGTTGGAAAACCAGCACTTCGACGTCCGGCATGTTGTTCTCCCTTACAGATAGAGGTCGATCGCCAGTTCGGTAACAACCTGCTGCATGATCTGGCAGGCGCCGCGGTTCGGTCCGCCCTGCGCTGCGATCGCGCCGATATAAATCCCAAGCGCTTCGCTGGTCGCACGGTCCTTCACCAGGGCGCCGCTGTCGCCCGGGGCGAACGGGAGGTCGATGATCAGTCGGTGCGGGCAGAGAACGCCGACAAAGGCGGACGGTTGGAAGGCCAGCAGAATGGTGGCAGCCCGCGCTCCGCCGGCTTGCGGATAAACATTGACCTGGGCTCCGACCGCAGCCGCCGCGCGTACCCGCAACGGATTGGCCTCAGGCGGCCTGGGCGCGGGATAGAGCACCGCGGCATCGATGGCGTAGCCCACAACGCCATGCGGCGTTGGTGGTGCCATCGGAGCAACCGCCATGGCGTCGATGGCGACATGCGCCGCGGTTAGGATTCCGCTCCCTTGAAGGTTGGTTGGATTGACCCCTCCCGGCGTCGGCTCGGCCCAGCACGCTGCGGCCCCGCTTCTCGCTCCGCGCGGGTCTGGCGGCCCGCCGATCGGGCAATGCCTCAGAAAATAGGCCGGCAGCGAGAGTATCGGAAAACGCCGCTCTCCGACCTGCAACGATTCCAGAAACTCCGGCGACCGCCCGGGTACTGCCGCCGGGAAAACGCAAAGGCCGAAGAAGAATCCGTCTTGCCGGGCAACGTCGCGCGGCACGCCCATCCCCCGCGGAACTGCGACGAAGCCCGCTGCCATCCAGAAGGATGTTTCGGGGCGGTGCCGGAGAGCCGCCCGCCGCAGATCCGGCCGCGCCAGGGCGTGATCCACGAGTGCGGTCGTCCACAGGAACGCCCGCCGCTGCAGCGCGTCGCTCAGCACACTCGCGGTTTCCTGGATGGCGCCCGGAACGCTTGGCGACTGTTCCGGCACCAGCGCCCACGGAACGTTGACTGGCATAGACGCGCCTCCCCGCCGCCAAACGCGTCCAAATGTTATCCGCGCTTCGCCCACATGCAAACGCCGATGGTTGGCGGCGGAGACCAGCGCATGGTGAGGCGGCAGCCGTCTGGGGATTTGGCGATGCGGCCGGCGGCAGTCATGGCGGGGAGGCACTCACAGAGGGCGGCGGTGCGAATGCGGGCGGAGGCGCGGTTCCGCGAGGAGCTTCGGTCCTGTACCGTCGGCGAGCGCGGTCATGATGTGCTGATCGACCGAGCGGCGCTCGAGGCGGCGTGCTGATTGGCGATTTTCGACGGGCTCGCGAGCGCGTGCGTGGTCGCGCTCGGTGAAGGCGAGGGAAAGGCTGGGTATGGTGGGCCCGGGGCTCGACGGCGAACACGATGCGCCCCTCGCCGTCACAGCGGAGACAGAGATTGGAATCGCCCCAGATGCGGCGCGACCTCGCCGCTGAGGCTTTCGTCAACGCAATCGCACGCGGACGAACGAATCGAGCAGGAACTGCCTGAGCTCGAGTTGTGCGACGACTTCTTCGAGCTGACCGCGGTCGGCGTCGCGATCGAGGCGGAGATTTGGCGTGGCGATCACCTGAAGGCCGGGCTCGCCCAGGCTGACGCGGAGGGCAGACATGGCATGGAGGCGCCGGCGGACGATGTGCCGGGCATCACCCGCGGATAGAGAGAGCAAGACGCGGCCGGGGTGCCGCACCGGGACGCTGCGCATGCAGGGGGCGCCGGCAGCGCCAGCAACGGCGAGGTCCGGAGTGGGGGAGGATTTACCGCCCCTGCGGTCGCTGCCGAAGACGCCGGCGGCTCGTTCCGCCCACAGCGTCCGCCAAGCCGCCGCGCCGACACGATTTGTCATGCCGCCGACACGCTCGCGCAAATTTCGCCGAGCATCTTGTCCCCTGCGCGTGGAGGAGGATGGCACCACGGTCGGCCTCCGAGAGGCTGCATCGAGCAGGTTAGGAATCCCTCCGCCGTCTGCTCGCAGAGGAAAACGGACCAGACTGATAGGTGCCCACCTGGAAAACCCGCCTTTCATCGCTCTGTCCAGAAAGGGATTACGATGGCGTTCAACAACGTAGGCAAATATTGGCTAGCCAATGGCAAAAATATGTGGGTTACGGTTCGCTTCAAGCCGCACGGCGTAGCGGAGGACCGAGGGGCTCAGTGGATAATGGCAAATCCTCTACCCTTTGACACCTTTCCGACGCCCTCCGGTACGACTCAACTGGAGTCAAGCAGGTTTCAAAAACGATTTGTCTACGCCAACGGCGGGACAGACTGGTCTTATAACTGCTTAGTGGAAAATACCGCTGCGCCGGGTTGGCGTTCAACCTGGTTCACGCTCTCAGGCGGAGGGAACACGTGATGACGACGAAAAACATGCTCATCATCAAGGATGCGCGCGGCCAACTCGTCGCTGCTCATATCGAGGAACCCGCCGATAGCGAAGTCGTCGCTTATATTACCCCTGCTCAGGAGGGCGACACGGTCCACAGGGTTTCAGACGTGCCTGCGAAAATCCACAACCTCGCACATCCGTACGAGTTTCACAAAGCGATTACTGACCACCTTAGGTCAGGCACCGCGAAAATCGCGCAAACGAATGCTGCAGAACTTCATGCAGTTTTCGCTTCCCGTTTGAAAAAATAACTGTCGCAACTCGTTCCGCTGC